>JBGAJL010000049.1:0-30742 GCA_044224935.1 Flavitalea sp.
AAACCCGTGAAGAAAAATAAAAGGAAAGTGATCAGGAAGTCTTTATTGTGTTTTTGCGATTGATAAATCAATCCAAGTATTCCCAGTATAAAGGGCAGAAAGTAGAGTTTGTTATTTGCCTTGTTGGTCTTGCCGGCCGTGTCGGGAAGCACGTCGGGTGTGCCGTGGTTGAATAGTTTGTCGATAAAATTAATTCCCGAGTTCCAGTTACCGTCGCGTGCATTGCCGAATCCCTGCAGGTCGTTTTGTTTGCCCGTAAAATTCCACATGAAATACCGCCAGTACATCCAGGAGAACTGGTAATCGGCAAAATATTTTATTTCATTGATTTCTGTTGGCTCTTCGCCTTCTTCAAGGCCGCCATATTCCCGGTAAACATATTGCTGATAACGTTCGTTACCATTATCCCACATGCGGGGGAAAAGGTGTGCAGATTCCATCCCGGCAAAATTCTGTTTCTGGATCTTCCCCGCTACTTCGTATTTTTTGTCCCCCTTCACATACAGATCGCCGGCGTTTATAAAATCTTCATTGGATGTTTCTTCCGTAAAATAAGGTCCGAACAATATGGGCCAGTCGCCGTATTGTTCCCGGCTGAGATATCCAACCAGGCTCACCGGGTTGTCTACGTTATACATATCCACGGTGGGATTGGCGGAGGAACGGATCAGCGTGGTGAAGTAGGTAGAATATCCGATAATGATAAATATGGTCGACCAGATCGATATTCTTAAAAATGCGTAGATGCTTCTCCTGGCATTGTAGCAGATAGCGATGAAAACACCGATTCCCACCAGCAGTATCAGAAAAGATCCGCCGGATTTAATGAATGGAAAAGCAAACAGCAGCACTACGAGCCCCAGCCAGAAACCAAAGCCCGAAAATTTTTGTATCTGCTGTGGATTAAATCGCAATCCAAACAGCAGCAGCACTGCCATCAATACAAAATAAACGGTGAAACCAACGAAGAACGGCATTCCCAGTTTATTCGTGAAAAATATATCAAATGCTCCTGCACCCTTGATCGACCATTGAATAATGGCTACCTGGATAATGCCGGTAATTACGCATCCAATAAGGAAAGCGAAGAAGGTTCCCCATTTGGTGACCCGGTATCTTTTAAAATAATAGACCATGATGATAGCCGGAATGGTCAGCAGGTTCAGGAGGTGCACACCGATCGACAGGCCCATCATATAAAATATAAATACCAGCCACCTGTCGGCGCGGGAAAACTTATGTCCATCGGTTTTGCTCTCCAGGTCCACTTCATGTTCCCATTTTAATATGGCCCAGAATACGAGTGCCGTGAAGAATGAAGAAAGCGCATATACCTCTCCTTCAACGGCGCTGTACCAGAAAGAATCGGAAAAGGTATAGGCGAGTGCGCCTACCACACCGGCAGCCATAATACCGATGATCTGGTTGGTGGTAAGGGTTGCGCCGGCCTTCTGCACGATTTTCCGGGCGAAATGCGTAATGCTCCAGAACAGGAACAGGATCGTGAATCCACTTGCGATGGCGCTCATGAAGTTGACGCCGCGGGCGGCGGTATGCGGGTCGTCCCCGAATAATATCACGAAAAACCTTCCGAGCAAAATGAACATCGGAGCCCCGGGTGGGTGGGGGATTTGAAGTTTAAAGGCACTGGATACGAACTCGCCGCAGTCCCAAAAACTTCCTGAGGCTTCCATGGTCATCACATAAACCGTACATGCAATAAGGCACACGATCCATCCCACGATGTTGTTCATTCTGTTGAATGTCATATTATATGGCGTTGTTTAAGCTTGGCAAACGTACACGAATTTTGTATAAGCACAAACGGAGTTATATAAATTGAATCCTGACGGTTTGGTAAAAAAGCCGGGTTTGCTGGTTCTGGCTTTTCTCGGTAAAGCCCTGTAGCCCGAATAATCCGGCTGCATTTCCCTTGTTAATGGCAATTTCAAGGTAGCCGGCCGAGTTGAACAGGGCAAGTTTTTCACCTTCTTTAACATTAGCATAAGTTTCACTTATTGTATTGATGACCTCGTCGCGCTTAAAGATGATCCTGAAGCTGCGGCCCCGGCGCTGCTCCTCAAACTGGTCGTGGGTAATGTTCACGATAATGTTTTCGAAGTGGTCGATGAACAATATCTGGCCCTCCATCCAGTTGTCGCCCAGCAAGGGCCGTAAGGGGATACGGTCGAGGTAACTGGCATCGGGTTCGCCAATTTCCCGGATGCCATCGCCCTGATTGATTCGTTCAACAGCTTCACCGAAAACCCTGGTGCAGTAGAGCGTATTTTTTATTGCCGTTTTATCCAGCGTCAGGCCTATCAGCATTTCCGGTTTCTCCTCCAGTATCATGGGCAGCAGCCCGTTGTCGGCACAAAGAATGTACTGCTCTTTGTGAAAGGCCAGCAGTAATTGTTCCGGCTTCTGTTCAAACAGGTTTACCATGATTATATGGAAACTGAAGGGCGGAAAGTTTTTTATTGCGTTGCGGCACACATAGGCTGCCTGCGAAATATTGAACGGTGCCAGGTCGTGGCTGATATCGACAAGATTGAAGGAAGGATTAATCTGCAACAATTGCCCTTTTACGGCGCCCACCAGGTAGTCCTGCTGACCGATATCGGAAGTAAGGGTAACTATTGGCATGTAATCATTTTATAGTTCGCTGGTAAGCTATTTGGTAAGTTCTCCTTTCGTAAAATAATATTTACGCACGAGTTTGTCCGTTAGCGAGGGAAAAAATTTATTCATGAATATGGTGCGCTTTCCCTCGGAAGAGATCACCAGTGTGCGCTTTCTTTTTTCTATCGCTTCGATAATGTGCCCGGCGCATTCTTCGGCGCTCATCAGCTTTGATTCGTCCAAAGGATTTTCTTTTTGCGGGGCGCCGGTTTTGTCGAGTGCCACATTGCGGATGTTGGAAGTGGTAAATCCCGGGCAGACCCACATTACATTTACGCCATCGTCCAACACTTCGGTGCGTAAGGCTTCGAGCCACCCCTGCAGGGCAAATTTCGACGCGGAGTACGCGCTTCTTCCCGGCAATCCCCGGTAGCCCGCAATTGATGAAACACCGACTACGGAGCCTTTTCTCTGGATAATGGAAGGAAGGGCGAAGCTTGTGCAATAAATGGCCCCGTAGAAATTGACGTCCATTACCCGGCGCATAACATCGATATCGGCGTCTTTCACGAGTGCGCGCATGCTGATGCCTGCGTTATTAATGAGGATGTCTATGCCGCCGAATGTTTTAATGGTAGATTCAATAAACCGCTTACAATCCTGTTCTTTGCTGACGTCGCAGGTAACGGAATGGAAAGGTGCGCCGGCGAAGCGCATTTGCAGGTTATATAATTTATCATGGTTTCGCCCGCAGGTGGCCACTTTGGCGCCAAGGGGTATCAGCGCTTCTATCAGGGCTTTGCCGATCCCTTCGCTTCCCCCCGTAATTGCGATCACTTTATCTTTAAAATAGGACATGTTTGTATTTTAAAAAGCAAAAATAACAGACTTGTTCATAATAACAGGCCTCACCGGAGAATTTTCATCTTCAGATAAATTTCCTCTGGTTTTTAACAATTTTTAATTTTCTTTACGATCACTCATGCATATTTCTTTCGCTCAGATACTCATATGGTTGTTTGCCGGTATCGGCTTCATTGTTTTTTGCACCACCCGGTTACGGCTGCATGCATTTTTTGCATTGATCCTCGCCTGTTTTGTAGTGGGATTCGGCGTGGAAATACCGGTGATGGATACCCTTGCTATTATTAAAACAGGTTTCGGAAATATCATTTCCTCACTCGGACTGATTATTATCCTGGGCACAACCCTCGGTATTATTCTGGAACATACGGGCTGCACACAGGTGATGGCGCATTTTATTTTACGGCTTACGGGAAAAAACAAGGCTTCACTGGCAATGAGTATTACGGGGTTTATCGTTGGCCTGCCGATATTCTGCGATTCGGGATATGTGGTGTTAAGCGGATTAAATCAGTCGCTGGCCAGGAGAACCGGAATTTCGTTAATCATTATGTCGGCTTCCCTGGCAACCGGCCTCCTGGCTGTGCATTGCATGGTGCCTCCTCATCCCGGCGCCACAGCTGCAGCAGGAATTATTGGTGTTGATTTTGGGAAATTAATATTGGCGGGAATGGCCGTAGCTGTTCCGGCGGCTTTTGTGGCACACATATGGTCGAAGTGGATAGGGAAAAGATTCGTAAGTGAAACAACGGGCATGGAGGAAGAAATAGTAGACTATAAGGTAGCGCCCGGTGTGCTAATGGCATTCTTACCTATTCTTGTTCCTTTGCTGCTGATTGCTTTCCGGTCATTTATGAATATTGAAAAAGCCGGCGATAATAATTTTATTCATGCTATAATTTTATTGGGTGAGCCGGCCATCGCGCTGTTTATAGGAACGATACTCGCTATGCTTAACATTCGTGCATGGGATAAAAAAATAGTGGGCTCCCTGATGGAAGAGGCGGTACAGAAGGCAGGAGGGATTTTAGTGATCATTGGTGCGGGCGGCGCTTTTGGTGCTGTGTTGGCTGCCACCAAACTGGGCGAACATTTTGGCGCCATGCAATCTGTCGCACGGCTTGGGATTTTCTTTCCCTTTTTCGTAACGAGCCTTCTGAAAACAGCACAGGGATCATCAACGGTAGCCATCATTACTGCTGCGTCTATCGTACAACCGTTGTTGGGAACATTGGGCCTGGATTCGGCGACGGGTCATTTATTATGTGTATTGTCGATGGGGGCCGGCTCTATGATGATCTCTCATGCCAATGATGCGTACTTCTGGGTGATCACCAAATTTTCGGGCCTGGAGATGAAATCCGTATTACTGGTCTATTCCACGGCAACTCTATTAATGGGCTCAACGGCCATGCTGATGGTTTTTATTCTTCAAAAAATAATATTGTGAGCATGCGCATCGTGATAGCGCCAAATGCTTTTAAAAACAGCCTGGGTGCGGCTGAGGTTGCAAAATGTATTGAGGAGGGCTTAATGCAAAGCCGCCTCGATTGTTCCTGTGTTTGTTTTCCCGTTGCCGATGGTGGAGATGGTACCGCGGAGCTGGTTGTAGATGTAATGGGTGGCGCGATCCGGACCGGTCGGTTTCATGATCCGTTAAGCAGAAATATAGAGGCCTCTTATGGATTGATAGAAGAGGGTAAAACGGCGGTTATTGAAATGGCGGCGGCTTCTGGCATCCGCCTGCTTACACCTGCTGAATTAAATCCCATGCTGACAACAAGCATTGGAACGGGGGAGATGGTCACCGATGCATTGGACAGGGGAGTAAAAAAAATAATTCTTACGCTTGGTGGCTCGGGCACCGTGGATGGTGCATGTGGTATCCTGTGGGCGTTGGGAATTCGGTTTTTTGATGAAGCGGGAAAAGAATTAAGCCCTGCGCCTGGCGAACTGGAGAATGTTTCGCGTGTGGATATATCCCGGCTGGATGCAAGGATCGCAGATACCCGGATTGAATTGTGGTGCGATGTGCAAAATACATTGTTGGGTAAATCGGGGGCTGCTACTGTCTTTGCACCGCAGAAGGGCGCCACTGCCGACCAGGTGATACGGCTGGAAAAATTTCTGATGAAGCTCAGCGATATTACGACCCATACATTGGGTGTTGACGTAACGGGCATAGCTTCGGGTGGTGCAGCGGGCGGTGCAGGGGCTTTTCTGCAGGCTTATCTCGGCGCAAAAATCGTTAACGGAATAGATCGCTTTCTTGATCTTACCCGTTTTGATGAGGTAGTGGTGGATGCGGACATGGTGATCACCGGCGAAGGAGAAATCGATGCACAGACAATGCACGGTAAGGGCCCATATGGCGTGGCGATACGGGCATACAAAAAAAATATTCCTGTTATTGGTCTTGCGGGAAAAGTGCCGCTTCAGAGCGATCCTCAACTCGATAAACTATTTTCTGCATTATTTTCTATTGGTCATCAGCCATTGCCCCTCGCGGAATTGATCCGTTTAACAGCTCCGAATCTTGTACGGATGAGCCGCCAGATCGGGAACCTCATTGAAAAGCCGCCCCGGGAAATCTGATCCCAAAGCGGCTTCTTTTCATGGATAGTATAAAAATTGGTGCCGGGTGAAACTGTTTTCAAAAAGGTAGCTGATTTCCCCGGGCTTAGTATGTTGTGTAAATAGTGTTCAATGAATTGAAGTGTTTGCCGGACAAATATCATTCACTATTGCTTCGGACTGTTCCTTTATCGGGAAAAATAGTTTGCGGAAAGGGTAAAGATGAAAGGGAACAAGCGAATTTCCCGATTGCGTAAACCGCATTCGCAGAAATAAATAGCTTTGCAATTTTTATTCGATACCATTTTTTGAAAACGATATTAACAGTTGAGAAGGATTGATTATGATAAGCAAGCTAAATGCGTTCTTTCATTTGTGGGCCGGCCTGATATCGGGGATCATTGTATTTATCCTGAGCATAACGGGTTGTATATTGGTATTTGAGCAGGAAATTAAAAGCTTATCTTCCCCCTGGCTGCACGTACAAAAGCAGCCGGGCGATACCTATCTTCCGCCTTCGGTTTTGTATTCTTCTGTAAAAAAAATGCTGCCCGACGCCGAATTGGGGTCCGTATGGTACAAGGGAGAAAACAGCACAGCGTATTTTTCAATCGATCACAGCGATTCTCTTGTATATGTAAATCCCTATACGGCAGAGGTAGTTGCAATAAAGTCGCACGAAGATTTTTTTCATTTTGTCGAGGAGGGTCATACCTATTTATGGTTGCCGCCATCCATAGGCAAGCCTGTTGTAAGCTGGGCCACTTTTATTTTTTTCCTGCTGATTATTACAGGTCTTGTTTTATGGTTTCCCAGGAAATGGAATAAAAGAAATATTCAACAGGCTTTTACCGTGAAGTGGAAGGCCAGGTTTAAACGGTTAAATTACGATTTGCATAATGTGCTGGGCTTTTATTCATTAACAGTTGCGCTGATATTTGCCTTTACCGGCCTGCTGATGGGGTTTGCCTGGTTCTCAAATGGTGTTTTCTGGCTTACCGGTGGTGAAGCGAAACAGGAAGTTCCGGTTAAATCCGGTGTTTCATTTCCCGGCCATTCCAATCTGATGCAACAGGTAGACAGGGCATGGTACAAAGCCATTTACGAAATCGGGAAAAAGAACAAAGACAACGTAATTGTCGGTTTTCCTGAAGAACCCGGGGAGGCCATCTATTTATGCGTGGATATGAGCGGAGGCAGCTGGCGCTATGTTTACCTGGATCAATATACATTGAACGAGACGGCGGGCACCCAGCCCCGTTTGGGAGACGATAACCTGGCCAACCAGATTCGGCGGATCAATTACGGCCTGCACGTCGGTGAGATCGGCGGCATCCCCACCAAAATAATTTACTTTATCGCCAGCCTTATCTGCGCCAGCCTGCCCGTCACCGGGTTTTTGGTATGGTGGGGAAAGCGAAAGAAAGGCGCTGCCCTGGAAAAGCCCCTTCCGAGGGCTCGGCTGATCACTGCCTGATTTTTCCTGAATACGTAAACATCTTTCCTCATTTCGAAAGTTGCACCTTTTCATTGGAGCTACTTTCGTGCCCTGAAAATGATATCACATTGTTGCCAGATTCTTTATTACCTGTTCAACCGGATTTTGAGAATGCAGTCTGCGAAATTGATCTTTATTTTATGCCTGTTCCATTGTAGTGTTACTGATGTTCTGGCGCAGAAAATTATTTTTAAAGGTGAAGTTGTAGATGACAGCACAGGCAGCGGCATCGAAGCGGCCACCATCTACCTGAAAGATATAAAAAAAGGTGTGCGGGCAGACAGCGACGGCCGGTTTGCTTTTGGTGAATTGATTCCCGGAACTTACAATATTGAAATAACTGCGGTGGGCTACATGCCCTTTCAGCAAAGAGTTCATATAAATAAGCAAAAGAATTTCAGGTTCCTGCTCAGGCAGAACTTTGGAAAGCTGGAAAATGTGCTGATTGAGGGTAAAACCCAGATTAAGAAAATAAAGGAATCAGGGTTCAATGTGAATGCTATTGATCTCAAGGGCCTGTCCAACATCAACAGCGATCTTAACCAGGTACTGAACAGGACTACGGGTATAAAAATAAGGGAGAGCGGGGGGATGGGATCCGATTTCAGCTTTTCGCTTAACGGCTTCACAGGCCGGCAGGTTAGGTTTTTTATGGATGGCATTCCTATCGATAACTACGGTTCCTCATTTACCCTTAATAATCTTCCCGTAAATATTGCGGATAGAATTGAAGTGTATAAGGGTGTTGTTCCCCTGGAACTGGGTTCAGATGCACTGGGTGGCGCGATCAATATTATCACGAATAAATCGAGCGGCAACTTCCTGGATGCCTACTATGAAACGGGCTCCTTTAACACGCACCGTTTTTCGGTTAACTACCGAAAGACCAGCAGCAGTGGTTTCATGATCAACCTGGGAGCTTTCGGCAATTATTCCGATAACAGCTACAAGGTAGATGTGTCGGTGGCCGACAGGCAGACAGGCGCTTACCAGCCGGTGAAAAAATATAAACATTTTCACGACGGGTATAAGTCCGGCTCCATTATGCTGGAAGCGGGCGTAAAAAATAAGCGATACGCCGACTATTTGTTGCTGGGCATGGTCTTGACGGGCAATAATAAAGAAATTCAGCAGGGCGCCACCATGCAAAGAGTGGTAGGAAGGGCATTTAAAACTAATTCCGGTTTTATACCTTCTTTTAAATATAAAAAGGAAGATTTCATTTTTACCCATCTCACTTTTCTGGCATCGGGATCGTACAACAATAACAGTAATCGCTCGGTAGACACTTCCAGCCGCGTGTACGACTGGACAGGCGCTTACGGTTACCGCAATTTCCCCGATCCAAATGCCGGGGAACTGGGTGATAAAACGATTTATGTATATAAGGTGAAAGATCTTCAGCTATCGGGGATGATACGTTATGATCTCGATCTGAATAATTATTTCATCCTGAATAATATTTATTCCGGTTACGCACGCAGTGAGGATGATGAAATCAAAACAATTACGCGACCCGGTGAGCCATATATAAGAAAGAATGTATCGGGGCTCAGCTACAATCTCAAAGCAATCGGGCAGCGGCTTAATTTTTCTGCGTTTGCAAAACAATATCACCTGTCTACCGGCCTGAACCAGGGTGATACCCTGCAAATCCAGGCAACATCCGGCTACACGGGGTATGGCGCGACGGCGTCTTATCTGGTCAGGAAATGGCTTACAGCAAAGGTCTCTTTTGAAAAAGCGTACCGGCTTCCTGTGGCTGATGAAGTATTGGGTGATGGCCTGCTTGTCAGACCCAATATTGCGTTACTGCCGGAGGCCAGCAAAAATTTTAACGCCGGCATTGCAACCGGTTTTGTTTCCGGCAAGCATAAGCTGAATGTGGAAAGCAATTTTATTTACCGGAACGTGACCAACCTTATACAGAATGTTGTAACAGGTGTGGTCAGCACGTATAAAAATCAGAAAAATATACGTATTACGGGAGTGGATGGACAGTTGTTTTATGCATACAACAACAGGTTCTCGATTGATATGAATGCCACTTACCAGAAAAGCGTTAACATCAATAAATATGATCCGCCCGGCACACAGGTACATGATTATTTGTACGGTGAGCAATTGCCCAATGTGCCCATTTTTTATGGCAATGCCGATGTGTCGTACAAATTTCCGGGCATCTTAAATAAACATGACAACCTTATGCTCAATGCAGGGACCAATTATATTGACGCATTCTATCTTAACTGGCCTGTATATGGAGACAGGAATTATAAAAAATCGATTCCCGAACAGTTTACCCAGAATATAGTTGCCGTGTACTCCATTGCTGACGGAAAATACAGCTTCAGGGCAGAATGCAGGAACATCACTGACCAGAAAGTATATGATTATTACCTGGTTCAAAAGCCGGGCCGCTCATTTGCGTTCCGGTTCCGGTACACATTGAAATAGAATTTCGTAACATAATAACATCAAATATAGAAACATGCATAGAAAAATTATTTATCCGTTATTTCTTCTTGTGTCGATAGCGTTTTTTTCATGTAAAAAGAATAGCAATAGTGAGGATGATGGTGGCGGTAAAGCTCATCAGAAATATGTCTTTTCTTACTGGCTTTCCGATTACACGCAGTTTATATGGAGCGTCGATTCGCTTGCTAACCTGATGAAAGGCGAAATAAGCATGGCAGGAGTAGGCATCGAGCAGAGTGGCGATTGTATTCCATTAAATAATACATTCTTCGCGGCACATAGCGGAGATGAGGGCGCTGTTTCCTATGGTCTCAATGCCAGTGGAAACCTCACGTCTCTGGGAAAGGTGGCATTGGAGTCGATATATGCCATTGGCCAGACTCCTGATAACAAAGCTATTTTGATCGGTGCTCCCTGGGATGGTTCGTCTGCTAATATTGAGATAAACATTTATGACCCTAAAACGATTTCGATCACCAACAAATCGCTGACAGATGTTTCTTATTACCGCGCAGATGATACGCTTTATTACTGGCCGACCGGCGCCAGCGTTTCCGGTAATTATTTATATATACCATCGTTTCTGCGCAAGAAAGACTGGAACATTCTCAATACGGATACTGCCTATTTACGCGTATATTCTTACCCTGATCTTCAGTATGTCACCACACTGAAAGATCCCAGGACCGGGCCCATTGGTATGTATTACACCAATGCAGGTATTATCAGAAACGAAGCCGGAGATATCTATACCTTCTCCTCTTCGGCCTATGCTGCAGGCTATAAACCTTCCGGGAAACCTTCCGGTATAATGCGCATTAAAAATGGACAGTCGACATTTGACCAGGATTATTTTTTAAATTTTGAAACGTCTTCCGTACATGGAAAGGTAATATCGGCATACTATGCCGGCAATAATAAAGTGGTCGTAAAATATATTCCCGTGAGCGCAGACGACGAAAGCGCAACCTGGAAATTTTTAGACAATACGGCGATGCTGTTTAAAACAGCTATTGTAGACCTGGAGACCAAAGCCATTACTTCTGTAACCGGTATCGCGGATCACGCCGGCGACGAATATTTTGGTCTTAACAGTTTATACGTGGAAGACGGCTACGCGTATAAAAGCTATTTAACAAATACAGAAGCCCGGCTCTACCGCATTGATCTTTCGTCGGGCGCAGCCACACCCGGCGCCCTGTTGAGGGGAGGATTGTGGATGCCTGTTATAGGTAAGCTTACGTATTAATTTTGCGATCACCTGATGAGCGAGAGCGGCCCGCATTTACTGCGCGCCGCTTTTGTATTTAAGTGGTTTATGCGAATACCGATATATTTACGGGATGAACAATCCTGTATTTTCCAGCTTTCTTTATCCGGATGATGCCGTGAACAACGCCAATTTCCGGGATATTGCCCGGCAATGCAGATCCGTAAATGTAAAAAAGAACGACTTCCTGCTGCGACAGGGAGAGGTATGCAGGCAGGTGCTCTATGTAGAAAAAGGTTTGCTGCGTCAATATTCGGTTGATGAAAAGGGTAAGGAGCATGTGCTGATGTTTGCCCCTGAAAACTGGTTTGCCGGGGACAGGGGAAGCATTTTTTTCAGCGAGGCCAGCAGTTATTTTATACAGGCGCTCGAAGACAGCAGGATAATGCTTATTGAGGAAAGCCTTATCCTGAAAATGGCGAAAGAGAACCCTGCTTTCCTGGAATTCAACAACCGCCTGCTTCACAATCATATCCGGAGCCTTCAAAAAAGAATTACGTTATTACTCAGTTCAACAGCGGAACAGCGATACCTCGATTTTATCAATATATACCCGGATATCCTGGTAAGGGTGCCGCAAGCGATGGTTGCTTCATACCTGGGCATTACCCCTGAAAGTCTCAGCCGCGTGAGGAAAGAGCTGGCGGTAAAAAATTTCAGGCGGTAGCCAGGATTCCTCTGCTTCTTATCATAGATCAATGGAAAATGCTTCTGTGGAATGGTACTTTGCATACGAAAGATTACTATTAACCATAACAAGGAGAATAAACTATGAGCACTAAAACAGTAGCGAAAATAACAAAGCCTGCTGCACCGCATTTTGTCGGAGATGGCTTTCGCGTACATAATTTTATTCCGGGCACTTCTACCATGCAGGAAATGGATCCTTTTATAATGCTGGATTATAACAGTAAATATCATTTTACGCCAAGCGAGATCCCACGCGGTGTGGGCGTTCATCCGCATAAAGGCTTTGAAACGGTTACGATCGCTTATAAAGGAAAGGTAGAGCATGGCGACAGCAGGTAAACCTGCCGGCGAAATATAAAGCCAGCGATCCGAAATACCAGAACCTGAGCAATGCAGATATGGCGAAGGTGGGATTGCCGGATAATGGCGGAGAAATAGAAGTGATAGCAGGTGATTACAACGGACACAAGGGCTCTGCATCCACTTTTTCGCCCATGCATCTTTTCAATGCCAAATTGAAAAAAGGAACGAAAACGGAATTTTCATTTCCTAAAGATTATACTACGGCAATCCTGCTAATTGAGGGAAGCGCTGAAGTGAACGGTGAACAGACCGTACCGCAGGATCATTTTGCCATGTTTAAAAGAGATGGGGAAACATTTACCGTGGAGGCGCTGGAAGATACAATTGTGTTGGTGTTAAGTGGCGAGCCCTTAAGAGAGCCCATTGCGGCCCACGGACCCTTTGTAATGAATACGAGAGAGGAACTGGTACAGGCGTTTGATGATTTTAACAAGGGAAAGTTTGGCTACCTGGAAGACTAGATGGAAGATAACAGAACAGCGTTTCAATTTGGCCGGCGCTGTTCTGCTTTTTAAAATAGGTTGCTGTTTAATCGAGCAATTGTAATAATGATGGGCAGGAAGGCCAACATAAAGGCCAGGGAAAGAGCGAAATATTTAAATACATATCTTTTTGACCGTCGGAAGGGTGCCAGGAATAACAGGTTAACGAGAAATACCAGTAAGGCGATAATAAAGTTGACACAAATGCAAATGCCGGTATAGAGTACGCAAAATACCGCCGGCTGAATTATAATTCCTGCTATCAGTCCATATAGTGCACCGGCAGCGAAGGCCACGATCAATAAAAGGAGGCCGTACTTCAACCCTTTTACAAAATAGTGTTTAAAATAAAGACTGAGCTTTGCAGTACGAATTGCATTCAGCTCATACTCATTTCTGGCAGGCTTTGGCTCTATATATAGGCCTTTACCGGCCCGCTTTTTATAGCGTGGCCACCAGATAATAAACCCGGTCACATATAACAGCAGGGGCATCAGGCCGCCAATCAATGCAAGTATACGTGTGGGCATTCCTCCGAAAGTGCCGTAGTGAATAGGAGTGAGCCAGCTCAGGTATGAATTGCCGATATTGGGAAAGTCGGATTCGCTGTTCAGCACTATTTTACCGGAATACTGATCCACCATTAGCATGATCCTGTTTCCACTGCGTGCGGCGCCATCGGATTTCAGGTCTAATCGATACACCATTTCCGGCGTGGCGGGCACCGCAATTCCAAGTAGCTGAGCTTTGGGCGCCACCTGCCTTCCGATCTTTGCGATCTCTGTTACCGGAAGACTTTTTGCACCCTGGACATACGACGATTTCTGATCAAAAATTTCTGCAACGGATTGTGGTGAACGTCCCGAAAGCATAAACAGTACACCGATAAAAACGGTGCTGAACGTGATAGCGAAGCCGGTTATCGCAAGCATGATGACCACAGGTGCGGAATATAAGCCCAGCACGTTGTGCCAGTCGTAGTTTTGCCGTTTGAAACTGCTTTTAAAATTTACGGTCAATGCAGATTTCCATTGCTTCCATTTTTTGTATTGCTGTGGCACCCATAACCGTAACCCGCTGATGGTAAGTATGAGCATACATAATGTTGCGAGCCCTACAATGTATTGCCCGGCCGCCGGTATCAGGAGGGTTCGGTGAATATTCATCACAATCCGGATGAACGAACTGTCGATCAGTCTTTCACCACATAATTGCGCTGTATAAGGATTAATAAAAAATTCCTTTTCAGTGGTAAAATTGTAAAAACGATAGGTGGCATTGGGATTTTCGTCCTCCATCTGAAAGACATAATCAAATTTTTTATCCGGATAATTTTGTTGAACGATGGGGATGATTTCTGCAATATCATATCTTTTTTGTCCCTTTAATGATTCGAAAAGATTTCTATTAAGTGCCACATCAATTTCATCCTGGAAAACGAGAATGCTGCCCGTTAAGCCTACTATACATAAAATTGCTCCGGCGATGATGCCCAGGTAGAGATGCCATTTTCCAAACCACCTCCGCTGATGTGTTGCCCAATGGATTCGAGTTTTCATAGGGTGGTTAAAATTTAATTCCAATCGTGGCGATCAGTTGCCTTTTCATCTGTGGAATAAAGTTGCTCCAGCCCATCCAGTATTTTTCGTTGGTTATATTGTTGATCTTGAGGCCGGCCCTGTAGCGCTTTGCATCGTAAGTCAGGTGAGTACCTGTTACGGTATAGGAGGGGAGCACCAATGCTCCATCCGGCCTTTGATTGAATGCATATGATTTATCGGCATAATTAACGCTTACACCAATGCCCAATCCTTTCAGCGCCGAGCCGGTAAAAGTATAGTTTGTCCAAAAATTAAGTGTGTTCGCGGGTCCGGAGCCGACAGGCCGGAGCCCCTCGACATTCGCATCTGCTTTAATATATTTGCTATCGTTATAACCATATCCTATCAAAACTGTCCAGCCGATGGCAGGATTGGCAACGATTTCCGCTTCCACTCCTTTATTTCTTTGTTCGCCATCCTGTATATTAAACTGTGGATTGCTGATGTCGGTGCGAATGACATTCTTCGCGATAATATCATAGTAGCTGACGCTGCCTGTAAGTTTGTTCCGGAAGAGATTGTATTTGACACCTATTTCCTTTTGATTGGCTTCCTCGGGCACGAAAGGTTTATTATTTTTATCGGCACCAAATTTATTGGTAAAACTGTTCTGGTAATTAGCGAATACCATCAGCTTATCTTTCAATGGAGTAAGGATCAAACCGAATTTTGGCGACCACTTGGTTTGCTCCTCCTTCTGCAGAATATTACGAAAATTATCTACTCTTACGCCGGCTGATACGATTACATAATCCGTAATATTGGTTACGTTATTAATAAATCCACTGATTACGCTATTTTTTTGATCATAGGGAAGACTGGCAGGAGGGCGTGTTTCGAACGCATTTAGCACATTCACCTTGTCGAATTCCGGCATTTTAGCGGAATGGCCATAAATATCCACTACGTCGAAGAGATCGGGATAAGGAACTACGCCGAACAGGCTGCCATAAAAGCGTTCGTAGGTGAGATACGATTTATAGTAGGCATAATCTATTCCGGCAATCGCACGATTTCTCAGTTTTCCTGCCTGGTAATCTGAAATAAAATTCTGCTGTATATCGAATGTATTAGTGCTGCCTACGGGGTGCCACACCATTCTGCCGACGCTGTCGTGGCCAGGTGTGCCAAAATCGGGAATACCTGTTGTCAGCATTGAGCTGATGAAGTGGCCGAGATAATTGGGCAGCAGGTACTGGTAGGGAGAATATCCGTTATTATGACTATTGCTATAGGTAATAGCCGTTTGGGATGTCCAGTGATTGGAAATTTTATAAACTCCTTCTCCGAAAAAAGCATTCGACTGGGTAGTAGGATAAAGATCGTTGGAAAGAAAGGAGCGGTTATAGCTGGTTTTAAATTCCTTTACATTATCCGTACCAAATGCCTCTTTAAATGTCTGTGGCGCCTGCGACATAATCGCGGCCACCTGCTGTTCGTTGAGGCCCTTCTGAAGCAGCAACCCGCTTAGGGCTCCGTTGATGGTGCCCGGATCCAGCACGAACATAAAATTTCCGCCGTTGCTGTTTCCTTTTGTTCCAACAATTTCAGCGTCCAGGTTTAATGAGAACCGGTTGTTGGGTTTGTAGAGGAACGACGGCGCGATAATATAACTTCTCTGAAATCCTGCATCCTGCCAGCTATCCTGGTTTTGCCCGGCAACATTTATCCGGGCGGCCATTTTATTTTGACTGATAACAAAATTGGCGTCAGCAGAGGCCCTGTAGAAGTTGTAACTTCCATACGATGCGTCTGCATAGCCTCCATTATGAAAATAAGGACGTTTGGTTACCCGGTTGATTAATCCACCGTAAGAAGAAACGATGCTGCCAAACAGGGTGGCAGATGGCCCTTTAATAACTTCGATTCTTTCCAGGTTGGCCATTTCCACGTTGGTATTTACGATATTGGGTAAGCCATTGCGAACTTTGGCACTTACCTGGAAGCCCCTGCTTACAAAAATGGATCCGCCGTCCGGGCGGCTTGTGGCGTCCCAGAGCTTACTCACGCCAGGCACATTTTTCATTGCATCTTCGAGTGTCATGGCATTCTGCTTTTTGAGAATCACACTCGAAATAGAATGTACGATCTGGGGTGTTTCCAGTGTATTGAACGGCATTTTATTGGCTGTGCTGGCCGCACGGTCCATTATTTTGTTCGTTTCCACGATCACTTCTTCCAGTTGCTTTGCCGTGGGGGCGATGGTTAAATCGAGCTGCACATTATTTCCGGCTTCCAATATAAGAGGCTGCTCTTTTCGAATATCACCGGTAAAGGATAGTTGCAATGTGTAGGTGCCGGGCCGGATGTTTTTAATCCGGTATTCACCATTATCATTCGAAAGGGTACCCCATCGGGTATTGAGCAGGGTTATACTCATCAGTCCCACGGGCTGATGATCTTCCGTGGTGATCCTGCCATATATGGAGGCGTTCTGAGCTATTATTATATTAATGGAAAAATTCAGAAAAAAAAGTAGCAGCAGCTGCTTGTAAATATTCATATACAGTCGAATTTGGGCTGCAAAATGCTTTGATTTTTTTATCGCAGGTTGCGCTACCGGGAAAAAGAATTGTGAGATCGGGAATTCAATTACGGGCAGATGGGCGCAATGATACCGGAGCTTACGCGTGGCGATTTACGTTTTGCGCGCCAGTTCTTCAATGAATGCAAATTGCGCTGCGATAATTTTATCTTTCGCTTCTTGCACTGTGAACCATGCTGCTTTATCAATTTCAGGAAATGTTTTTTTTATGCCGGACCGGGGAGGCCACTCTATATTGAAGCTATTGCTTTTGATGGTGGAAGGGTCGATATCTTTTTCGAGCGCCCATGCAAATACGGTTTTTCCACTTTTCTGTATTACGGGTGTGAGTGCTATAAATTTTCCTGATACAGTTATCCCGGTTTCTTCCGCTATTTCTCTTTTAGCAGCTTCAAATGCGTCTTCGTGTTCCTCCAATTCTCCTTTCGGGATTGTCCATGCATGGAGATCTTTGCCTGCCCAAAATGGCCCTCCGGGATGTACCAGCAGTACTTCCAGTATTTCTTTTCTGAAACGGTATAAGAGGATGCCGGCGCTCTTTTTGGCCATTTACAAAAGTAAGCCGAACATTCCTTAGCTGAAAACTCCTGTTTTCATGGATTGTCATGGTTTGCAGGTAAGAACCTATTTATTGAAATCCGGATAGGGAAAGCCTTTGCCGGTTTCGCAGAAAAACTTGAGGCTCCGGAAGAAAAGTGCCCAATCATAGCTACAGGAGGCAAACTCATTTGAATAAGCTTTCCACCCTTCATGGTGAAAAATCAACGTGGTGCCCTTTGCATGAGGATGCAGCTCGAAGGTCATGGTAGTGCCTATCCATTCTTCGAAAGCTTTCAGACAGCGCCATTTCACCAGGCTATAAGGTTGTAATGCTTCTACTTTTATCTCTTTATAATAATCAGGTCCGAAAGCAAACTTTGCAATGCTGCCGGTTACAGGTTTTGCAGTTGTGTCCGGTGTCCACCACCCGGCAAGACCTTTCTGGGTAACCAGGGCGTCATAAACGATCTCCGCGGGCTTTTCAATAAGCAGCCGGTGATGAATACCGAAAGAAGTATGTTCCTGGGAGACGTTTGCTGGCCTACTGGTTGCAGCTTCACTTGTTTCTTTCGGCGTCGCATTGCCCTTGCCTGTGAGAATAAGATTTTTCAGGCTCTCCTGTATATAATGTGTCCATGCATCGTTGCAAACGCGGTAACATTCATATTCCGGCACCAAACCCCGGTGGGTGAACGTAAGCTGTGTTTTGCCATCTTTTTCCGTAATCTCGAAGATTATATCCGTTCCTTTCCATTCGCTCTCATCTTTAGTAAAATTGAAATGATTGTCCAACACATGCCACATCACCTTTTTGTTGGGAACAAGCTCAGTTATCTTTATTTTACAAATATGCACGTCCTGGTAATGATAGATAAATTCGCTGTTGAGCTTATCCGTAGCGCCCTCAATGTTTTCTGACCACCAGCCGCGGACGTTAGTAACGGCTTTAAAAACCTGCTGCGCCGTTGCAGGCACTGCGAATGTTGTCGTGAAATCGTCGTTCTTCATATATTATGATCTTTTTGTTAAAAGAGAATATATCGCAGCATACAGGTAAGTGCTGCTTTCTGCTACAAAGGTATTGACAGGGCCGCATGCCGGGGGTATGCAAAATAGACTTTCTGAAGGGTTGATTTGGACAATGAAGTATTTTAGCTTTGCAATTGGCCATTACATTAAACTATTACTGATGAAACACCTTACTATATTGGTGCCGCATACGCAAACGGGGCCCAATACGATATCCTGTATTGTTGGAACCTATCACATCTTTACAAGTGCCAATGAATATTGGAAGAGCAGGGGAAAGCAGCCTGTTTTTAATATTGTGCCGGCGGGCGTGTCGAAGCGCTCGGAATTTATAAACGGTTTACTGGCTGTACAGCCTCAGATGAATATAGCCGACATTAAAAAGACAGACCTGGTTATTATCCCTGCAATACATCCTGCGTTCCAAAAACCGGATAAAGCGAATGTTATAATGATAGATTGGATACGTGAACAATATAAAAAAGGCGCGGAGGTGGCTAGTATGTGTACCGGCGCTTATTTACTGGCCTCAACAGGATTGCTGGAAAACAGAAGCTGTTCTATACATTGGAACGCTGTAAACAACTTCAGGGAACTGTTTCCCGGTGTGATTGTAAAAGCCGAAAAACTGATCACCGACGAGCAGGGTATTTATACTAACGGTGGTGGCTATTCTTTCCTGCATCTTTTAATTTACCTGGTAGAAAAATATTACGACAGGCAGGCGGCCGTTTACTGTTCGAAGATTTTCCAGGTAGACATTGACCGGAAAACACAATCCGATTTTATGATTTTCACCCGGCAGAAATCCCATGGTGATGAAGTGGTTAAAAAAGCGCAGGAGCATATGGAACATAATTTTCACGAGAAAATATCGGTGGAAGTCCTTTCAAAAGGATTTGCCGTTGGCAGGAGAAATTTTGACCGGCGATTTATAAAAGCTACCGGCAATACACCTCTTGAATATTTGCAAAGGGTGAAGATCGAATCAGCTAAAAAATCTTTCGAAACCACGCGTAAAAATATCAGTGAAGTGATGTATGAAGTGGGCTATTCCGATGTAAAGGCTTTCCGGGAAGTGTTCAGAAAGATAACAGGGCTGTCGCCGCTGGAATACCGGAACCGGTACAATAAGGACAGTTAATAGAAACCAGGAGAGGACGCTACAAGGTCATTCCCAGAATAAAACTGGCATACATACCCTGTGTGTTGACTTTTGGCCCTCCGTCAAGCCTTGTATTGTTTGCTTTCCATTTGGGACTGCCGATGCTTGAAAAATAACCTGCTCTGAAACCCATCACGGTATTGGGCAGGACTTTTTTATTAATAAATGGCATGAAGGAAACATGCAACCCGACATTACTGACAAATCCATTGTAAGCAATATGCTGCTGATTGGCGGCGCCGTTTAAATAGCTGTCAAACGGCTCCTGCACTGAAGAGGATTTTGAAATCCTGGCGCCAAACCACGAATAGTTTATCCCGGCGTAGGGAATGATATAAGTGGTTGTTGAACGAAACAGGGAGTACCCTAACGAAGTACCGACTGTTGTACCCCGCAATGAGTTCTCCGAACTGCCTTCTGTATGATTAGCCGTGTAGGTTTGATAATTTAATAAAGTAGCAAGTTTTATTTGCGGGAAAACGGTAAAAAGTCCCGCACCTCTCGAAAAATAAGTTTTATTGAATTTCATAAAACCGGCAGCGGCAAGATGTTCATTCAGTTCATCAAAACCTGGCATTTGAAAACCAAAGGAAGAATGTAAAACCATTCTCTTTGGCAATAAAGGTTCCGTCATATGTTTTGCTTTTTCAATATCTTCCCTGCCGGGGGTGTACATCATGCCGGCAACTGAATTATCACCTTTTATGGTTGCGGGCAATTTATCAATCAGGTACAGGTATGGTTCAAGGAAATGGTGAACAAAAATACCGGATGTATCGGTAACGAATGTTTTATAGTACCCGTCGTCGGGCAACAAAACAATGGTAGCACCAGTCCTTACATAGTTGTTGCTGTTGTAGTAGCTTGGTGGCGTAAAGCCGGGTATTTGTTTGCTTACCATTTTAGAAGCCATTCCTCCGAGATATTTTTGAAAATTGCGCTGTGCTTTTCTCGTAGGCTTGTCTAATTGGTTGTAGGCATATTTCAGCGCAATCCTATTGATCAGGCTTTGCTTTTTAAGTATATCTTTTACATTCGCAAATGGGTTGGGTGTATTAAAATCGTCGGTAGTCTGAATGGAAAAAGGCACTTCCGGCACCCAATCTGCTGCATTCACTACATTGAACGCCCATCCACCCTGCGTCATGGCTTCATATTCGTAAGCATAGTAGAGGTTACCTGGCTTAGGTGCTGCGCTGCTATATGTTTTGAAACGAATATCAGCAGGCAGTTCATTCGTTTGCTGAAGATTGTACAGGTAAGAGGTGAGCAGAAATGAAATGGCTCCGCCCTGACTGTGCCCGATGATTAAAAACTCTTTTGTTCCTTTTTGATACAGCTCTTTTATTTTCGGAAGCATATCTTTTGATAGATAAGCGGTGCTTAATAACCAGCCCACATGTACGGCAGCATTGGGGTTGGAGGCAAGATGATAATTGAAGGTTTCTTTATCATTTATCCGGATGGAACCCTTTGCCGGAACCATAGCCGCATAAAAATTACCCAACCAACTCTCTGGTTTTTCTGTTGTGCCGCGAATGCTGATAACAGCGGTATGGTTATCGGCTATCCATAAATCCCACAGGTTATCCAAACCTATAACGGCAGAGCGATAAGTCATCGTGTAGTTTTTAGGAGCATCTAATGTGGCTGTCTTACCTTCCGGAGTGGCCGTCCTGGCAAATATCAGCATAAGCTGCCGGTATTCTTCTTTGTCAAATCCAGGTTTAAGAACCTGGGCCCTGATGGAAAATATTAAAGCTAGTTGCAATACAAAACAGATAAGCCCTGCTTTCATAAATGTATTATACGTCCTATATTTCGCCATAAACAGCTAACTTATTTTTAAGGAGGTTACTGCTCCACGCAGGAGGTTAATTTGAGAACGATAGAATTATTAAAATTTAATTTGCCCCTGTCTGTAAAAACCATTTTACCTCCTTTCTCTTCTACCGGGCCATATCCTTCTTTAGCCGTGCTGTCTTTTAATAAAAAGACCACTTCTCTTACTGATGATTTTCCTTCCGATATAAAAGTGTAATCAGCAAATAAAGTATCACCGGAAAGCTTTCCATCGAGCGTTCCCTTGTTACTATCTTTTTCACTGAAATGGTAAGTTAATCTTCCTGTAACCACATTGGGAAACCGCTCTACCACTAAGTGGATGCTGTCTTTCCCTTTTATACTGGTATAGCATGTTTGTGCCGGTATCATAATTTTGTTATCAACCGGCTTTGCTGTGTCTCGCGCAGAGGTTGCCGGAGAGGATGTTTTTGGATTGTTATTGCAGGCAAGTATAAGCGTAGTGAGGATTAAAGACATCCAGGTCAATTGTTTAGCCCTTTGCATGTAATGAAGATTTATTTAAAGGAAAGTAGATTGCTATTGTCCGGTATTTCATCCTGGCTAAACCAACTGCCTCACTTCACGGGCATGATGATGATCATGCCTGATTTTTATAAGGTACATTTCCTTGATAACAATAGCGAGCCAAAACCACGCTGCCGATCAGTTTATACATAAAAATATAATAATATTCTATTCCATACTCAGCGGTCATCCGGATTTATTTTTTGTGTAAATATTGAAAAAATGTAATTTGTTCCTGTAAGCTTTCTCCGACCGATATATAGGAAGTTGTAAAAAATATCCGGTAATTTGCCAGGATGTTTTTTAATTGCCCTGGAGAGCGTAATCCGAGATTGCCTAACCCTGCCTTTTCTCTCAAGGGTATAGCTATGCCCCTTAGGGTTGTTACTATTTTCCTGAAGATAGTTTATACGGTAAATGTTAATTATAGTCGTTGCCGGTCTTTAAAGGTAAGATGCGAAAAGCGGTTTTTAAAATGTGGTGTTCAATAAAATTTCTATTCTTTATAACTTTACAAGTCATAGATTAGATAATAAACCATGACCATCCGAATATTCCTTACAGGTTATTTGCGGTCATGCTCCTTTTAACCAAACTAACATTATGCCAGCCAATTCATATGCAAAAGATTCTGTCGGTTCAGACCGAAGCCGGCAACATAACGAGCAGCAACTGCTGGAGCAAGTGAAGGAGGGCGATCAGCAGGCCTTTACGTCGCTTTATCAGCATTATCATGCGGGCCTGTACCATTATGTGCTCAGGTTTGTGAAGCTGCCTGCACTGACAGAAGACCTGGTTCATGATGTGTTTGTAAAAATTTGGGAGGTTCGCAGGCGCATTAACCCTGAATTAGGGTTCAGTGGTTACCTGTTCCGTGTCGCCCGTAATCATGTATATAAATTTATACAACGCGCAAGCCGCGACAAAGCCATGTGGCAGCAGTTAGTGCGTCAACTACAAAAAGAGACGGACAGTAGTGTGCAACTGCTGGAAACCAAGGAATACGAGCGACTGTTCCAGGATGCCCTGAACCAGTTGCCCGCTCAGCGCCGCCGGGTTTTTGTTCTTTGCCGGCAGGAAGGTAAAACGTACGAGGAAGTAGCGGATATATTAGGCATTTCCCGTAATGCCATCAAGAAGCATATGGTACTGAGCGGACGTTTCATCACTGAATACGTCAGCCGTTACGGGAGCCTTTTTCTGGCTGTATATATTGCTTCCCGGCTGTTATAAAAAAAATTTTTTCATGGTGGTACCCTATTTCTTCATTTGAGGATATTATTATCATGGACTATGCCCAACTTTTAAATCGTTATCTGTTAAACAAGTGCAGCCCGGCCGAAGCGGAACTGTTGTTTCAATGGCTCATTTCTCCTGAAGGCCGCCGCTACCTTCTGACAACGATGGGCAGTGATTTTGAACAGATACTGAAGCAGGAAAGCGATCTTCCGGCCCTTATAAGTCATCGGATGGAACAGCGCATTATTCATTCTATCCGGCCGGAAAGAAAAGTAACTTTCATGCGCAGGTGGGGCCTGGCGGCTGCTTCTGTTTTGGTTATTATTATTTCAGCCGTCCTATTCCAGGTCATGTCTTCCGGCCGGCATGCTGCTAATGCCGACACGTCAAAAACAACTTCTGCTGATATCGCACCTGGCAGGGACGGAGCTATTCTTACCCTGGCCGATGGGTCGCAGGTGGTTTTGGATAGCCTGGGCAATGGATTGGTGGCCGCCCAAAACGGATCGCAGGCAGTAATCCGCAGCGGCGAACTTGTTTACCATGTCACCGGGAAAACGGTCAACGAAGTGTCGTACAATACTATGAGTACACCCAAAGGCCGGCAGTTTCATTTGATGTTGCCGGATGGTACAAAAGTGTGGCTGAATTCGAGCAGTTCGATCCGCTATCCCACAATATTCACCGGGAAGGAACGAAAAGTCAAGATTATTGGCGAAGCCTATTTTGAAGTGGCAAAGAACACAAAAATGCCTTTCCGGGTGAATGTAAATAATAAAGCGGCAATAGATGTGCTGGGAACGAATTTTAACGTGAATGCCTATGAGAATGAGAGAACGGTTAATACGACACTGATTGAAGGTTCAGTCGCCGTTACTGCTGATACCGCGGCCGTGTATTCTTACCAACATGCCGCTGTCTTAAAGCCCGGCCAGCAGGCGCAAATCGTGAATACTGCTGATGGTGATCATGCACATGGCGGCCGGAAAACGCAGCGTGAAATAGCGGTATTGAAAAATATCAATATCGACAAAGTGATGGCCTGGAGAAATGGTTTGTTTTATTTCGACGGCGCAACACTTGACGAGATCATGCGGCAGGTAGAGCGGTGGTACGATATCGAAGTAGTGTATGAGCAGGGCATACCCGAAAAAAAGTTTGAAGGCGAAATGACCAGGGATATACCGCTGAATGGATTATTAATTGCCCTTAAAAAGCTTGGGGTGCATTATAGATTAGAAGGCAAAAGGTTGTTTGTTCTGCCGTAACAGCAACTGATCAACACACTTTATCATATGGAGCAGGCGTAAGGACGCGGCGCAATGTCTAACAGGATAACGGTCCTTTGCATGGATGATTTCATGTTTTGTAATCCGTGGTCGTGTCTGCATGACCGGCCAGCTTATATTTATATATCTGATCGCTCTAAACAAAACCGGGAGTGCTGTAACACTCCCGGCAAATAGTTTGGATTGATCCTAAAACGGTAGGTGAACCATTTTTTTATTAACAATCAAAACTGCATCGAAGTTATGCTAAAAACTGCAATGGAGTTCAGGTTTCCTTTGCCCGAACAATTCGTAGCTAAGTCTTGTGACCAGCCACCTGCGTTTAGGTACCGGTTTTCCAGAACCATCACCAAAACGCTGTTAGTCATGAAATTGACTATTTTATTACTCACCGTTGTGTTATTCTCTGCCCGTGCATCGGGAGTGGCACAATCTGTTACTCTTTCAGGTAAGGATTTAACATTAAAGCAGGTGTTTGCCGCGGTTAAAAAGCAAACCGGTTACGTGCTTTTTAACAACAAGGGAGCGCTTGACGGTACCAAAACCGTTTCCCTGACTGTTTATAATCTGCCCCTGAAGGATTTCCTGGATGTTGTTTTAAAGGATCAGCCTTTAGAATATACTATTCAGGGTAAAACCATTATTCTTTCCCGGAAAGTTCCGGTTATACCCCCGGCAGAGGTAGTGTTTTCTGATCAACCTGCTCCTCCCATCACCGGCGTTGTCCGCGATGCAGCAGGAATTTTATTGAGCGGTGCAACGGTATACAATAACCGCACAAAAAAATCAGTGCAAACAAATGCAAAAGGAGAGTTCAGTATGCCCGCTCAACCAGGCGATATACTGATCATCTCCTTTTCCGGCTATCAGCGTTTCGAGGCGGAGGTTGGAATCGACCGGGTGCCATTGAGTATTGTATTGCAGACTTCTTATTCGGATTTAAACGGAATTGTAGTAGTAGGCTATGGAACGCTTCAAAAGAGTAAAGTATCTTCTTCCATGGCGTCTGTTGATCCCCAGAAAATTGAAAACCAGTTAAATGTTTCAGTCGATCGCTCACTGGAAGGTATGGTTGCGGGAGTGGTGGTAAAACAAAATACCGGCGCACCGGGAGGAGGAGCTTCAATCAAGATCAGAGGAGCCGGTTCTATCGGAGCCGGCGATGATCCATTGTTTGTTATTGATGGAATTCCTTATGCAAGTACTTATGGGAAGGAGCGATCTCCACTGGCATTTTTAAATCCATCGGATATTGAATCAATGGATATACTCAAAGATGCAGCGGCCAGCGCTATTTATGGATCCCGTGGAGCAAATGGAGTGGTGTTAATTACAACGAAATCAGGAAAGGCAGGAAAAACAGAGATCACAGCCAACGTGCGCACCGGAATGCAGCAGGTATTGCCTATTGAAAAAATGGATTTAATGAATGCGTATGAATTCGCCAGTTGGAGAAAAGAGAATTATTTAGAACATCAGGCTTATTATGGATTACCGGTTAATCTAAATGATTTGCCCGAAGCTTACAGGGACCCGGAAGTTTGGAAAGGCAAGGGATTTGATTGGCAGAACGGTATATTTCGAACCGCGCCAATGCAGAGCTATAATATCAGTATCTCTCATGGCAGCGAGCATTTCAAGGGTTATTTTTCTTTAGGATATACCCAGGAGGAAGGTGCTATTATAGAAACCAATGTTAAACGGTTGAGTATGCGGGCAAATATGGTTTATGAAGCTAACAAATTCATAGACATGGGTATGATGATGAGTTCAACCGTGACATGGTGGGGTAACCGCGTTGATGATAACCGGGGAGGTAATTATGGAAATGCCGTGATATCTTCTCCCCTGGATGGACCGCATTATGATGCTGATCTTCCCGAAGAAGATTCATCGTATATATATAATGGCTGGGACGGTGATATTTTCGTTGATGTATTTCATCAGCCCAATTCTATTTATAATCTTAAGAACATTAAAAATAAAGACCAGGATTTCAATTTAAATCTTCAGCCCTATCTTCAAATTACTCCTCTGAAGGGGCTGGTATTAAAATCACAATTGAATTTGCAGTTTGCAAACAGTTTTTCTTCCAATTTTCAGCCTTCTACCAATCATACCGATTGGGCTCCGCCGCCAGCAATGACCAGGGCCTCTTATGGAACGGGAAATGCCTTTAACTGGCAGTTTATAAACAGTTTAAATTACCATAAAACCTTAGGTGATCATTCCTTTGATGCGTTAATGGCTTACACTGCAGAACGTTATCATGGCGAAGCTTCCTCAATCGATGCCTGGGATTTTCCCAATGATCTGGTAACGACTATAGATGCCTCCCGGACGCAAATTGCTTCGACATCGGAGTCGGCCTGGTCAATATTATCGACTATCTACCGCTTAAATTATGATTATAAAACCAAATATCTTTTGCAGGGCTCTTTGCGCAGAGACGGGAGCTCCCGTTTTGGTCCCGATAGAAGATGGGCCTACTTCCCTTCCGTATCCGCAGGATGGCACATCTCAAAAGAGGCGTTTTTCCCGCAAACAAATTGGTTAACCAACCTGAAATTACGCACAAGCTACGGGCTCAGCGGAAACAATAATATCGGGGATTATACCTGGATATCAGGCCTTGACCGGCTCGACCATAATTTTGGCGGCAATGTGGTGCCGGGAAGTGCGCCATCAGCAATTTCGAATACAAAGCTTGGCTGGGAAAAGACAAAGGAATATGACCTTGGCCTGGATCTTTCTTTGTTTAAAGGAAGATTAAATTTCACTTTTGACTACTATAATAAAATCACCACGGATATGCTGTGGAACGTTGTTATTCCTGTTTCTTCAGGTTTCAACAGCCTTTGGGATAATATAGGCAAAGTGCGCAACAGGGGTGTTGAATTTTCGATCTCGTCGGTGAATGTATCCAATCGTGATTTCAGATGGAACACGGATTTTAATATTTCCTTCAACCGCAATAAAGTTCTTAACCTGGGTAATATTAATCAAATGGTGAATTCTGTTGGATTTGCTGTTCTGAATATTACAAGAGTGGGAGACCCCCTGGCCCAGTTTTGGGGTTTTAAGCTTCAGGGCATATTTAATACCCAGGATGAAATCGACAAATCGGCCACTTACGGCACTCAACTGCCCGGAACTCCAAAGTGGGAGGACATCGATAAAAATGGTGTAATTGATATCAATGACAGAACAGTGATTGGAAACCCCTTCCCCGACTTTACCGGTGGCATCAATAATAGATTTACTTATAAGAAATGGGATCTCAATGTCAACATCTCCTATGCGTATAATTTTGACGTTGCCGCCACTTTGGAAACGACCAGTTTAAATTTGGGCGGAGCATTTAATGTTACCAAAGAAGTAAAGGATCGGTGGAAATCACCGCAGGAACCTGGAAATGGCCGTATTTCCGGTTCTTTTCAGCAGACAAATCTGGACAGAGATGTATCTTCTTCAAAGTTTATCTATAATGTGTCCTATCTGAAATTTCAAAATATAAGCCTGGGATACACTTTCAGTTTAGATAATATCCGGCAATGCAGATTATCTCTTTCGGCTCAGAACCCCTGGCTCATAACGAACTACAAGTATGGAAATCCGGACGTTAACAGATATGGTAACAGCACCTTGATGCAGGGCATAGATGAATACGACTATCCTTTAACCCGGATTCTTGAATTGGGAGTAAACATTACATTTTAATATTTCCCAAAAAAATATATCATGAAAAAATATGGCATAGCAATTATATTATTCACCTGTATGTTCATCTCCGGATGTAGTAAGAATTTTTTAAACGAGGTGCCGAATGCAATTACTACTGAATCATTTTTTAAAAATTCATCGGATTTTGAACAGGCCGTTAATGCTTGTTACGCAGGGTTACGGCCTCTTTATTCGGGTAATTATACGGGAACGTTTTTGCTGATGGGCGAAATGCGTTCCGATAACACTACGGTTGAAGTTTCTACTATAAATGAAGGGTTAAATGAAATGTATGAGCTTGATAAATTTATAGAGAACGATGGTAACACTCAAAATCTGAATACCTGGGATAATGCATATGTGGCAATTGGAAGATGTAACAGTTTACTGTACTATATCGACACGAAAGGTCAGGGAATTCCCAACATTGACCGCTACAGGGCCGAGGCGAAGTTTATAAGAGCATTGGTTTATTACCATGTGGGAATGTATTGGGGAAATGTGCCGCTGGTCACTACAAAAGTCAATACAATGACAGAAGCTTTTCAACTGAATAAGCAGGTTTCAAGAGATGTTGTATTTGACCAGGTGGTCTTGGATCTAAATGATGCCAAAGATAATTTACCGGAAAGCTATGATGCCGCCAATAAGGGCAGGGCGACCTCAGGCGCAGCAAGGACGCTTTTAGCTGAAGTTTTAATGTGGCAGAAGAAATATGCTGAAGCCGAAACTGAGCTTAAAGCAGTCATTAGCAGTAACAAATACCGGCTTTTGGACGATTATGCTTCTGTGTTTAGCATAGATAATGAAATGAATGACGAAATTATTTTTGCCTGCCAGTTCATTGCCGGCCCTTACAATCAGGGAAGCGATCTGATGTACACTTATTCACCATGTAATTCCGACCGGCTTCCTTTTCCTCAAAATAATAATGTCGCGGCAGGGATGAATATCCCAACACAGTCTTTGATTGAATCTTTCGAGAGTGGCGATAAAAGGTTCGTAATGATCGACACCACCTTTATCGATTATAACCTTGGAGACGATTATCATGATTCAATTGTTCCATACACAAAAAAATACTGGGATCCATACCACACGATACGCGCAGTGACAGGATCTGATGTTCCGATATACCGCTATCCTCATGTTCTGCTCATGCTGGCAGAATGTTATTTGAATACCGGAAATGGTGATCCCGTGTCTTTGGTGAATGAGGTCAGGGAACGCGCGGGGTTGCCGGATCTATCCAGTGTGACATTAGAGGATATCATGCACGAACGAAGAATTGAATTTAATTGCGAAAATGACCGTTGGGGTGTTTTGGTAAGGACCGGGAAGGCCCTGGAGGTGATGACAGCTCATGGTATAGAACAAAAGCAGGAAAGAGTGAGTTACAAAAGTCCCGCTTACAATACGATCAGAATACTTTACCGTATACCGGGCGCTGTGATGTCAGTGGATCCCACCATGGTGCAGAACCCATAGTTTTTCTCATTAACAGATTAAGTCATGAATAATAATTTATATCGGCTTTTAAATGCATTCGTGCTATTTGTTTTCACGCTACCAGCGGAGGCGCAGCTTCCTGCTGCATTTAAGCCCGGGCAGTTTTCTTCCGTGCGGTCCACTGAATTGGTGCATAAATACCTGACACCGGTTCGCATTGTATGGACCTCGGATAATAATTCCGGCACTGAAGTGATAAACAGGGAAAGTATTCTGAAACCGGGTAATGGCCAGGCCGACCAGCAAGGGAAGACGACATATCTCACGTTAGTTAGTAATAATACATCCAAACCCGGGATCATTCTGGATTTCGGAAGAGAAATCCAGGGAGGACTGCAACTTGTGGCGACATTGGTCAATTCAAATCCGGCAGGCAGGGTGCGGCTGCGTTTTGGAGAGTCGGTGGCCGAAACCTGCTCCGAATTAAGTGTGGAAGGAAAAACAGCAGCGGGTTGGGCATACGGATCTTACAATGACCATGGCATGCGCGATTTTGAAGTGACCCTTCCTATCGGCGGTGTCAAGGAAACAGGACCCACCGGTTTTCGCTTTGTACGAATCGATTTAATTGGGCCTAACAAAAAATTGGAATTAAAGGAAATCAGTGCTGTTTTCGTTTACAGGGATATTCCTTACCTGGGTTCATTTAAATCCAATGATGAGCGGCTGAATGACATCTGGATGACGGGTGCCTATACAGTTCACCTGAATATGCAGGAGTATCTCATAGAGGGACTCAAGCGAGATCGACTGGTTTGGGCGGGCGACATGTACCCCGAAATACTGGCTGTTAATGATGTTTTCGGTTATAACTAAGTTGTACCCAAAAGCCTTGATCTGATGCGCAATAATGCGACTCTTCCCCAATGGATGTATAGTTTGTTTGTTTAC
>JBGAJL010000050.1:0-30687 GCA_044224935.1 Flavitalea sp.
GAAGAGAAAAGATTTCAGGATAAAAACCATATCGGATATCACCGATGATAAAAACGGATCGGTGCCCTGCAATCTCGGTGATACACCTATAGAGAACCCGGTATATGGCGTCGACCGGGTAACCCTGCAGAAAACGCCGCCGTATACTGAAGGCTCAATAGATGTGATGGCGGTGGGAAATCTGCCTAATGAATTGCCACGCGATGCTTCGAGATATTTTGGTGAGCAGTTGCTGAAACATATTTTCAGTGACCTCATCGGAAAAGGTTCTCCTGTAATTGACCGTGCAACGATGGTGAGCGACGGGACTATTACAGCTCCCTTTAAGTACCTGGAAGAGTATGGGGCAAATGAATAAAAATAGTTATGTAATTCTGGTTGCACTATTCTTTTCGTCCTGTGCAACCATTTTGAATAGTCCTGTACAACATGTTTCCATCGTCACTAGTAAAAGAATTGAAGTTGTTTCTGTTGATAGCTCGATGAACAGTTTTGGAGGTAGGAACTCTTTTTATCTCCGGAGAGGAAAAGACCCTCTCCGGTTAAATCTGCTGGTCGACTCGGTAGAGCAGAAATTCGCTGTTAAAGCATACAGCTCTTTCGCCTATTGGATTAATATTTATTTTAACTATGGAATTGGATTGTTCTTTGATAAAGACAATCCCAAAAGATATACCTATCCCAGGAGAAGGTATTTGCGAATGAAAGGTGACAGGGTTGTCGCCGATCGTTTCGCGCCTACGTTAAAAGGAACTAAAAACTGGCATATCGCTGTGCCTCATAGCAATTTCTTTCGCGTGGCTACGCCAGGCGGCCACAAAAAATCAGAGGGATTTTTAGGAATCGAAACCGGACTGGATTATGTCTATAAAGACAACCGCTTTATTTCAGTGTATGGCGGCGCAGCAACAGATTTCATTGCTCCTCTTCCAGTGCCGATTGAATATTTTGGTGAACATGAATCGTCCTCAGGGATTTTTGTAAATGCAAGAAATAATTACAGGCTTGGAAGTTTTGATTTAGGATATGGAATTTCATATTCCGCGCTGTTTTGGCGTAGAAAAAACCCTGATGACATAACATTTATCCCGCAGGCAAAAACGAATTCCGCACTGGGACTTAGTTTTACTTCTTCTTTTCGTTTCGGAGAATACTTTCACCTTGGATTTTTATATCAACCCTACTTTGTTAGCATCGGTAACAAGACGGTGATGGATTATCAGCACCAGATTTCTATCGAGTTGATCTGGAAAAATCCGTTTTGATTGAACGAACGCAAAACAAACACTTCTTCCCGTCCCAACTCAGGTCGTTTTCGGGTGGGAGCACTGCGTTTCAGGGCATTTGCCGATATAATATGCCCCCAGAGCGATACCCGCTTGGTTAATTACCCGCAAATCCTCATCTTGCAGTCGTATTCTTCCGTTTCTTATTGAATATCTTGTGAGAAATCGTACGTTTTCTTAATTGTATACACCAGAAAATGTATGGTTAACTATAAAATCGCTTGGTTAGTTGTTGCTGGCCTGATATTAACGGGAGGGATGACGTATGGGCAGTCGGATGCCTGCCCTGTGAATATCAATTTCTCAGCCGGGGATCTGACAAACTGGTCGGCTGTTACCGGCCTTATCGGAGGTGCCAGTCAATCTTATCCCAAGCCGAATAATGGCGCGGTAGCAATTTCTGAATATTCTCTTTCCACAACAGGCATATCGGTAATAAGAGTTTCAACGAAAGATAAATTTGGCGGCTTTCCTACTATTCCGGTTATCAATGGATATCAGTATTCCAATTCCGTGCTTTTGGGATCCACTTCCACTTCGCACGATCTGAACCGGGGCAATGACCGCAATCCGGGAGGCTTCATGCGCGCTATTACCTATACGATCGATGTACCTGCAGGCTCTGTAGCAGAGCCGTATACTATCTGTTATGCCTATGCGCTGGTGCTTGAAAACGGCACGCATAACAGCAGTGACCAGCCCCTTTTCAAAGCAACCCTGCAAACACCGGATGGCGTAATTTCCTGCGCGTCGCCGAAATATTATCTGCCTACTTTAAATAACGCACATAATGGCGGCGGCCCGGGAGGCGGCGGCTCTTTCGGTACCGGCGCCACACTCGATTCTGCGGCAGCGAAAGCTAATGGGTTCGTCAACAGCCCGGAACTTTTTTTGTCTTATTCGGGACAGAATAATAACGGGGGAACCTGGTTGCGCGACGTGTGGACAAAAGACTGGACGGAGGTGACGGTAGATCTGGCTCCTTACCGGGGGCGGCAGGTCACGCTGACTTTTGAAGCGGACAACTGTGTCCCCGGCGCTCACTTTGCCTATGCTTATGTCGCCCTTCGTAATACCTGCTCAGCTCCCCAGATCAGCGGTTTTACAACAGCCTGTACCAATAACGGAACAGTTTACACCATACCCGGCTTGCCGGATGCCAGCTATTACTGGACTGTTCCCGCAAGCTGGACAATTATTTCGGGTGGTAATACGAATACGATAACAGTAAGGCCGGGAGAAAATGGCGGAACGGTTGCCGTGCGCCAGGTAAATAGCTGCGCAGATCTCAGAGCTACTTTGCCGGTTACTACTTCACCATCGACCTTAGCGGGGCAGGCCGGCAATAATCAGACTGTTTGTGCTGGTGTAAACAATTCAACAATAACGTTGGCGGGTAACAGGGGTTCTGTTGTCGATTGGTTATCCTCTGCCGATGGAATTCATTGGACGTCACTGGGCGTTTCGGGCAATCAATATAATGCGGGTAATTTGATGTCTACTACTCAATATGCTGCGCTTGTACAAAATGGCGAGGCTTGCAGTATCGATACAAGCGGTGCGGCACTCATTACGGTCGATCCACGCACAGTTGGCGGTTCATTATCACCCTCAAGTATCGATGTATGCGAGGGACAAACCATTTTTCCATCGCTCAGATTAACGGACAATACCGGCAGCGTTGAGAACTGGCAACAATCGCCGGACAGCATTTCCTGGAGCAGCCTGTCGCCTGTTTACCAGCAGCCAACCTATTCGCCCCCCAGCGTACGCGCAACAAATTTTTACCGGGTTATTGTGAAGAGTGGGGTCTGTCCTACCGATACAAGCGCTGTTGCAGCCATTCGATTTTATGACGTGCTATTTCCCGAAGCTGTTGCCAGCCCCGCATCGCTTTTTGTTTGTAATGGGCAACCGTTTCAGTTGTCCGCAACAATAAGTACAGGTACTAAGTATACATGGAGCACTACGCCGCCACCTTTACCGGTGAGTAGTGGAATAGTTTCCGGGCTACCGCAGCTAACTACCATTAACCTGAGGTTGTTGGTTAGCAGTGATGCTGTTTTAACGGTATATAATGAGGGGTGTCCCAACCCTTTGAACGATACCGTATCTGTTACTGTAGCTCCACCGGTTATTGTATCTGCCGGTAATGACACTTCTGTTGTGGTAGGACAATCATTGCAATTAAACGCGTCTGTCAACAATGGTGACGAAGGGACGCATTTTCGCTGGTCACCGTCTACGGGATTAAATAATGCATTAATTAACGATCCTGTTGCGGTATACAATCGCAGCGACCCCGCTTACATTCCTTATACAATTACTGCAACTACTGCAGACGGCTGTCTCGGGTCGGATACAATGACTGTGAGAATATTTAAAACGCTGGCGGATATTTTTGTTCCGAATGCTTTTACTCCGAATAATGATGGCCGTAATGATGTGATGCGGCCGGAATATGCCGGTATCGGGAAATTGAATTTTTTCCGCATTTATAATCGCTGGGGGCAGTTGGTATTCAATACCTCCGACATGGGCAAAGGCTGGGATGGACTATTTCGCGGTAGCCTGCAGCCTACGGACAGCTATGTATATATGGTGCAGGGGATTGATTATACGGGAAGAACGATTAATAAAAAAGGCAGCCTGATACTTATTCGTTAAATTATACCTTATCGGGCCCGTATTTTTTGCGTGGTCCGTGTGATCCGCAATCGACCACCATATGGCATACGCAATGGCGGGAAAATATCACTAAACATCCACATCAGATTGTTATAGATCTGGGTGCGCTGAAAACTGTCGGCGGTATTAATCTCTTGCTGCGCCAGGATATGGAAACCGGGTGCGGAAGAGGCAGATAAGGCCAATGGATGCACATTGATTTTATCAAATAATTTTTTAATTATTTTTCTTCACTTTCAATACGAAATCAAGCGGCACGCCAACAATTTCTGCAATTTTTTCATCAGGGTGATCGGTATGCTGCAGCAGAGAGATTACAAAGGCGGTATTTCTTTCTGCCGTGGCTATTCGTGCGCCTTCTTCCCGGCCTTGTGAAAGGCCTTGGGTAAGGCCCTGTTCTTTTCCAAGTGTAATACCCTGTTCCTGTCCCTGCAGATAGCGGATGTCTGTTTTTAAATCGTAAACAATAGGCATGGCTTGTTCCTCCTCTACAATAATGTGTTGAACGTTTCTTAATTTCCCGAGAATCTCCAACTGTGCGATCTTTCTTTTTAATTCCTGCTCATCGGGATATAATAACGACCGTAATTTATATAATATTTTCCTGACAATCGCTCTTTTCTCCTCCTGTTCTGTTCTGCCGGCCAGTACCGCCAGCAATATTTCCTCTGGGATATCCGATTGCAGGAGGCTTTCGGGATCGGTATCTTTCATATCCACAACATGGTATTCATATTGCAACCCGTATTCCTTAATTTCAGCGGGCATATTCAGTTTTCCCATGCCTGCATAGATGACCAATCCGCGAACGGGCAACTGATAATTGATCCGGGCCAGTGCATGATACAAAAGCATACGGTTGCCCATATGCCTGTCGTTGGTCATCTGCCATTCGATGTGCAATAAATAATTGCCGTTGTCATGATCCACCACTTCAAAGAGCCAGTCGGTTTCCCGCTCCAGGGTTCGCTGCATTTTTCTTTGTCGGGGAATCAGGTTGGCAGGGTCAATGCCAAAAACCTGATGAGCCGCCGAGGCGCTCAGCGTTTTAAAATTCTCGTGCATCACCCGGTCAAATTCATTCGCCATACGCTGTTATTGCGAATCGAAAATAGAACCTGCAATAGTCAAACAAATGATGTTTTCACCTGAATGATATACGTTTTAAAACGGTGCATTTGACAATAATCACCACTCCGCTCTCGCGCTGATTTTTACGTCGAGATCATCCTTCTCCCCGGCAAGGAATTTATAATAACCCGTTATGGCGATCATCGCCGCATTGTCGGTGCAATATTCGAATGCCGGAATGAACGTGCGCCACCCTTCGCGGTTACCCATATCCGTAAGTGCCAACCGCAGACCACTGTTCGCCGAAACACCGCCGGCCACACAGATATCTTTGATGTGCGTCTGCGCAGCTGCTTTCTTCAGTTTATTCAATAATATCGAAATAATACGGTGCTGAATCGAAGCGCAGATATCATTCATATTATTTTTCAGAAAACCGGCGTCACGCGATTCTTCATTTTTAATAAAATATAATATCGCCGTTTTCAGTCCGCTGAAGCTGAAGTCAAGCGCGGGTATCTGTGGTTCCGGAAAGGAGAACCGGTGCGGGTTTCCCAGCTTCGCATATTTGTCGATCAGCGGACCGCCGGGGTAGGGAAGACCTAATAATTTCGCCGATTTATCAAAGGCTTCTCCAGCCGCATCATCAATGGTTTCGCCAACCACCGATAATTTATCCGGTGATTCACACACAACAATCTGTGTATGTCCGCCACTTACCGTAAGACATAGAAAGGGAAATTCGGGTTTCGGCTCATCGATTAAATTAGCAAGCACATGCGCCTGCATATGGTGCACACCAATTAACGGTACATTCAATGCCAGTGCAAGTGATTTGGCAAACTGGCTTCCGACCAGCAGCGATCCGATCAGTCCCGGCGCCTTAGTGAAGGCGATAGCATTTATTTCATTTAGCCGGATACCTGCTTTTTTTATTGCCGCATCCACTACGGGAACGATATGCTGCATGTGCGCCCGTGAAGCCAGTTCGGGCACTACGCCTCCATATTGCGCATGCACGGCCTGGGTGGCGATAATGTTGGAAAGAATTTTTCCGTCCCGGCAAACGGCGCATGCGGTTTCATCGCAACTGGACTCGATAGCAAGAATAGTAACGCTCAAAATTATTTATTTAGACCTGATCGCTACGACAGGATCCATCTTAGCTGCAATGGAAGCAGGAATAATCCCGGCCAATATACCCACCAGGATGCAGATGCCGATCGCGAGCAGCATGATATTTATTGAAATGAATAAAGTAAATCCAAGGAATGCCGATGCAATCTTGGTGAGGATAAACACCAGCGTTAGACCGATAAGCCCTCCCAGTATGCATAAAAAAGCCGATTCAAGAAGGAACTCTGTCAGGATGGTCCTGCGTTTGGCGCCTAATGCCTTTTTTAAACCTATCTGTGGTGTTCGCTCGCGCACGGTAACGAACATGATATTGGCCACGCCGAACATTCCTACTACCAGCGATAAGGCGGCAATGGCCCATCCCCCGATACTTACATTACCGGATAATTCACTGATCATCTTGCTGAACGAGGCTATATCGTTTAATGAAAAATTGTCTTCCTGTGAAGGCTTTAATTTGCGGATAGAGCGCATCGCTCCTGTCAGTTCATCACTCAGCATGGCCACAGGTACATTTTCTTTTCCCTGTACAATGATCCTCGGTTGTGCATCTTTTTCCGGAAACATCTGGATAAGAAACCTGCTGCTCATGATAATACTATTATCAAAATCCCACATCCCGAAAATACTTTTTCCCTGCTTCTTCATAAGACCCGCAACAACGGCCTGTTTATCATTTTTCAACTTCACCTCCCGGCCGATTGCCTTCTCAGGCTTGCCGAATAAATCTTCGGCAACCGTATATCCTATCAGGATCGAATTGGTGACCTGTTCGTAATCGCGTTCCTGCAGTGTTCTGCCTTCTGCTATTTCTACAGGCTGAATATTAAAAAAATCTTCCGTGATGCCGATGTACTGAACATTATTAAGCAGGGTATTTCCGAGCTCCACTTTACCGGGCTTCTCCAGTTCGAAGCAGACATTTTTAGCGCTGGGAACCTTTTCCCTGATCAGGTTGGCATCGGTCGATTTTATCTCGGGCCGGTTCACATATTTCCACCACGGATAATCCGAGTCGCCTCCATATTTCCATTTGTCGATATAGATGGTATTGGAACCGAGGGATTTGATATCCGATTGTATCGCATATTCGAGGCTGTTAACGGTAGATAATACACTGATAATACAGAATATTCCTATCGTTACGCCGAACAGCGAAAGGAAGGTCCTGAGCTTATTGGATCTGAGCTCTTCCAGCGCCATCTTAAAACTGCTCAATATGATTGCAAAGAATTTCATAAGCAGATAATGTTGAAGTAATTCACCTCATTTCCTACCTGGCCAGCGCTGATTTTTTCTTTGCCGCAGCGTCTGATTTTGGAGCAGCCGGTTCGCCAAGAGGCCGGTCCTTTGCAAAGTCTATAAGGATCGGTGCCGCAACGAATATGGATGAATAACATCCGGTGACAACGCCCATCAGCATAGCAAATGCAAATCCTTTGGTTACTTCTCCGCCGACCAGGAACAGGATCAGGATCGTCAGGAACACGGTGAGCGACGTCATGATCGTCCTGCTCAGGGTGTCATTGATCGCCCTGTTGATAATCGTTTTCTTGTCTGCCCCGTGCAGGGTATGACTGTATTCACGTATCCTGTCATACACCACCACCGTATCATTCATCGAGAAGCCTATCACCGTTAATATCGCAGCAATAAAATGCTGATCGATTTCGAGCGGGAACGGAACGATATTCTTGAAGAACGAGAAAACGATCAGGGTCACCAGTACGTCGTGCAATAATGAAACCAGCGTACCCACCGAATATCTCCAGTCACGGAAGCGGATAAAGATATAGACAGAGATAATCAGCAGCGACCAGAATGTGGCCCATTTCGCACCCGATTTCAGGTCATCGGAAATAGTGGGGTCTACTCTTTTTGATCCCTGGATATACTGATTGGCAAACTGATCCCTGCTTACCGTTTCAGGCAATAATGGCTTTAATCCGGTATATAATGTGCTCAGTACGGTAGAATCGGCCACGCGTCCTTCCTGGTGAATCATAAAATCAGTAGTAATATCGAACTGATCATTGTTCGGGCCATAAGTTTTTACGGTTGGCGATTCACTGAATACTTTCTGTAAAGCCTCACGGATTTCTTCCGCCTTATGTGCTTTTTCAAATTTCACAACGTAGCTGCGGCCGCCACTGAATTCCACGCCTTCTTTGAATCCATTAAATAAAGCGGCAATACCCAGCACCAGCACGATCACTGAAATGATATAGGTAAATTTCCTGTATTTAACGAAGTCGTACCGGGCATGGTTCAATATTCGCCTTGAAATCCTGGTGAAGTATTTAAAGTGCCTGTTCTTCGTTGTATAGAAATCGGTAATTAACCGGGAAACTAGGATTCCGCAGAACAACGAAAGAATGATACCGAGTATCTGAGTCGTTGCAAAACCTAATACAGGCCCCAGACCATAGATCGCAAGAATAATGGCTGTAAGTAAAGTGGTAATATGCGCATCGAGCACCGGTGGCAGCGAGCGCGAATAACCAAGTTTCACCGCCTGGTGCAGGTTGGCGCCGTGGCCGAGTTCATCTTTAATACGTTCGAATATCAACACATTCGTATCCACGGCCATACCGATCGTTAATACAAGGCCTGCAATACCGGGAGCCGTTAACGTGGCATGCAGTGCGCTTAATACACCTACCGTAAATAACAAGTTTAAGATAAGGGCGATATTGGCCACGAGGCCCGCCGTGTTGTAGTAAATCAGCATCAGCAGGAAGATCACGGCGAACGAAATACCGAAGGAGAGAAGACCCCCGTTTACGGCATCCTGTCCGAGTGTGGGGCCTACTACCTGGTCCTGTACGATCCTGGCCGGGGCGTCGAGCTTACCTGATTTTAAAATATTCGCAAGGTCCTGTGCTTCGTTCACGATCAGTTGCGTGTTCCCTTTTGCACCCTTGCCCATGGTGATAGTTGAATTACCGCCATCGATTTTTGAGTTGGCAACCGGAGCAGAATAAACGATGTCGTCAAGCACAATGGCTATCGGTCTTTTTTCGCGTGCCGACCTTTCTGTCATCTGCGACCAGATTCTGGCAGCAGTGGGGTTCATGCTCATATTTACCAACACATCGTTGCTGATGGGATCGAAGCTTTGATCGGCGCTTTCGATGGCGCCACCTTCTATCAGGGCCCCTTCTTTACCTGGAATGGTTTGTATGGCGTAGAGGTCGAGGAAGTTGAGCAGTTTTCCTTCCTGGTCGCGTTCCTGTTTGCCCCATAAGAACCTGGCATTGCCGGGGAAAGAGGCCGCTACTGCCGGGATGCTTAGGTATTGATTTACTTTGGCGGTGTCCCTGATCAGCGAACGGCCGATGACGGGGCCGAAGCTCTGCCTGCCGCTCTGGTCCTGGTAAGGTTGTGAAGGCATCATTACGCGAAAGAGCGGGTTGGCCTGGCTGGCTTTCCTGGCGCTGTCGCTCATCGCAGCCGTTGAGTCATTTTTTACGGCGCTGCTATCCTTAGTGCCATATAAGACGGTTTCAAGCGTTTTATCGGCGTTCTGCAGAGCAGCAATCATTACCTGATCGTTGAGGGTATATACTTCAAAAAACTGAAGGTTAGCGGTAGACTGCAGGTATTTTCTAACCCTTTCCGGGTCGGTGGCACCTGCCAGTTCCACGGTGATGATGCCTTTATTTTCGTCGAGGCTGATATTGGGCTGTGCCACCCCGAATTTGTCGATACGTTTCTGAAGTACCTGGAAAGTCTGGTGCATGGCTGCATTGGCCTGTTCGCGGATATAATCGCGCACCGAGGCGTTCGATGCCGTAATGCTCAGTTTGTTTTTGGTGGCATTGGCAAAGAGAGGCGCCAGCTTTGCTCCTGCGTTCTGCGCCTCATAAGAGGCAACGAACAGGTTAATAAAGTTATCATCGCTGTTGAGTTTGCGGGTCTGTGCTTCTGCGATGGCTTTTATTAAAGCAGGGTCTTTGGGGTTGTTGGCCAGACCTTTTATCAGTCCGTCCAGCGCCACGTCGAGCGTTACGTTGATACCTCCCTGAAGGTCGAGACCAAGTAACAGTTCGCTTTCTTTGGCTTTCTGGTACGATTGTCCCCACCAGGTGATCTTGGTGTCTTTGGTAGAGTCCAGCAGCCTGGCCAGTCGGTCGGCGTAAAAATTATCAACAGAATCTTTGTAGGCTGCCTGGGCAGCGGGGGTTCCGGCATTGTGGGTGTCCAATCCGGGAAATGCACGTCTGGTTTGCTGCATGGCTTTCTCTTTCATGGCCTTTTCGTGCGAATTGACGAACCAGGTAAAGGAAAGCTGGTATAAGGATATCAGGATTAATAAAGCAGCAAAAATGCTAACCAGTGCTCTCATTGAGTGTAGTTTATTTTTTAGAGTTTGCGAAGATAGGATACATTTGCAACTCAAAAAAAAGCAACCAAAGCAATGCAGCTATCTTCCCGATTGGAACGTTTCAGTGAACCCGAAACATTAAAAATGGCCAAACTGGGCCGCGAACTCCGCAGCCAGGGCATCGACATAATCGACCTCAGCCTTGGAGAACCCGATTTTGATACGCCGGAACACATCAAAGAAGCGGCTAAAAAGGCCGTTGATGACAACTGGAGCCACTATCCGCCGGTGGCGGGCTATCCCGAACTACGGGAGGCTGTTTGTAAAAAATTCAAGCGCGACAATAACCTTGATTATAAACCCGAAAACATTATCGTTTCCACCGGCGCCAAGCAAAGCCTTGCCAATGCCGTTTTTGCAGTAGTGGATAAAGGAGACGAAGTGATCATACCCACCCCTTACTGGGTTACCTATTCTGAAATAGTGAAGCTGGCCGAAGGCGATGTGAAGCTGGTAAAAACGTCTATCGACAACGATTACAAGCTGACGCCTGAGCAACTGGAAGCGGCTATCACGCCAAAATCCAAACTGTTCATTTTCTCATCTCCCTCCAATCCTACCGGAGGCGTTTACAGTAAAGAGGAACTGAAAGGGCTGGCTGAAGTGTTTAAAAAACATCCGCAGGTATTTATTATCTCTGACGAGATTTATGAATACATCAATTATGTGGGAAAGCATGAAAGTATTGCGCAATTTGATGAATTGAAAGACCGCATTATTATTATCAACGGGCTGAGCAAGGGATTCGCGATGACGGGCTACCGCCTCGGATTTATTGCGGCTAACGCTACCATCGTGAAAGCCTGTGAAAAACTGCAGGGCCAGTTTACCAGCGGCGCCACAGCCGTTACACAGCGCGCGGCAATCACCGCCCTTACTGCTGACCTCGATGCAACGCATAAAATGCTGGAAGAATTTAAAGTGAGGAAAAAACGCGTGATCGAATTATTGAATGCTATTCCCGGGATAAAATTATCGGAGCCCGACGGCGCATTTTATGTATTTCCGGATGTTTCTTCTTATTTCGGAAAATCGGACGGATCGGAAACTATCGCCAATGCCGATGATCTTTGCATGTATTTATTGAATAAGGCACACGTTTCGACCGTAACCGGTCGTGCATTTGGTGAGCCGAATTGTATCAGGCTTTCTTTCGCCAACAGTATGCAGAAGATTGAAGGAGGGTTGGAGAGAATTACGGAGGCTATGAAAAAGCTGAAATAACTTAAAACTTAAAAGTGAAAACTTAAAATGAGGAAGCTTTAACTTTTCACTTTTAACTTTTCACTTTTAAGTTTCTCATGCAATTTCATCACCTGGGGAATCAGCGGCCTGCACCCGTCATTGACGATCACAAAATCACATAAGCGCATTTTGATGGTTTCGTTGATCTGGCGATCCATTCTTTCCATTACCTGCTCCCGGGTGAGGCCGTCCCGCGACATAGCGCGCTCCATGCGCAGTTCCAGCGGCGCTGAAACGCCTATCACATAATCAAGCTGATCCTGTACGCCACTTTCAAAGATCAGTGCCGCTTCGCGGATAGCATACGGAGAAGTTTGTTTTTTCATCCATGCGTTGGAATTACGTATGGTGGCCGGATGTACCAGCGCATTTAAGGCTGCAAGTTTTTTTTTGTCCCTGAAGACTATTGAAGCCAGATACCCCCGGTTGAGAATATTATTTGTATAAGCATTCTCTCCAAACTCTTTAATAATAGAACGGCGAAGCAGTTCATCTTCATTCATGATCCGCTTCGCCGCATCATCAGCATAGTAAACGGGTATCTGCAATACTTCGAAGATGCGGGCTACGGTTGTTTTTCCCGAGCCAATGCCTCCGGTTATGCCCACCCGTATTGTCATAAATTATTTTGCTGGGGTGGTGGCCGCTTTGTTCAGCGCATTGGTCCATTCCATGGAGATGGCGCTTTTCTCGATCTTCAGATAGCTGCCGGGGCTGGTTTCGATCATGATAGTTCCGTCTTCATTCAATTTGTTTACAGTACCATGTATGCCGGCTATCGTTACGATCTTTTCACCTTTCTGCATATTTTCCTGGAACTGCTTTGCCATTTTAGCTTTTTTAGCCTGTGGGCGTATCATAAAAAGCCAGAACACCAGGATCATCCCCCCGAGTAATACCATAGAAGAAATGGGTGACGAAGTGCCTGCCTGTAAAAAAATTGCTAGTGTCATTTTGTAGTATTGATGTTTGATTAATTGTTAGTTGTTATCGCCCTCGGGTTTAACCACGTCGACGTCGAAATAAACCTGCTGATCACCGGTACCGGGTGTGTTGGCTTTTACGTTGATCACCTTGTGCTGGAGGCCCGTACGGCCATGGCTGTCGAATTCACCCGTGATCTCGTTTTCGGCGCCGGGCGCAATCGGTTCTTTTGGAAACGAGGCCACCGTGCAGCCACAACCCGGTCTGACCGACTCGATGACGAGCGGATTATTTCCGGCATTTTTGAATCGGAATGAAATGGCCAGCTTCTGTCCCTGGTTTATTTTTCCATAGTTCCGGGCAGAATCGAGCCACTGAATCATGGTCGTTTTGGCAGGGCGCACAGCCGCATTTGCGTCCGTATCGCCATTGCAACTGCCAAGCACCAGGGCCGGAAGAATTAATAAAAACAGGAAGCTGCGCATTTTTAATTTTTGGCAAATTTAGTCAATGGTTTCAAATTCTTTGTTATTCCGTGCCGGCAATATCGGAGATAAAAGGAATGCTGACGGTTAGTTTTTGAACGATACTTTATGCATTTTATCTTCTTTCACCAGGTCCTTGTGAATATTATCGAGAATGCCGTTGATAAACTGGCCGCTCTGCTGCGTACTGTATTCCTTTGCCAGGTCGATGTATTCGTTGATGGTCACTTTGGGCGGGATGGTTTCAAAATACAGGAATTCGCACACGCCCATGCGCATCAGAAGCATATCGAGTACCGCGATGCGCTCGGGATCCCAGTTTTTTAGTTTGGGTTTGATCAGTTCAAGGGTAACTTCTTTCTTTTCCATCGTGGTCTGCAGGAGTTCTTTTGCAAATATCCATTTGTCCTGGCCAATAAATTCATTGAAATCAACGCCCCCGGGCTTGCCGAAAAAGCCCATCAGCAATTGTAATATCATATCGGCGTCATCATCCCAGTTTGGAAATCGTTCTTCCACGAAAGCGATAAACGATTCATTGGAAAGCATCAGCCCGGTGAGAATGAACTCCAGTATTTCCTTCTCGGATTTTTTCTCGCGCGACTGCGCGGCAATATATTTCCCGTATTGCTCTGTAGCGGTGAGCTCGAGATATATTCTCCGGATAAGGTCTTTGTCGTCTGCCAGATGGGGCTTGTATTCTTTTAAGGCGCTCTGGTAAGAAGTGTGCTCGAGTATTTTCCAAAGCAGCTCGTTGCCTGCAATTTTGGTATTCACCTGCAGGTCGGTAGCGGAGGGCAGGTGTTTAGAAGCCCTGTTTCGGGCGTCCGTTTCGGCATACCGGGCCACTTCGGTCACAAAATGAGTGAGGTAGACAAACATCTGCCGGCTCAGATCGAATTGTTTCTGTAATAATAATTTTATAGCGTCGGAGGAAGAAATGAGGTTATCCTGGCTTTCAATAGCGTAGAGTGTTTGCATTACTTTCACCCGGATAATTCTTCTGCTGATCATATTCAAGGAGCTTTTTCCGCCGCAAAATTACGGGTTTCACGCAAAGACGCCAAGATTTGCAAAAGCAATACAAGGGAACCTTATGCCACTTTGCGGGTTCTTTGCGCCTTTGCGTGAAAACTTCTGACAACATTTTAAGAAATTCTGAAAAAATGGCTTTAAAAATGGTTTGGTACAGAATTCGTGTACTTTTGCCGCCTGCCTGAGGGCAGCAATAAACTCGAATAAACAACACTTAAATTAAAAATTGCTAAACTATGGCTAACAAAGCAAATGTTACCCCCTTGCACGACAGGGTAATAGTGAAACCGGCTAAGGCAGAAGAAAAAACTGCCGGAGGAATCATCATTCCGGATACTGCAAAAGAAAAACCCCAGCGCGGAACGGTAATAGCAGCCGGCCCCGGAAAGAAAGATGAACCCGTAACCGTTAAAGTTGGCGATACAGTGCTGTACGGCAAATATTCCGGTACCGAGATTCAGATTGACGGGGATGATCTCCTGATTATGAGAGAAAGCGATATTCTTGCTATTGTATAAATTATTTTATTAATCATCATTTAATATTCATCCACATATGTCTAAACAATTATATTTCGACATCGAGGCGCGTAACAAGATGAAAAGAGGCGTAGACGTACTTGCAAACGCCGTAAAAGTTACCCTCGGACCAAAAGGCCGTAATGTTGTAATCGAAAAGAAATTTGGCGCACCGTCTGTAACCAAAGACGGCGTTACCGTTGCTAAAGAGATCGAACTGGAAGATCTTATCGAGAACATGGGCGCACAGATGGTAAAGGAAGTGGCCAGCAAAACTGCCGATATTGCAGGTGATGGTACTACCACGGCAACCGTTCTTGCCCAGGCGATTATCAGCGAAGGCCTGAAAAACGTAGCCGCCGGCGCTAACCCGATGGACCTGAAAAGAGGTATCGATAAAGCGGTGGCCCGTATCGTGGAAAGCCTGAAGAGCCAGTCTCAGACCGTTGGTACCAACAACGATAAGATCGAGCAGGTGGCTACCATCTCCGCTAACAACGACAACAATATCGGTAAGCTTATCGCACAGGCTTTTGAAAAAGTGGGTAAAGAAGGCGTGATCACTGTTGAAGAGGCAAAAGGTACCGACACTACTGTAGAAGTAGTAGAAGGTATGCAGTTCGACCGTGGTTATTCTTCGGCTTATTTCGTTACCAACAGCGAAAAAATGGAAGCCGAATTACAGAATCCTTATATCCTGATCTACGATAAGAAGATCAGCGCCATGAAGGATATCCTCCATATTCTCGAGAAAGTTGCACAGGGCGGACGTCCGCTGCTGATCATCTCCGAAGACCTCGAAGGAGAAGCACTTGCAACACTGGTTGTAAATAAATTACGTGGTACGCTGAAAGTAGCTGCTGTTAAGGCTCCGGGCTTCGGCGACCGCCGCAAGGAAATGCTGCAGGATATCGCGATTCTCACCAAGGGTCTCGTGATCAGCGAAGAGCAGGGTTATAAACTTGAGAATGCAGACCTCTCTTACCTGGGAACTGCTGCTTCCGTAACTATTGACAAGGACAACACAACTATCGTAGGTGGTAAAGGCGCCAAGGAAGATATCCAGGCACGTGTTAACCAGATCAGGGCTCAGATCGAAACCACAACTTCCGATTATGACAGGGAAAAATTACAGGAACGTCTCGCTAAATTAAGCGGTGGTGTGGCTGTTCTTTACGTTGGTGCCGCAACAGAAGTTGAAATGAAAGAAAAGAAGGACCGCGTTGACGATGCATTGCATGCAACAAGAGCCGCTGTAGAAGAAGGAATCGTACCCGGCGGTGGCGTTGCCTACATCAGGGCGATCGCACCATTGGAAGACCTGAAAGGTGAAAATGAAGACGAAACAACCGGTATCCAGATCGTTAAACGTGCGGTTGAAGAACCTCTTCGCCAGATCGTGGTTAACAGTGGTATCGAAGGAAGCATCGTAGTGCAGAAAGTAAAGGAAGGAAAGAAGGATTTCGGTTTCAATGCCCGTACAGAAGTGTATGAAAACCTGCTGTCTGCCGGTGTAATCGATCCTACTAAAGTAACCCGCATCGCATTGGAAAATGCCGCTTCAATTGCAGGTATGCTGCTCACCACCGAGTGCGTGATTGCAGACAAGCCCAAGAAAGAAGAAGCTCCCCATGCAGGTGGCGCACCAGGAATGGGCGGAATGGATTATTAATAACTGAAAAGTTTAAAGTGAAAAGTCAAAAGTTAAAACCTTCAACGTTTTAGCTTTTGACTTTTTTTATTATGTTTCTCTGTTTTAAGTTTTCATTTTTCACTTTTAAGTTATCATTATCTTCGCAAACTATGACACAAGATCAAATTAAGATTATGAGGGACCGTGTCCTGGTCCTGAGGAGGTTTCTTTGACGTCGATAACCGACAGGATAAGATAAACCAGGAAAAACAACTTTCTCTTTCTCCCGGCTTCTGGGATGATAACAAACGTGCAACAGAGATATTGCGCAATATTAAGCTGAATGAATATTGGGTAAAGCTCTATGAGCAGGTGTCTGCTGCCGTGGAAGATTTTGCCGTGCTGTATGATTTCTGGAAAGCAGGCGAAGCATCGGAAGAAGAAACCAAAGAAGCTTTTAATGCGGCGAATGCACAAATAGAAGAAGCTGAATTCAAAAGCACGCTAAACCAGCCGGAAGATGAACTCCCTGCCGTTCTGCAGATCAATAGCGGGGCGGGTGGAACAGAGAGCCAGGACTGGGCCGAAATGCTAGCCCGCATGTACCGCATGTACGGCGATAAACATGATTTCTCCGTTACCCAGCTCGACTGGCAGGATGGCGACGGCGCCGGCATCAAAAGCGCAACACTACAGTTCGACGGGCCGTTTGCATACGGTTTTTTAAAGGCAGAAAGCGGGGTGCACCGTCTTGTGCGTATTTCACCGTTCGACAGCAATGCCAGGAGACATACTTCTTTTGCTTCCGTATATGTTTACCCTCTGATAGACGACACCATCGAAATAGAAGTGAATCCTTCCGATGTGGAATGGGCTTTTTTCCGAAGTGGCGGCGCCGGTGGTCAAAACGTAAACAAGGTGGAAACGGCAGTTCGCCTGACGCATAAGCCAACTGGTATTATTGTTGAATGCCAGCAGGCCAGAACGCAGGGCGAGAACCGGGAAAAAGCGATGACGATGCTGAAGAGCCGTTTGTATGAAGAAGAAATGCGTAAACGTGAGGAGGTTAAAAATGCGGCCAATTCTTCCAAGAAAAAAATTGAATGGGGATCGCAGATCCGGTCATATGTGTTTCATCCCTATAAAATGATTAAGGATCACCGGACGGATTATGAAGTGGGAAATGTACAGCCCGTGATGGACGGTGAACTGGATGGATTTATCAAAGCGTATCTGATGATGGAAAAAGAAACCAGCAACAATTAAATTAACTATATGAACCTCGGATATTTTGCTTACCCGCTGCCTCAGAACGAACCTGTTTTAAATTACGCACCGGGATCAAAAGAAAAAGAATCGCTTAAAAAAGTCTTGCAGGAATTTAAAAGCTCGAAGGCTGATATTCCGATGTATATCGGTGGAGAAGAAGTGAGAACGGGAAGTGTTGCGGAGATCCGTCCACCGCATGAAACGGCCCATGTGCTGGGGCAGTTTTACCAGGGAAATGAATCGCATGTAAAGCAGGCGATCGACGCTGCACTGAAAGCCCATGCTTCATGGGCCGCATTAAGCTGGGAAAATCGCGCGAATATATTTCTGAAAGCCGCCGATCTTATCGCTACAAAATATCGTTTCCACATGAACGCGGCGACGATGCTGGGCCAGAGCAAGAATGCTTACCAGGCAGAAATCGACAGCGCCTGCGAGATCATTGATTTCCTGCGGTTCAACGTACATTATTTAAGTGAAATATACAGGCAGCAGCCCATTTCTTCTGCCGGGGTGCACAACCGGATGGAGTTCCGTTCTCTTGAAGGATTTGTGCTGGCAGTTACACCATTTAATTTCACGGCTATTGGCGGCAACCTGCCTGCTTCTGCAGCAATGTGTGGAAACGTAGTGGTGTGGAAACCTGCAAACACACAGATATACAGCGCGCAGATGTTTATGCGCATTCTGAAAGAAGCGGGCTTACCCGATGGCGTGATCAATTTAATATATATCGACGGGCCGACACTTGGAAAAGTCTGTTTTGGCCACCGCGATTTTGCAGGAATTCATTTCACCGGATCTACGGGTGTGTTCAATCAAATGTGGAAGACGATCGGTGCAAATATTGCGAACTACAAAACATATCCCAGGATAGTGGGAGAGACCGGTGGAAAAGATTTTGTGATGGTGCATAAAAGTGCAGATCCCGATGTGGTAGCTACTGCATTGCTTCGCGGAGCTTTTGAATTCCAGGGACAAAAATGTTCTGCGGCTTCAAGGGCATATATTCCCTCTACTATTGCGGAGGAGGTAAAAAAGAAGCTGATTGATGGAGTGAAGAGCTTTACCGTGGGATCGGTAGAAGATTTCAGCAATTTTATCAATGCGGTAATCGACGAAAGAAGTTTTGACAAGATCGCCGGGTATATCAACAATGCAAAAAATTCTGATAAAGCATCTATACTGGTTGGCGGTAAAACAGACAAGTCGAAAGGATATTTTATTCATCCTACTGTTATCGAAGCCAGGGACCCCGAATATGTTACAATGTGTGAGGAGATCTTCGGTCCCGTGTTAACCATATATGTTTACGATGCGGAGAAATACGAGGAAACACTTGAACTGGTGGATCGCACTTCTCCTTACGCATTGACAGGATCTGTTATTGCGAAAGACAGGCAGGCGGTGGAACTGGCAACAGACAAACTTCGCAATGCTGCCGGCAATTTTTATATCAATGATAAACCTACCGGTGCAGTCGTGGGGCAGCAACCTTTTGGCGGAGCCAGGGCCAGTGGAACGAATGATAAGGCGGGCTCTATCCTGAATTTATATCGCTGGCTCAGCGCAAGAACGATAAAGGAAACGTTTAATCCTCCCACACATTACGGATATCCGTTTTTAGGGGAAAAATAGGGAGTGGCTTCTGGTAAACAGCCAGGAAAAATGCGGCTATAGTTCCGTGTTTTCACCATTGCCAGGATTTCCCGAACATTGATTTTGCGGTTTTATTAAATAGTTCAATAATGAAACCGCAGGAATATGTGTTTATTGATCCTTTTACGGACTATGGATTTAAGCGTTTGTTTCGCTGGCCCCGGAATAAGATCCTGCTAATTGATTTTCTTAATTCGGTAATTAGCCCGGCTCATCGCATTATCGATATTAATTACCTGGATACTGAGCAACTGGATATTTTCAAGGAAAATAAAAAGTCGGTATTTGATATCTATTGCGAGGACGAGGCAGGTAATATATTTATTGTTGAGCTACAGCGAATCAGAGAGGCTTATTTTAAGGATAGGAGTTTATATTATTCCGCCGTTCCTATTCGTAAACAGGCGATGGTTGGAGACTGGAATTATCATTTGAAGCAGACTATTTGTATTGGTATCATGGATTTTGTATTTGAGGACTCCGATCCGTCGGAAATGATACAAATTGTGAAACTGATCAATATTGCCAATGGAAAGGTATTTAATGAAAACCTGACATTCTGGTATCTGGAAATGCCGAAATTTAAAAAGCAATTGCATGAACTGGAAAACCGGCAGGAGCAATGGCTTTTTGTATTGAGATACCTTGCTGTCTTACCGGAAATCCCGGTATCTTTACGGGACGACACTGTTTTTAAACACTTATTTATGGAAGCAAGGATATCTAATTACAGCGAAGAAGAAGCGATGGCGTATATGGCCAGTATGAAAGAGCGCTGGGACAGGTATGCAGAAAAGGAGACTGCTAAAACCGAAGGTGAAATAGAAGGCCGGCAGGCGGAAAAATTTGCTACTGCGCAATTAATGAAAGCTTCCGGCGAACCGGTAGACAAAATAGCGAAATACACCGGTCTGACGATAGAAGAGATCGGATGCTTATAACCCCATATATTTATTTTTATAAAAAAATAGTTTTGAAGACGGTACTGAATGAGCAGCAGCTCTCGATAACAATAAAAAGATTAAGTCACCAGATACTCGAAAACCATATGCTTTTGCGGAACACCGTGATTATCGGTATCCAGCCCCGCGGAGTATTTGTATCGGACCAGATTGTTGAGGAATTGAGAAAGCTTGTTGCCCCGGAATCGATAAAATACGGAATTCTTGATATTACCTTTTACCGCGATGATGTCCGGAGTGGTATTCATATGCCTAATCAAACAAAGATTCCCTTTACAATAGAAAATAAAGATGTCGTGCTGATTGACGACGTACTCCACACCGGCCGCACGATACGGGCGGCTCTCGACGCCCTGCTTGATTTTGGCAGGCCTTCGAAAGTGGAGCTCTGCACGTTGATCGACAGGCGGTTCAGCAGGCAACTGCCCATTCAGCCGGATTATACGGGCAAATCGATCGACAGCATTATTTCGCAACGGGTGAAGGTATTCTGGAAGTCGCGCGATAACAGGCAGGAAGTGGTATTGCTTGAAGGTGACGCGCCCGATGATGTCCAGGCGTAAAAAATCAACCGCTCTTATTATCTAAAACCATAACTTCGCTGCCTGAAATGCAACTTTCAGTAAAACATCTGCTAGGCATAAGGGATCTCACGCCCAATGATATTCAACTCATTTTAGATACGGCAGTTTCATTTAAAGAGGTTCTGCAGCGACCGGTGAAAAAAGTTCCGGCGCTGAGAGACTTTTCCATTTTGAATTTATTTTTTGAAAATTCCACGCGTACGCGTATCTCGTTCGAGCTGGCAGAAAAAAGATTAAGCGCCGATACAATTAATTTTACGACCAGCAATTCGTCCGTTTCAAAAGGAGAGACATTGCTGGACACGGTGAATAATATTTTGTCTATGAAAGTGGACATGATTGTTATCCGCCATAGCGCTACCGGCGCCCCGCATTTTCTTGCGAAACATATTCCCGCCGCTATTGTTAATGCCGGCGACGGCATTAACGAACACCCCACCCAGGGCTTGCTGGACGCTTATTCGATAAGAGAAAAAATGGGGCGGCTGGAAGGAGTAAAAGTGGCTATTATCGGTGATATTATGCACTCGCGGGTGGCTATGAGCAATATGTATCTGTTGAAGAAGATGGGCGCGGAGGTTACCATCGCCGGACCCCCTACGCTGATCCCCAAATATATACAGGAAGCATTTGATGTGCGCGTCGAATATGATGTGAAAAAAGCATTGCAGTGGTGCGATGTAGCGAATGTGCTGCGTATTCAGCTCGAGCGTCAAAACCAGGTTTTGTTTTCTTCCCTGCGGGAATACAACCTGGCGTATGGCATCAGCAGAAAACTGCTGGAAAGCCTCGGAAAAGAAATCGTTATCATGCATCCGGGGCCCATAAACAGAGGCGTGGAACTTGACAGCGACGTGGCCGACAGTGGACAATCCATCATCCTGCAACAGGTAGAAAACGGCCTGGCTGTGAGAATGGCAGTGTTATATTTACTTTCAGGGCAGTCGGAAGGATTAAGTTAAAAGTTGAAAAGCAAAAACTTAAAAGTTCTTCTCCCGTTTTCCACTTTAGGCTTTTCCATTCTTAACTTTAAACTTGTCATATGCATATTGCTTTATTTCCCGGCACATTTGATCCCATCACCATCGGGCATATCGATATCATAGCGCGTGCACTGCCTTTATTCGACCGTTTGGTAATCGGTATCGGTCGCAACGCCAACAAGGCCGCTATGTTTTCCGAAGAAAAGAGACTGAAGTGGATAAAGGAAATATTTAAAGACGAGCCAAGAGTTTCGGCAGTTGTTTATGAGGGGCTTACGGTAGAATGCTGCAAAAACGTACATGCGCGTTTTATTATCCGTGGCATTCGGTATGTAAATGACTTTGAATATGAAAAAGCCATTGCCGATATGAACCGCAGCCTCGATCACAATATTGAAACGGTTTTCCTTACCTGTCTTCCGCAATACACTTCGGTGGCTTCCACACTGGTGCGGGATGTGCTGAGAAACGGCGGCGACGCATCTCCTTTCCTGCCGGAGGTGGTGGTAAAAGATCTAAAAGGTTGATGGGTCCGTAACAAAGCCCGCACTGTTCAGTACGTCCTTTATCAGCCCATACGTGTTATTCGTATAATTCGCCAGGTCGTCGGGATGCACCCACTCTATTTTTACAATATCTTCTTCATATTGAGGAACTACTTCCTGGGAACCCGGAGCTGCAAAAAGAAACCAGTATGTTTCTTTCAAAACCGGTCCTTTCCTGTCGGAATAGGTATGATAGCTTGTCAACAGGGGCCTTTTGAGATCGATCCGGCTTAGCCCGGTCTCTTCCTTCACTTCGCGGGCGGCACACTCTTCAACCGTTTCACCGTTTTCAAACTTTCCCTTCGGCAGGTCCCATTTTCCCCGCCGAAAGATCATCAGTATTTTTCCTTCATCGTTTAACACGAGACCGCCTGCCGCAATAATCAAAGAATAGCTTTTCAGCAGCGGATCATCTTCATTTATTTCCTTTGGTTCGTCGTCAAAATATATTTTCATTGGAGGGCTTTTTATATATCAGGGTCGTGTATCGCAAAGAACGCAAAGTTTTCGCAAAGAGCGCAATGTCTTAACCTCACTGCACATTCTTTGCGGCCTTGTGATACCCGACAGTCTTTAAGTGAAACTAAGCATATAATTTATATATTTTCGCAGCATGACAAATGAAAAAGCAGTTGCAGAAAAATTGTTACAGGTGAATGCGGTGACGCTTCGCCCCGACCAGCCTTTTACCTGGGCATCCGGCTGGAAAAGCCCCATTTACTGCGACAATCGCAAGATCCTTTCGTATACCCACGTGAGGGAGTTTATCAAATCGGAAATGTGTAACCTTATTTTCAGCAAATTTCCGGATGCGGAACTGTTGGCGGGCGTTTCAACCGCCGGCATCGCCTGGGGCGCCCTGGCTGCCGATCAACTGAAGCTGCCCTTCGTTTACGTGCGGCCCAAGCCCAAGGAACATGGCCTGGGAAATATGATCGAAGGTTACTATGAAAAAGGGAAAAAAACGGTGGTGATAGAAGACCTCGTTTCGACCGGTAAAAGTAGTCTGCAGGTAGTATCTGCTCTTCGGGAATCAGGGCTGGAGGTAATGGGAATGGTTTCCATTTTTACTTACAGTTTTCCCGTGGCGGCCGACGCGTTTAAAAATGCAGCCGTTGAATACTATCCGTTGACAAATTACCCGGCCATGATCGCGCTGGCAATGGAAAAAGGCATCGTAACTCCGGAACAGGAAAGCATATTGTTAAATTGGAAGGACGATCCTTCCCGCTGGACAGGATTTTAGTTATTTTAGAGAAAATATCAGCTATGAAAAAAATCATGGTGCTTGTGTTATTGCTCGCGGGAATCGTCGCCACGGGATATTCCCAGATCGTAAATAAAAGAAAGGGAGTTCAGACGATCACGATCAATACGCCTGGCATTCTCTGCGAAACCTGCAAACAACGGGTGGAAGATTATATGATAAGGGAAGAAGGAGTGCAGAAAGTGCAGGTAGATTATAAGCATAACAAAACCAAAGTGACCTATGTTGCCGAACGCACGAACGAGAATAACATCAAAACTGCGATCGCTAATTTAGGTTTCGATGCCGATGATATCACTGCTAATAAGGAAGCGTATGACAAGCTGCCGAGTTGCTGCAGGCGCCCGGAAGACGGCGGTGATGAACCAAAGAAAAAATAGAACTACAAACCGAGCTATCGTTCTCTCAGGAGAAAGGAAAGTCCGGACAGCATAGAGCAATGTACCGGTTAAGCGCCGGGATCCGGTTTCTTTCGGCTTCGGCCGGGGAAAACGGGTACAGATAGTGCCACAGAAAATTACAGCCTTCGACCGCCCGGGCCCTGGCGCAGGCGGCAGGGTGATGGTGAAAATGTGAGGTAAGAGCTCACAGGATTTTATAGCGATATAATTTCCGGGTAAACCTTACATGCTGTAATGCCATGTATGCCAGTCTTTGAGGGTGGCTCGCCCAAGACCAGCCTAAACGGGCAATGCGGACCTCGTCCGCAAAAGCCTGCGAAAGCCGGGAAGATTGGTGGGTAGGCAGCAAGATCGCTCGCAGTAATGCAGCGGCCAGATAAATGATCGCTTAGAAACAGAATCCGGCTTACGAGTTTGTAGTTTTTTTTATTCTTTTAGAAGATGGCGATAAGCTCCATCATCCAGGCTATACCGAGATGAACAATTAGCCCGCCCCAGACAGACCGGGTATTATAAACGATTGCCCCCAGGATAATGCCCCCGAAATAGGAGCTGATGCATTCAAATAATGGCTTTCCAAAATGAATGGTACAATAAAAAGCGGCCATGGGAAGGATAGCGGCCCTGCCTCCATATTTAATAAAAGCTATTATTAAAAACCCTCTGAAAAACAATTCGATAGTAAAAAAATCAATACCGTAGGAGAGTTCGAAAAGTACGGCTTGAAGGACGCTCACGCGTGCCCCGAGCATATGATGCAACTTAGGGTAAACCTGTTGAAAATCGTGGCTCTGTGCCGCACCCAGCAACAGTGGAAACATCAGTATCAGTAAAATAACATAGGGCCATGGATTGAAATTTTTTGCATTCAGGCCGGCAAATGGCTTGCTGTTATTGGTGCCAAACCACAGGATAAAAGCCAGTATAAAGGTGCTCAGCGCTTTGAGGGGCCAGTTAAGCACAATCTTCCAATAATTACCGATACCGGGAAGCAGGTCGCCAGCCTGAAGAGAAACTTTTACTGCAAACACTGCCGGAGAGAGGATTAACAGGACCCAGAAGAAAAATGATCCCGGAAGTTTCTTTCCTGTAATTGCAAACCCGTAAATCCAGGCAACAGAAAAAGTGAGAAAATAAAGGAAATAGATGCGCTGAAAACGGCCGGTAAAAGAATGGGCAGAAAGAAGTGCAGTATTTAATTTAAAATAATAATTAACCCAGATTAAAACACTTAATGCCAGTGAAATAAAAATAAAATTCCGGTAATCTAATTGTCGAAAATAATCAGCAAGATAAAATGCCAGTTTCTTCATGAATGAAACAAAGCTACAGGGAAGAAAGTTATCGAACAGGAAGTAAATTGAGCGCCGGAGAAGAGAGAAAGAACGGCTTTAGGAAGCACTTGAGTGAAAGCTCGTTTTCATCGTTTGCAATAAATCGGTAGAGACCATTTTCGCCGCCAGGGCGATCATATTGGAAAATGCCCGGGCGTGCGAGATACCATGCCCTATAATGACCGGTTTGGCTACGCCAAGCACCGGCGTGCCGCCATAGTTTTCAAAGTTGAAGCGCTCGAGGTATTCATGACTGATCTTTTTATCGGTGGTGATTTCGTAAAAGGATTCCGCCATTTTAAGGATGATATTTCCCGTGAAGCCATCGCAGACCATCACGTCGGCTTTATCTTTAAAAATATCTCTGCCTTCTACATTGCCGATAAAATTGATGCTGGTGTTGGCTTTCAGGAGGGGATAGGTGGCCTGGGCCAGGAGATTTCCTTTTCCTTCTTCCTCACCTATATTAACCAGGGCTACACGTGGGTTTTCTACGCCGGAGATAAATCTCGCATAGAGCGAGCCGAGCATCGCAAACTGATTCAGGTGCTCCGGCTTGCAGTCGGCATTCAACCCTACATCGAGCAACAGCCCGGTGGCGCCGTTATCTTTCGGGATAACGGTGGAAATAGTGGGCCTCATTACGCCTTCAATGGCTTTGATGCTATAGAGTGCGCCCACCAGCATTGCACCGGTATTGCCCGCACTGATAAACGCATCGGCTTTGCCTGTAGCCAGCAAATGAAAACCAACTGAAATGGAGGATTGCTGTTTTTCCTTTAACGCTTTGGTGGGATGCTCGTGCATGCCGATCACCTGAGAAGCATGCACAACTTTGACCCGCGAGAGGTCAATGGAGGCAGAGGTCAACAAAGGGGAAACCTGTTGTTCATCACCTATCAGCAGCAAATTGACCGCAGACTTGTTCTCGTTGAGAAAAAGCCCTGCGCCTTTCACTGCTTCTGCGGGAGCATAGTCGCCCCCCATCATATCTAAGGCGATGTTCATATGAGCCAACCGTATTAAAAGAAATTATTTTACTGGCGATTTCTCAGCCACAACTTTTCCTTTGTAATACAGTTTACCCTCGCTTACATGCGCACGGTGACGTACATGCAGTTCACCGGTTGTCGAGTCCTTGCTCAAAGTAACAGCCTCAGCTTTATAGTGAGTTCTTCTTTTCGCACTTCTTTGCTGTGAGTGCCGTCTTTTGGGATTTGGCATATGTCAATATTAATTGTCTAAATTCTTAAACTTTTCAAGTCCCTTCCATAACGGGTTGGAACTGGGTTTATCTTCCGGAATCATTTTCTTTAGCATCGCCAGTACTTCTTTATTGCAGGAAGGGCCGCCGATTTCATCGGGGCCGCACATGCGCTGCATGGGAATGCTGAGGTTAATGAATTCATACAGCCAGTCGGATATATGCAGATGGCTTTCTCCTTTTGAAATATAATAAACATCAGGATCTTCTTCCTGGTCGTTCATTTCTTCGGGGTCGTCCACCATCTTAATAACGATGTTGAATTCATCCCAGAGATCCAAAGGAAGGCCATTGCCACACCTGTCGCAGGTTACCTCAACCCGGCCACCCACTTCAAACTTCAGTAACATAAACCCCGTTTTTTTATCGAGGGTCAGCTTGATATGGGCCACGCAGTTGCGAAAATCCTGTTCCTGGTATTCTACAAAGAACTTGTCGTCGATATCATATTCGAACTCATGAATCCCGGGTTTAAGCCCCACAAACGCAATATCGTAGTTCCGTCGGCTACTCATGAGCACTCCTTCTTTTAAAGAGTTTGCAAAGGTAACGAAAAAAAAGCTTTTACCAGCTAAGTTGGTAAATAAAGGGCCATTTTTTGCCAGTGATATAGGCCTTTTTGCCGGTGCTGTCGTAAGCAATGCCATTCATCTCTTCTGCATTGGGGTACCTGGTCTTGATTTCATTGTAAACTTTGGACAAATCGAGCTTTCCCACCACGTACCCTGTTTTGGGATCTATCTTAAGAATATAACCGGTGAGCCATTTGTTTGCATAGATATATCCATCGATATACTCCAGTTCGTTGATGTTGGACACATAGCCGGTATCATCCTGTACAGATAGCTTGGAAAGAAAACTGAGCGAATCGGGGTTCAGGTAGTAAAGATTACTGCTTCCATTGCTCATGATCAGGTGTTTGCCGTCGTTGGTGAGGCCCCAGCCTTCTCCCTTATAAGTAAAGGAACGCAGCTTTTTGAAGGTCCGGGCGTCGTAAACAAACCCAATCTGCGACCTGTAGGTGAGCTGGTATAGCTTTCCGTTCAGGAAAGTCGTGCCCTCGCCGAAATAGGATTTCCCCATGTCCACTTTCTTTTCATACCTGCCTGTCTGCAGATCAAGAGGGCCGATCCAGGTGCCGTTGGTGGCAGGATCGTCGGGCGCCCCGGTACTCTCGTAGAGCTGCCCATCGTGGAAATTCAACCCCTCTGTAAAGGATAATGTATCATGTGGAAATTGGTTAACTATCTGATAATTAATGATTATAGGAGCGGATATATGAAATTCCTCCTGAGAAGAGGAGTCGCCGGTCGTTTGGTCGTCATTATTATTACATGCTGTAATGAAAAGAGCCGAAAAGAGAAAAATACCAATGCTTGTTTTCATCGTTCTGATTGAGTGTCAAATGTAACGCACGCATTTGAGGCCACCATAATTTTATCCCTACGGACTTGCATTCCCCGATTATTTTCACTTTTTTTACATGTTCTTCTCTCTCCAATTTATCCTCTTAAAAGACCGGCACTGATCCACCTGTGTAAAGCTATCACAACCGTGTTAGCATGCGATCTGTCCTTTTACTATCCGTACTCATGGCCGCACTGGGCCAAACAGCTTTCTCTCAGCAAGCGACTGATGTGATCACGATACCTGTTGTGGTGCATGTTGTATACAATACCTCCGAACAAAATATCAGCGATGAGCAGATCCGCTCGCAGATCGCCGTACTGAATAACGATTACCGCAAAAAAAATGCGGATGCTTCGCATATTCCGGATGCATTTAAAAGCAGGGCCGCCGACGCAGGCATTGAGTTCAAACTGGCCACCATCGACCCGGTAGGAATGCCCACCACGGGCATCATTCGCAAGCGTACCAGCGAATTATCATTTGGTACCGACGATAAAATAAAATCTTCACTCACCGGCGGGGACGATGGCTGGGATCGCAATCAGTATCTCAACCTTTGGGTAGGAAATGTTAACGGCGGAATATTAGGGTATGCAAGTGCCCCCGGCTGCGCCGCCGCGAAAGACGGGGTGGTAATCCGGTATAATGTCTTTGGAACCACGCCCAATGTTCAGCCTCCCTATAACAAGGGCAGAACAACAACCCATGAAATCGGTCACTGGCTGGGTCTGCGCCATATCTGGGGCGATGCACAATGTGGCGATGATAAAATAGAGGATACACCGCCACAATCGGGCCCCACACGGGGATGCCCCTCGGGCGTGATTATCAGCTGCACCAGCGGTGCGGCAGGAAATATGTACATGAACTTTATGGATTTTACCGATGATGCCTGCACCAATATGTTCACCAGGGGCCAGGTAGCCAGGATGCGCGAACTGTTTCTTTTGGGCGGGGCCCGCTTTGCGTTGCTATCATCCGGAAAAGCATCCGGTGCAAATGAAGCCGTTGCAGGTACCGCGAACATATCGGGCATGTCCGTTTATCCGAATCCTGCTATTAATGAAATAAGAATTGTCCTGGCAGGCGATGAAAACATAAGCTCGGGACAGGTAATTATTTACAATCATCTGGGCCAGGCGGTGAAGCGGGCACTGATTACCACAAAGGAAATGAACATCAGCCTTTCGGGATTGAAAGCCGGTTTTTATTTTATTTCCTTCAATGGAAAGACGCAGAAATTTATAAAGGGCGATTGATTTTTTAAGCCAGCATCCCCGCCATTTTTAATCCGACAACGGGCGAGATGGCCACGCCGATTCCACTCATCCTGACTGCGCAATATACATTTCCTGAAATCTTTTGAAGAATAGGCGTTTTCTCTGTACCGCGACCCATAATGCCGCTCCACCTGTCGGTGATTTCGAAAGGAATACCGGGTAATAACCGCTCTTTAATAAACGCTTCCAGTTTTGACTGTATACTCGCCGTTACGTCCATCTCCGTTGTGGTTTCTTCTTCAGGAAATGCATTCCTGGCGCCGCCCAGCAACAGCCGGTTACCGAGGTTCCGGAAATAATAATATCCTTCGTCGAAATGAAAAGTGCCTTTTATTTTCAACGACGGGATGGGTGCGGTTACCAACACCTGGCCGCGGGCAGGAGCAATATCGAGTTCGGGAAGCAATTGTTTTGCAAATGCGTTGGTACAGATAAGTATTTTCTCAGCGGATAAAAAGAAATCCCTGTCGGTATATACCGTTACGTTTTTCCCGGAGGTCTCAAAACGGGTGATTTCCAGGCCCGACAAAACATTCACGCCCATGCCCTGCACTTTCTGCAATAATTTTTGACATAACCTGCCGGGATGCAGGCTGCCTTCCTGTTTGGTCCGGATCAAATGGGCAACTTTTTTAAAGCCGAAATCGCTGATCTTATCATCGGCGAACGTGTAGGTTCTTTTTTTGGATGTGATGGGTTGCAGCTGCCTGTTGAGCCATTCAACATCCGCAACGAGCTTTTCGTGTTTTTCCGGGGAAAGAGAATCGATCAATTCATACCCGCCGCAGGTGTCGAAACCGATTCCCCCGCCCTTGAATACTTTTTGAATTTTAGAAATCCCGTTGAAGCGCATTTCAACCAGTTCGAGCGTTTTGTCTTCCCCCATCGCTGCAATATCACTCATCAGTTCGGTAGCGCTGCCAAAGCAGGCGAAGCCGGCATTGCGTGTGCTGGCGCCCGTAGGAATCACACCGCGGTCAATGATCGTGATCCTGATATCGGGGTGATTTTTTTTGAGATAAAACGCCGACCATAGCCCTACGAAACCACTTCCCGCGATGATCACATCAGCAGGGGCGAAGAAAGATTCCTTTTCCCAAACGGATATCTGCATGATGAACTTAAAACTTAAAAGTAAAAAAGTTAAAATTAAAAAGCGGGCATGTTCAACGCTTTTCAGTTTTAACTTTTCAGTTTTTGCTTTTTATTTCTACAGGTGTATCGCTTCCCCGTAAGCCACCTCGATCGCGTCTTTCACGCTCTCGCTGATAGTGGGGTGTGGGTGAACGCTGTTAAGCACTTCCATATAAGTGGTCTCCA
>JBGAJL010000051.1:0-9823 GCA_044224935.1 Flavitalea sp.
TAATGAGCTCAAAAGTCTCCAGCGCATCAAAGAGTTCAAATGGGCCCGTGTGTATTCAAACATCTTTTTCAATGTGCTCCGAAATGCCATCGCCCTTTTCATGATCGAACTGTTACAAAGAAGCCTTAAGCAACCCGAGCCCAATGCGGAGCTGTTTTCTTTTATTGAAGATGCATTTATCCACCTCGACGAAATTTCGGACGCGGAGGCAGCCAATTTCCCACTGTACTTCGCCCTGCATTTAAGCAGCTTTTATGGTTTCCGGATATCGGATAAATATTCGGATAATAATTCCATACTTGACCTGAAAGAAGGAGAGTTCGTTCGTTCCTATCCCCAGCATATTTATTTTCTTGAAGACGAATACAGCCGGGTTACTTCCGATTTACTAAAAGCGATGCAGCCTTCGGAACTTGGAGAAATAAAGCTGAACCAGGAAATGCGCAGGGCGCTCCTGCATGCATATGAAAATTTTTATGCGCTCCATATCCAGGATTTTGGAAACCTGAAAACCCTGCCCGTACTGGAAGCAGTGCTCGGATAGGCTACGCCGTTATAGTATCCTTCTCGTCTTCGCATTTCGCAACGATCCCTCAGCGACATTTTCAATTAAAACAACTCCCGGGGTCTTATTCTTTTCAAAGCTTCCGAATTGTTCCGTGATCCGCAAAGCCTCGGCGCCATTTATCGTGGCATAGCCCAAAAGCTGGGCTATACTGATATGGGGGAAATAGTTCTGTAATGTTGCCAGTTCTGCTCCGATATCCAGCCGATCGTTTGAAGCAAGGCTGTCGGTACCGATTACTATTTTGTATCCTGATTGAATTAGCAGCGGAACATCGGCGAGCATATTATTAATATATAAATTCGCATTGGGGCAGAGGCACCAGAATATTTCAGGTAATGAATGTTGATTTTTCTTTATCCAGTTAATATCCTCAGCAGAGGTTACCGTATTGTGAACGAGCAGTATCGAATGCTCCGCAGCAATCCGGCCGAGGTAGGATTGAATACTGGTTTTACCCGGGACGTTAAAGCCGGAGATATCTATTCCCAATGCTTTATAAAAAACAGGAAAATCGCCCGTTCCTTTTTCAAACAATTCATTTTCTCCGTAGCTCTCCTGGTTGTGAATGGTCATCAGGCTCGCAGGGCGATGGTCGTTTATTAATTTAAATAATTTACCCGATACGGAATAGGGTGCATGCGGCACGATAGAAGCATTTTCCTTAAACGCGGTAAATACCTGAAGCACCTGATTGAATCTGCTTTCTGCAGCCGCTTCCACGAAACCCGTTGCCTCGATAAAATTCTGATAATAAAGATTCTTTTTTTCTTTCTGAACCAGCGTATGGCCGGTATTGCAGATATCGCCCACCGCAACAATTCCTGCATCGAGCATCTTCTTTTCTGCCGCTCCGATTGCTTCGAGGATATTTTCAGTAGAATGATTCCGATTGCCCATTACCGTCAGGAGGAACTTCACCATACCGGTACCTTTCGGAATAGTTCCTTTAAGATGGGACAATTCGAGATGACAATGGCTGTTGATAAATCCCGGTGAAAGAATCCCGTTCAGTTTTTCTATTGGCCCGCCCGCCTCCCGGCGATCGGTGAGCGCGATCACCTTACCCTTTTCATCGGTGATCAGCACCGCATCTTCTCCCAGCATTTCATATCCCGTAAACAGATTGTCTGCGCTGAATTTCCTGTAAGTCATGAGCAATGAATCAATTAACTTTGCAGCCGATTTTACCAAAAGTAAAGCAATCTATGTTAGATAAACTGGAGGCCATTAAAGCAAGGTTTGATGATCTGGGGGTGGCGCTTACCAACCCGGAGATTGTCAACGATAACAGGCGGTTTATGGAAACGAGTAAAGAGTATCGCAGCCTCGAAAAGATTGTAATTGCTTACAACGACTACAGAAAAATACTTGACGATATTTCCTTTTACAAAGAAGCGCTGGGCGGCGACGATGCCGAGCTCAGGGAACTGGCTAAAATCGAAGCGCCCCTGGCGGAAGAAAAAAAAGAGCAACTGGAGAATCATGTTCGTCAACTGCTGATCCCCAAGGACCCGCAGGACGACAAGAATGCGATTATCGAGATCCGCGCGGGTACGGGTGGCGACGAGGCCAGCCTTTTTGCCGGTGATCTCCTCCGGATGTACCTGCGCTACTGCGAGAGAAAGGGCTGGAAAACAGCCATCTTAAGCGAAAGCGAAGGCACGGTGGGCGGCTACAAGGAAGTGCAACTGGAAGTGACGGGCGAAGACGTGTATGGCACCCTTAAATTTGAAAGCGGCGTACATCGCGTGCAGCGCGTTCCCGATACGGAAACCAGCGGACGTGTGCATACCTCGGCGGCCACAGTGGCGGTGATGCCAGAAGCGGAAGAGGTGGATTTTGAGCTCAACCCTGCCGATGTCAAGATGGAAACCGCCCGAAGCGGGGGAGCAGGAGGCCAGAATGTGAACAAGGTCGAAACCAAGGTAATGCTTACGCATATCCCTACCGGCCTGGTGGTAGTCTGCCAGACGGAGCGCTCCCAGCTGGGCAACCGGGAAAAGGCCTTCCAGATGATGCGAACCAAACTGTATGAAGATCAGGTACGCAAGCAGGAAGAAGAAATCGCGAAACATCGTAAGAGCTTGGTTAGCAGTGGCGATCGCAGCGCCAAGATCCGAACCTACAACTTTCCCCAGGGTCGTATAACCGACCACCGTATAGGTCTTACCGCATACAACCTAGACTCGGTATTAAACGGTGATATCCAGGAATTCATTGATGCCCTGCAGTTTGCCGAGAACGCGGAAAAACTGGCCAAACAGAATTAAATCGCCTAGTGTTAAGATTATGAGAAATCAAATCCCCAACGGGGGTCTGGAATCTACAGGCATGTACCTTTGTAACAGCTTGATTACTTACAAGTTCACGGTCGCAAAGCGGAAAATTTTTATTCGGGCAGGAAAAATACTAATGGCACCGCTTTTGCGTTTAAATATTTAGTAAATTTAAAAGACTTCATAAAAGCAGTCAATTTTCTCATAAGCAGTTAGTTTTGGTTACGGCCCCTGTTTCTACAGGGGCTATTCTTTTTATAGTACTGCTCTTAAAAGATTTCGCTTTATGAAGTCTGTTTTAGGAGACCACCGGAACAGTTGAAACGCTGCACAAAATGTAAAAGAATTTATAAAATCAGAAAGTTTTTTTCTCCGTGCGGATAAGCAGCCAGGTTCCTGCAGCCAGCGCTCCCGTCAAATCGGCCACAATATCCTTTCCATCGAAGGAACGGTTCGGGATCCAGTATTTCTGAACATACTCTAAGGCAATACCAAGAACGATCGTCAATACGACGCAGCGGATAACTCTTTGCCGGAATTTACTCGAGGTAAGCTCCGTCTGCTCATAATGCCAGCCCCAGAGCAGCACATTGGCTCCAAACAACAGGATATGAACAACCTTGTCCAAATTGGGCAACCCGAAAATACCCGTTCCGGGCACCAGTGAGCCCGGCAGGCAAAGAAGGACGATGATAAGAAGGGTCCAGCTGACGGGAAGAAGCTTATACATAAAAATTCTCCTGAACATTACTATCATAGGCACCTGAAGATAGCGCAAAAATATGAGTATAGTAATAGGTAGAAACCTATAATTCCAGCAGATTTAATGTATCGGTACACAATAAAAGTTTCCCTTACCAAATCCTTATCAGGCCCCGGCAACGGCGCTGTAGGCGGCAGCATCCATCAGTTCCTGTACATCAGCCGCTTTATTCACTTTTATTTTCACCATCCAGCCTTCTCCATAGGGGTCGGAATTAACCAGCTCCGGCTGTGAGGCCAGGACCGGATTTACCTCCATAATTGTTCCCGCCACGGGCAGAAAAAGATCTGACACTGTTTTTACTGCCTCAACGGTTCCAAATACCGCCTCTGCATCCATGGATTTCCCGGCTGTCTCGATTTCTACATACACAATATCACCCAGTTCTTTTTGAGCAAAATCAGTGATGCCGACAGTTGCAATATCGCCATCGAGCCTTACCCATTCATGGTCTTTGGTATAACGGAGATTATCCGGAAAATTCATGTTGTGGTTTTTTATTGTTGCAAGATTACAAAATATGTCTTTCTAAAAATCAACTTCGTCAAAGTAAAGCAGGATATGATCCTTAATAAAATATTCCTGTTCTATGAGGCTCATTGCCGGAATCTCTTTTAACTGGATAAAATGCGGCCAGCCATCGCTGTCGGTGCCTTCCAGTTGATAGAAGCCGCTGCGCGAAAGAAGCGAACACAATGCCACATGCATCAGGTCCTGCTTCTGCTCTTTGGTAAATTTATCTTTTATCGTTCCGAATTCCTGTATTCCTATCAGAAATAAAAGTCCCTCGAGATCTGGCTTTTTACCAAAACGCTCTATCAATTTCGATTCAAGAGTCCACCATCTCGCCTGCAGATCGTCTTGTATTTGCATGACGCAAAGATAGGGATGTGCAGGTTTGCGCAAGAGCCGGCAATGCAGGAAGCGTACTGTTCAATATCTTTGCGAAAATTATTTCATAGATGCTGCAATTAAACTTCATCAGGCAGAACGCAGAGCTGGTAAAGCAGGGGCTGATCGTAAAGAATTATAAAAATCCGGGATTGGTCGATGAGATCATCTCGCTCGATACCAAAAGAAAGGAATTACAGCAGCAAAGTGAATCACTCCAGTCGAAAGCCAATACATTATCCAAAGAGATAGGCCAGCTGATGGCTGGGGGAAAAAAGGAGGAGGCCGCCGCCATTAAAAAGCAGGTAGAAGAAATTAATGCGGCTGCGGGCCCTGTGAAAAGAGAGCTGGCAGAGTCGGAGAAGACCCTCGACGAGATGGTGCTGCTTCCTAACCTGCCCTCCGCAAAAGTTCCACCCGGAAAAACACCGGCAGACAATGAGATCGTTTTTGAAGGCGGGCAGAAACCTAAACTTCCAGCCAACGCGCTCCCCCACTGGGATCTGGCCAAAAAATATAAATTAATCGATTTTGACCTGGGCAATAAGGTAACCGGAAGCGGGTTTCCCTTTTACACTGGTCAGGGGGCAAAATTTCAACGCGCCCTTATCCAGTATTTCCTGGACTTTAATACAGCCGCAGGATACACGGAATACATTCCGCCGTTCATGGTGAATGAAGATTCCGCCTTCGGAACAGGCCAGCTGCCCGACAAAGAGGGCCAGATGTACCATGTAACGGAGGACAAATTTTACCTGATACCCACGGCCGAAGTACCTGTCACCAATATTTACCGCGATGTCGTAATCAGGGAAAACGACCTCCCGGTGAAAATGACGGCATACACTCCCTGCTTCCGGCGCGAAGCGGGCAGCTATGGGAAAGACGTACGCGGGTTGAACCGGCTTCACCAGTTTGATAAAGTGGAGATCGTGCAACTGACCGATCCCGAAAAAAGTTACGAGGCACTCGACGAGATGGTGGCACATGTAGAAAAACTGATCGTTTCGCTTGAACTCCCTTACCGCATCCTGAAATTATGCGGCGGCGACATGAGCTTCGCCTCGGCTCTTACCTACGACTTTGAAGTGTACAGCGCTGCGCAGGACAAATGGCTGGAAGTAAGTTCTGTTTCCAATTTCGAAACTTTCCAGACCAATCGCATGAAGATCAGATCAAAATCCGCTGCGGGCAAAAATCAACTGGTCCATTCCCTGAATGGCAGTTCCCTTGCGCTTCCGCGCATCGTGGCGGCCTTGCTGGAAAATCATCAGCAGGAACACGCTATTCGCGTGCCCCTGGCCGTTAGAAAATACTTTGGCAGTGATGAAATAATAGTAAAGTAAGAGTATATGCGAGACAGCTTACCAGCCCTGTTTGGCAATACCGGCTTTGATTGCGTCAAGCGCTTTCTGTTCACCAAGCAGGGTAGTCAGCTTGTTGCCTTTGCCATCTGTTCCCTGGGCCATATAAGTACCCTTTGCCGTTTTGGTAATCACCGCATCCTGGATGGGAACATTTTTTTCCTTTGTCTTAACGTTATAAGCCGTGAGCGTTACTTCTGCCATGGTAGTTAAATTTTATGGTTAGCGATGAAAAGTTAAAAGTAAAGACTAAAAACTTAAATATAGGTTATGAATGTCTTATACTTGTTAAGATTTCCTCTTTTCGTTAAATGTCCAGCTTTGCATACTTCGCGTGCGACTCGATAAACTCTCTCCTGGGCGCCACCTCATCTCCCATAAGCATGCTGAATACCCTGTCTGCTTCGGCGGCACTCTCGATGCTCACCTGTTTCAGGGTGCGGGTATCGGGGTTCATCGTGGTTTCCCAGAGCTGTTCACTGTTCATTTCACCCAGTCCCTTGTAGCGCTGGATGTTAACCGAATCTTCCCTGCCATGTCCCATTCGCTCGACAAGCGCCTTGCGCTGCTCTTCCGTCCATGCGTAAGCCTGCTCCTTACCTCTCTTTACGAGGTAAAGCGGTGGCTGGGCGATATAGACGTATCCCTGTTCCACCATCTCTTTCATATAACGGTAGATAAAGGTCAGGATAAGCGTGGCAATATGGCTTCCATCTACGTCGGCATCGGTCATAATGATCAGCTTATGATAACGCAGCTTATTGAGATTGAGTGCCTTAGGATCATCCGGGGTGCCCACGGTCACGCCAAGGGCGGTATACATATTCCGGATTTCCTCGTTCTCATAGATTTTATGCTCCATCGCTTTTTCCACGTTGAGGATCTTACCCCTCAACGGCAGAATGGCCTGGAAACTCCGGTCGCGGCCCTGCTTGGCCGTACCGCCTGCGGAATCGCCCTCTACCAGGTAGAGCTCGCATCGTTCGGGGTCGCGTTCGGAACAGTCGGCAAGCTTGCCCGGCAGGCCGCCACCGCTTAAAACACTTTTTCGCTGCACCAGTTCGCGGGCTTTCCTGGCTGCTGCCCGGGCCTGTGCGGCCAGGATCACTTTCTGGATGATATTTTTTGCTTCGCGGGGATTTTCTTCGAGATAAATGACCAGCATTTTCGACACGGTGCTGTCCACCACGCCCATCACATCACTATTACCCAGTTTTGTTTTGGTCTGCCCCTCAAACTGGGGTTCCGGAACCTTCACCGAAATAATACAGCTTAGGCCCTCACGAAAATCATCCCCTTCTATTTCCACCTTTGCTTTTTCAAACAAACCATTTTTATCACCGTAGCTTTTGAACACGCGGGTCAACGCTTTTCGAAATCCCGACACATGCGTTCCGCCTTCAATGGTATTGATATTATTTACGTAAGAATAAATATGCTCGGCAAAGCTGTCGTTATAGGTCAGCGCCACTTCTACAACAGTGTTCGTTGCATCATCCTTTCCATCTACATAAATGACTTTAGGAAGAAGCGGCGTGCGGCCGGCGCTCCTGTCGAGATTTCCACGAATTCAATAATGCCGCCTTCGCTGTAAAACGTTTTGGAATACGCGTTGCCCTCTTCGTCTTTCTCACGGAGATCGGTAAGTGTGATAGTGATGCCTTTATTCAGATAGGCAAGCTCTCTCAGGCGTCCTTCGAGTACATCTTTCTTATAAATACCGGTGTTGAAAATGGTTAAATCGGGCCAGAAATGAACCAGCGTGCCGGTTTTTTCACTTTCTCCTATTTCTCTCACCGCATATTTCGGGATGCCGGTTGAATATTCCTGTTCGAATATTTTCCCTTCCCGGAAAACGGTCACATGCAGTTTTGTACTCAATGCATTCACGCAGCTCACGCCCACGCCATGCAAACCACCGGACACCTTATAAGTGTTCTTATCAAATTTACCGCCTGCGTGCAGAACGGTCATTACAATTTCAAGTGCGCTGCGCTTTTCTTTTGTGTTGATTCCGGTAGGAATACCGCGTCCGTCGTCAAGAACGGAAACGGAATTGTCTTCATGGATGGTTACATCAATTTTTGAGCAATACCCTGCGAGCGCCTCATCGATCGAGTTGTCCACTACTTCGTAAACGAGATGATGAAGTCCTTTTTCACCCACGTCTCCGATATACATCGCCGGCCTTTTGCGCACGGCTTCCAAACCTTCAAGAACCTGAATACTATCTGCTCCATACCCGGCGGTCACCGGTGAAATTTCCTGAATTTCTTCGTTCATAAATTGATTGGTAAACGGTTGATTTTTAATAAACGGGACTATCTGCAAAAGTACTGAATATAACCCTAAGAACCTTATTTAAACCAGTGTATCTTTACTGCACAGTTTTTGTATATTATCCACGTTTTCAAACCGTTTTTTCACAAATTCACGGTGTTATGAGTAAATCCTTTTCACAGATAACATTCGATTTCGCGGAACAGCCCGAAACGAAGCTGCCGCCCGTTATACAGGAAGAGCATGCGGTGGAACGCTCATCAAATGGGGAGACGCCGCATATACAGGAACAACAAAGCCCGGAAGCAGAACAGCCTGTTTCCGTGGAACCGGAAACAATTGCAGCAGCCACGCCAAAAACACCGTCGGGCAGGGGAAGAAAATCACAGAAAACATTTGCCGCAGAAGCTGATCTGGTAAATATTCCGGAAGATGAAATCTTATTTCAGAAACAATATTATTCCATTGGCGAAGTGTCGCAGATGTTTAAGGTAAACGCCTCCCTGCTGAGGTTCTGGGAATCGGAATTCGATATTATCAAGCCGCGAAAAAACCGAAAAGGCGACCGTCATTTCCGGCCCATTGATATAAAAAATCTAAAGCTGATTTATGATCTGCTCCGCAGGCGAAAATTAACGATCGAAGGCGCAAAGGATTTTCTGAAAAACAATAAGAAATCACAGGAACGGTTCGAGATGATTCAATCGTTGCAGAAGATCCGATCCTTTTTGCTGGAGGTCAAGGCCTCATTGTAAAGGCTCTTTCGATGCCAGTTTAATATTCATCTTCTCCACCAGATCGATTATTGCGAGGTTTACGATCTGACGGACATCGTTAAAATCAGAACCCGGAATAGGACCGGTAAAAAACTCGATGCTGATTACGTAAGAATTTTTCACAATGTCTGCAAGAAAGACGCTGTAATTCTCTACCCTGTCATTCGTTTTCAATATCTCTTCCCTGATAGCATCCACCAATTGAAGGATGGCTTCCTGCGGCGTATCACCGCTCAGCTCCAGCTGTACAAAGGCACGGCGCTGTGTTTGTAATGACAGGTTATCCATTATGCTGTCTACCATCTGTTTATTCGGAACGGTAACATAGCTTTTTTGCGTCGTTCTCAAACGCGTGCTGCGCAAGCCGATCTTTTCAACGGTGCCGGTTATATTCTGCACTTTTATCTGGTCGCCGGTGGAGAAAGGCTTGTCAAAGAAAATGATAAAAGAAGCAATAAGGTTTTCAATGCTCTCGCGCGTTGCCAGGGCAACGGCGGCGCCAGCAAGGCTCAGGCCGGTGATCAGGCTGCTGACCTGGAAATTAAATCCAAACTTTAATATCATCAGAAATCCCGCTATTGCCAGCAATGCCTTAAAAAAATCCTTGAAAAAAACAACAAGCTGATTATCGCTCTGACTTTTGGAGGCACTGGCCTTATGCGCAAGAATCATGGCAATAAAATCGATCACACGCAGTAACAGCCGGATAAACGACACGATCAGTAATATCACGGCAATGGCATCGAACACATGCCGGAGGCTGGTTTTATAGATATGAATATTCAGAACACCCGGATAATTCAGTTTGTCCAGCATTATAAGCACCACCAGTACCAGCAAAAAGTTGCTCAGCGGCAATACCACAAGGTCGACAAAACTTTTCTTGTCAGCGCCCTGTGCCACTC
>JBGAJL010000051.1:9876-31133 GCA_044224935.1 Flavitalea sp.
TAAAGAGGATGAATGAAAATCCCGCAAGGTTTTTTGAGACATATCTTTTTAAAGAAATCGTCAGCAGGATAACCCCCGCAACAAGCACGTAATTGCCAAGCGTGTTATCGAGTATTTCAAAATCGAATAGCCGGTACATTATTTATACGAATATATTTTAACCTCATTGTCTTTTAAAACATATAAAAGCCCCGGTGCAATCAGCACCCGCGACGCCTTATTCATAAAACCCGGCAGCGGATATTGCTGCAGCTGCAGGCTCCCGATATTATACCTGTATAAAAACCGGCCATCCCTTCCCACCAGCGCATGATTGATCACCTTAAAATCAGCCCAGCCGGTAAAAGGTATTCTCGATCTGAACGTGCCGTAATAATCAAATATATAAACACCTTTGGCGGGGTCATATAAATAAACGGATTTATCCTGGTCGACCAGGATATCAGGCGAAGGCATCGAATCGAACATTGTTCTGAAATCGTTGCTTTGATCGATCAGCCGCCCGTTGTCATCGATCCTTTTCAATTTCCCATCTATCTCATCAAATATCCAGAAATTATTATCGTACGACAGGCCCACTGCCTTTACCTGGTGATAATTTTGTTTTCTCAGGTCGAGGGTGGAAAGAACATTCAGAAACCGGTCGAGCGTAAGGATGGTCTGAAAATCTTTATAATACAAAAGTACTTTGAGCGGATTGGTGACATCGATGGAATATACCTTTCCGTATTTCCGGATATCATTAAAGACCGCAGCGGAATCGCCATTCGGCAACAGTTTTTTCAATTGTCCGTTCTGATAGATAAGATAAATATTTCCAAGATTATCTACTGTGAAATCGCTGATCGACCCGGTATAATTCCTTTCGAGATTGAACAGCGTATCCGATTGCGAATAGGTACCGGTGTATGCAAATAAAGAAGCGATCAGTATGAAGTACCGGATATTCATGAGCGCACAATTTTTTTATCGTTCTCCGGAAACCGCGACTGAAGCTTCAATTCATTCCCATCGTAGACGGCATAGGTAAAATAACGGATCCAGTCGCCGAGGTTAATATACCGGCTGCTGTTTATTTTAAAATCGATAGGCAGGTGACGGTGCCCGAAAACCAGGTAGTCATAGTGCTTATGTTTCAGTATTTCTTTGCTATAAATAATCAGCCACTCATTTTCTTCACCAAGAAATACCTCTTCATGCTTTCCTGTTGCCTCACGGCTCTTGCGGCTGAAATAGTTCGCGAGCCCCACGCCTACAGCAGGCGGCAATAGTCCAAACAGCCACTGGCAGACAGGATTCCGAAAAAATTTTTTCAGCATTTTATATCCCCTGTCGCCCGGACCCAGCCCGTCGCCATGCCCTACCAGGAATTTCTTATTATAAAATTCAAATTCTTTCGGGGCGAAATAAACCGGGATATGTAATTCGCTCTGAAAATAATCCCTCATCCACATGTCATGGTTGCCCACAAAAAAATGTACCGCGATGCCGGCATCGGTGAGCTCAGCTAATTTTCCCAGTATGCGCACAAATCCTTTGGGCACTACATTTCTGTATTCATACCAGAAATCGAACATATCGCCCACAAGAAATATCGCTAATGCATCGGTTTTGATCTCATCCAGGAAATCGATAATTATTTTCTCACGCCTGAGACTGGCTGCCGCATCCGGCGCACCCAGATGAAAATCAGAAAGGAAATATATTTTTTCAGGAGACATCTTCAATTAAAAATAAATACACTTCTTTCGGCCCGTGTACGCCGACCACCAGCGTTTTTTCAATATCCGCCGTCCGGCTGGGCCCCGTTGCGAAAGTGACCAGCGAAGGCATTCTGCCGGCGTACTTATCTTTTATCAGCTGCAGCCCGTCTTTTACGTCATACACCAGCTGGCTTGTGCGGGCGATGCAGACATGAACGGGAGCATACACGCTTGCCGTGCGCCCGCTTTTGGAAGCGGAGCTCATAATAATACTTCCCGTCCGGGCCACGAGGGCCTCGCATGAGGTAACCGCAGCATCCGAATCCGCCAGATCATCATATTCTTTATTGATTGTTCCGGGAAGAAATTGTTTTAACTCTTCTTCGCGGCAAACGATCTTCTCCCATTTGTTGTTCAGTAATAAATGCTGCAATTGCAGCTTTAGTTCATCCTCATCCTGGCAATAAACGAATTTGCCCATGAGTCGTGTAAACTGCTCGCCGAATTCAATTTCCAGCTCCTGTTTACCGGGTTGAAAAACAGAGCTGTTTCCCTCACTCCCCGGAAAAGGAATAGGCGTTGTTTGTGTCAACGCCTTTCTTATTTTTTTTAATATTTTTTCTTTTGAAGCTGATATATTCATCAGGCTTGTGTTGTAGGAGGATGGTTGGTTATATTGCCATCGTATGGCGGCACCCCTTCACTGATCGCTCCGTTCTCCTCATGATGATCGGAATTACCATCCACGTCCAGCGTTTTTGTCTCGCGGAACGGGCGCTTGCCAATCAGTTTTTCCACATCGCTCTGGAATAGAACTTCTCTTACCAGTAATTCTTCCGCCAGCTTTTCCACCTGTTCTCTTTTCTCGATGAGCAGCGCCTTTGTTTTTTCGTAGGCCTCATCGATAAGCTGTCTGACTTCCTGATCGATCAGTTTGGATGTTTCTTCTGAATAGGGTTTGGTAAATGAATTTTCCGAAGAAGGGTCGTAAAAGCTGACGTTGCCAATCTTGTCGCTCATTCCGTATACGGTCACCATCGAGTAAGCCGTCCTGGTAATTTGCTGGAGGTCGTTCTGTGCGCCGGTAGAAATTTTTCCGAAGAAAATTTCTTCGCTGGCGCGGCCGCCCAGCGTCATACAGATCTGGTCCATCAGCTGATCGGTATCGTAGAGGTATTGTTCGCGTGGGGTATACTGCGCGTAGCCCAATGCAGCAACGCCTCTCGGAACGATCGTTACTTTAAGAAGCGGATAAGCATGCTCAAGGAACCATCCGCAAATTGCATGACCTGCTTCATGATAAGCGATAATTCTTTTTTCGTCCGGAGAGATGATCTTGTTCTTTTTCTCAAGTCCGCCGATCACGCGATCCACCGCATCCTGGAAGTCTTCCATCTCCACCATTTCCTTTCCTTTTCTTGCAGCGATAAGTGCGGCTTCATTACAAACATTCGCGATATCGGCGCCGGCGAATCCCGGTGTCTGCTCGGCGAGTTTATAAATGTCAACCTTGGTAGATATCTTGATTGGCTTAAGATGCACTTTAAAAATATGTTCTCTTCCTTTCAGATCGGGTTTATCGATAGATATCTGCCTGTCGAAGCGGCCGGGTCGCAACAGGGCGCTGTCAAGTACATCGGGGCGGTTGGTAGCGGCAAGAACTATGATTCCGCTTTCCCCGCTGAAGCCGTCCATTTCAACCAGCAACTGGTTAAGCGTGCTTTCCCGCTCGTCGTTGCTCATCATGGCATTTTTTCCACGGGCGCGGCCTATTGCATCTATTTCATCGATGAAAATAATGCAGGGCGCTTTTTCCCGCGCCTGCTTGAACAGGTCACGAACACGGCTGGCGCCTACGCCGACGAACAACTCCACGAAATCGGAGCCCGACATGGAAAAGAAAGGCACCTGTGCCTCTCCTGCCATAGCTTTGGCCAGCAGGGTCTTACCGGTTCCCGGAGGTCCTACGAGCAGCGCTCCCTTGGGAATTTTACCACCCAGGGCTGTATATTTTTTCGGATTTTTCAGAAAGTCGACGATCTCCATCACTTCCACTTTTGCCTCGTCGAGGCCGGCCACATCAGAGAAATTAATATTTACCCGGGTGCCCTTGTCAAACAGCGTGGCGCGTGATTTCCCGATATTGAAAATTCCGCCGGGGCCGCTGCCGCCTGCGGCACTGCCGCCCATTTTTCTCATCAGCATGATCCAGATGAGCACAATTACAAGCAGTGGCAAAATAAAATTCAGTACGCCGGGCAGCCATTCACCTTCCTGGATGGGAGTATAAGGAACGGTCAGCTCCGGATGCTTTTGAAAAGAATCGATCAGTCTTTTTTCAAAATCTTCGCTCTTGATAATGCGAAACTCGAATTGCGGTCCCTCATTTTTAGCGGCGACCCAGCTCTTGTTTAGTTTCTCTTTATAATACGGCTTGTCGAGGCTGTCTTTTTTAATAAAAACCCTCACCAGGTTTTTGTTGGTAACAATCTGCAGGTGATCCACATCGCCCTTATTGAGCATATTGGTAGTAAACTCCTGTTCAGAGCTGAGCAATTTGGCGTCGGGGGCAAATGAAGGGAAAAAGTTAAAGAATACGAGCACTGCGAAGATGATCACCCATATCCAGTAAATATTAAATTTCGGGCCTTTACGCGGAGAGTTCCCATCGTCCTTATTGGGGCGCAGCTTCGGGAAGTTCCTGTCGTTCTGCCTTAAATCGTCTTGTGTCATAATTAATTGGGTTCTTCTTTCTGATTAATGGATTTTTTCAGGATCTGCGTCTCCCCACATTTCTTCCAGCTTGTAAAATTTTCGGGTTTCGGGTTGCATTACGTGAACAACCACGTTCACATAGTCGACTAGTATCCAGTGGCCGGTTTGCTGGCCCTCTGTTCTGTATGGTATTTCTTTAAGGTTTTGTTTGGTATAAAATTCAATGTAGTCGGCGATCGCCTTTACCTGGGTAGTGCTTTGCGCTTCACAAACAATGAAAAAATCTGCTACGGCTTCTGGGATTTTGCGCAGATCGAGAGAAATGATGTTTTCCCCTTTTTTCTCCTGGATCGCGTGAATTATGGATTTTAGTAGTTTAGAATTTTTTGTTAACCTTCCCGCTCCTGACCTTTTACGACGCGTAGTTAAAATTGACAGTTGTTCCAATAATCAAATCATTTTTTGTGAATGAATAAATTTGGGGCATAATCAATCAAAAGTAGGAATTTGTTCGCAGAAACCTTTGCCAATCATGCACTCAAAACCATTTATTATTTTATCAGAAGTGGATAGTACCCAAAACTATGCCATGGCAAAATTACATGCCGGCCTGATGCAGGCCGGTAGCTGCTTTCAGGCTGTGGAACAAACAGCCGGAAAAGGTCAGCGGGGCCGTAGCTGGAACGTTAAAAAAGGGGAAAATATCACGATGAGCCTGTGTCTGCGGCCGGCGCACACAGCCTTCCCTTTTCTATTATCGGCGGCGATGGCCCTAGGTTGTTATGATTTTATTAAAGAATCCGGAGCAAAAAATATAAAAATCAAATGGCCAAATGATGTATATGTTAATGACAGAAAGGCAGCGGGCATTCTGATTGAGAACATCTTTCGTAATAAAAGCTGGGAATGGGCGGTAGTGGGCGTAGGTCTTAACGTAAACCAGGTTGATTTTGGCGAACTTCAGCACAAGGCAACCTCCCTGAAACTCGAACTTCACCAGGAAGCCGATGTAACGGCAAAAGCCCGGGAACTGCACCGGTTTTTACTTTCAAGGTATGAGTGGATGAAATCCCTTCCGGCGGAAGGGATCATGCGGGAATATAATTCCCTTTTATACCGGAAAGACAGTTCCGTGAAAGTGAAAAGAGGACCGGCTGTTTTCGAAACGAAGATCCGGGAGGTAAACGTCTCCGGCGAACTGGTCACTGAAGATGCACTGGAAAGAAAATTTGCCGTAGGAGAAATCGAATTGTTGCTATAATACCCCGTTATTATCTTGAGAAATTAAAAACTTTCTCCGTCCTGTTTCCCGCCTCATCTTCCGCAGATATTTTCAGCTGATGCATTCCGCGCGGGCATTTTTCATCGATGCTATAGATAAAGCTGCGGCTTTTATCATTGGTAAAACACAGCCATCTGCCATCCAGTTCGGCACGCACATTTTTAATGCTATTCATATCGTCCTTCACGTTAAAAATGATTTTTGTGGCCTTTGAAAGATCGGCTCCTTCTGAAAAATTCATAGGCGTGATTACTGGCGGATCGTTATCGACCACCAGCTCAAAATTCCCGAAATCCCTGAATTTTGCGTAAGCCCAGTCGCGCTGCCAGCGCACTTTCTGCACTGCCGCCCTGCTGCCTGCAAACCACTTCATCACCGTGAATTTTTTATCCTCGTCAGGCAGCGAGGCGAGCGGCTTTATCCGCACAAGAAAAGAGTCCTGCAGGGGAATGTAGGAGGCCCCGATCACATGCACATCCGACACCACGGTCGGATCGCCCGTGGTAAAACTGGAATATTTAATATGAACCGAATCGTACAGGCATTTTTCGCCTATATAAAATTCACAGTTTTCCGATTCATACCCGTCGAGCATCAGCGGGTAAAATAATTTTCCTTCGGATTTGGTCATTTTCACCCGGGAAGGATCATATTGTATCATCGTTTTGAGCTCGGACACATTCCCGGCCGCATCCAGCACGTCGATGGAAATATCATAAATATCGCCATCGCTTATATCCAGCACGCCATGCGTTTCTCCGTTTGTATAAATGGAATTCAGGTATCCGGGCAGCTCCGACAAATGCTGCATATAGGAACCGCCGAGCGCTTTGTATTTATAATCAATATGCGCGTTGATATACCTCGTGTTGTTATAGCTGATCGTATTCATTTTGAACGACTCCTTTACCTCGCCGTTCACGGATAGTTCGGCCTGGAAAATGCCATTCTGGTTCGCGGAGCCGGTGTGTGTATCGAAAGCGGTGATGGCAAGGCTTACCATAGGCGACCCCACCCTGATAATGCCGGGAACGGTCTTGTAAGCGGAGGGCGTTAATTGTTTTACGGGAAAAACAGCCGGCACCTGTTCGTAAACACTGCAGGTACGGTCATACACGCCCAGCCTCAGGATGCGGGGCTTTACATTATCTTCAACCGGCAGGCCGAACAGCAGTGGGTTGAGGTTTACGTCTTTATCGGTTTTCCTGATCTCGAAGTGGAGATGCGGCGCCTGCGAACCGCCGGTGTTGCCGCTGAAGGCGATAAACTCGCCTTTTTTTACCGGGAACATCCGTGGCGGAATGTTCAATTCTATTTTCCAGGTTTCCCGGGCATATTGCTGATTCCTGACATATTCGTCAATTTTTGCCGCGAAATTGTTGAGGTGGGCATATACCGTCGTATATCCGTTGGGGTGAGTGATATAGATAGCGCGGCCAAACCCTCCCGGCTCGATCTTTATCCGTGAAACATAGCCTTCGGCGGCCGCATGCACGGGAAGGTTCTCACGCTGGTTGGTCTTAATATCTATCCCCATATGATAATGGTTCGGGCGGAGCTCACCGAAATTGCCCGCCAGCTTCATCGGTATGTCGAGAGGATTGCGGAAATAACCTTTGGGATAATTTATCTGCCCGATGGAACTCATGACAAACAGCAGCATCGGGATCGTCAGGACAGATCTCATCGAAAACTTTTGATTAATGTAAAATTAATGTAATCCGCAGACAGCTTTTTCAGGTAAATAACTGTCATAGTATTTTTTAAATACCGGCCATGAATATATCCCGCAGTAAATGGATGATCGTGCGAATCCTGGCAGTCGGTTCAGTGATCGGAATGCTCAAAGGCACGCAGGCCCGACAGAAATGGGTCTTTAAAATGATGAACCGCCGCGCGGAAAAAAAGCAGCTTGCCGAACAGAAAAAGCTCCTTCGGGAAGGGGGTGTGGCCCTTGATGATATTGAGATTGCCGCGTTTCACAAATAAATCAACTCAAAAACCCCTACTTTTGCGCAATTTGTTTTTAAAAAAATTTGCGTAAAAGATGCCTAAAGATGCTTCAATCAGATCCGTTCTTATTATTGGTTCAGGCCCCATCATTATCGGCCAGGCTTGTGAATTTGATTACTCCGGATCGCAGGCGGCGCGGAGCCTCCGCGAAGAAGGCATCAAAGTAATTCTGATCAACAGCAACCCGGCCACCATCATGACCGATCCCATGATGGCCGACAAAGTTTACCTTCTTCCACTCACCGCTGAAAGCATAGAGCAGATCCTCGAAGAGAACCAGATCGATGCGGTGCTGCCCACCATGGGTGGACAAACTGCGCTAAACCTGGCCAAGGAAGCCGAAGACCTGGGCATCTGGGAAAAATACAAAGTGCGCCTGATCGGCGTGGATATTAAAGCCATCGATAAAGCCGAAGACAGGGAAAAATTCAGGCAATGGATGATCGAACTGGGTGTGCCCGTTGCCACGGCAAAAACGGCCAACTCCTACCTCGAAGGAAAAGAATTTGCACAGCAGATCGGCTTTCCGCTTGTGATACGCCCCTCCTTTACCCTCGGTGGAACCGGAGGCGGCTTTGTACATGGAAAGGAAGACCTCGACGAAGCATTGAACCGCGGCCTGCAGGCCTCCCCTATTCACGAAGTGCTGGTGGAACAGGCTGTGCTGGGATGGAAAGAATTCGAGCTGGAGCTGTTGAGAGACGCCAATAACAATGTGGTGATCATCTGTACGGTCGAAAACTTCGACCCCATGGGTGTACACACCGGCGACTCGATCACCGTGGCACCCGCAATGACCCTCAGCGATACCGCATTTCAACTGATGAGAAACACCGCCATCCGCATGATGCGCGACCTTGGCAATTTCTCCGGCGGCTGCAATGTGCAGTTTGCCCTGAATCCGGATACGGAAGAAATTATTGCGATAGAGATCAACCCGCGCGTGAGCCGCTCCTCGGCGCTGGCCTCCAAAGCCACAGGTTATCCCATCGCGAAGATTGCGGCTAAACTGGCCATAGGTTACAATCTCGACGAGCTCGAGAACCAGATCACCAAAAACACATCCGCCTACTTCGAGCCGGCGCTGGATTATGTGATCGTGAAAATGCCGCGCTGGAACTTCGACAAATTTAAAGGCGCGAACGACACGCTTGGATTACAGATGAAAAGTGTGGGCGAAGTGATGGCGATCGGCAGAAGTTTTACCGAAGCAATGCAAAAAGCCTGTCAGAGTCTTGAAAATAATGCACTCGGCCTGGGCTATTATGGCAAAAGCCTCATGAAAGCAGAAGAACTGCTGGAATATATCAAAACGCCGAAATGGGACAGGATCTTCCGGATCAAAGATGCCCTTATGGCCGGCATTTCAGTAGGAACCATTTCAAAGGCAACCAACGGCATCGACCGCTGGTTTCTCTATGAGATACAGAAAATATGCGATTGCGAAAAAGAACTGGCCAATTACCGGCTGGATACCCTGCCTTTGGATCTCTTAAGAAACGCCAAGCGCCTTGGCTTCAGCGATCAGCAGATCTGCAGGATCATGAACAATGGAACAGAAGAAGAATTGTACGAAAAAAGAAAGGCGGCAGGAATCACGCGCGTGTTTAAAATGGTAGACACCTGCGCCGCCGAGTTTGAAGCCAAAACACCTTACTTCTATTCGTCTTTCGAAAACGGATTATCGAATGAAAGCAAGGTTAGCGACAAGAAAAAAATAATCGTACTCGGATCAGGACCGAACAGGATCGGGCAGGGAATAGAATTCGACTATTGCTGTGTGCATGGACTGATGGCCATAAAAGAATGCGGCTACGAAGCCATCATGGTCAACTGCAACCCCGAAACAGTTTCGACCGATTTCGATATCGCCGATAAATTATATTTCGAACCCGTCTTCTGGGAGCATCTGTGGGAGATCATCGAGCACGAAAAACCTGCCGGCGTTATCGTGCAGCTGGGCGGACAAACCGCGCTGAAGCTCGCGGAATTACTTCATAAAAAAGGAGTTAAGATCATCGGCACTTCATATGACAGTCTCGACATCGCGGAAGATCGCGGAAGGTTCAGCGACATGTTGAAGGAGCTCGAAATTCCCTATCCCGATTACGGCACCGCTTATACGGTGGATGAAGCCATAGCCGTGGCAAACAGGGTGAATTACCCGGTGCTGGTGCGCCCCAGTTATGTGCTGGGCGGACAACGCATGCGTATCGTGATCAACGACGACGAAGTGGAAAAAGCCGTGGTGAGCCTGTTAAAGCATATCCCGGGCAACAAAATCCTGGTCGACCATTTCCTCGACAGGTGCCAGGAGGCAGAGATCGATGCCATATTCGATGGAGAGAATTTTCACGTGATGGGCGTGATGGAACACATTGAGCCCGCGGGCATCCACAGCGGCGATAGCAACGCGGTACTGCCCCAGTTTAATTTATCTCCGCTGGTGGTACATACTATGGAAGAATATGCGGAGAAGATTGCGCGGGCCTTGAAGATAAAGGGCCTTATCAATATCCAGTTCGCGATTAAAGACGGTAATGTGTATGTAATTGAAGCCAATCCACGCGCATCCCGCACTACGCCGTTCATTGCAAAGGCTTACCAGATCCCTTATCTGAATATTGCCACCAAGATCATGATCGGCGAACATAAACTGACTGATTTTAAATTCGAGAAAAAATTAAAAGGATTCGCGATAAAAGAGCCGGTGTTCAGCTTTAACAAGTTCCCCGGGGTAAACAAAGAGCTGGGGCCCGAAATGAAGAGCACAGGTGAGGCGATACGCTTTATCAAAGACCTGCGCGATCCATATTTCAGGCAATTGTATAAAGACCGGAGCATGTACCTGAGCAAATAAATTTTTTCCCGGGTATCCGGCGCCTGTCCTGCGCGCCGGAAAATACTGCTGCACTACCGTTTTTTCATCATTTTATTTTTTCAAACCCATGATACCTTGGCATCATGGGTTTTTCATTTACACCGGTTTGGAAGGAAGCGCCGTTTGTGCGGCTGGTTATTCCCTTGATCGCGGGGATAATGATCAGGAGTTTTCTGCCCCTGCAAAAAGAGATCCTGTGGGCAGGATATATTTTTTCCCTCGCCGTTCTGCTGGCGGTGCCGATGCTGAAAATATCGCTTCAGTTCAAATATTCCTTCGTGCACGGGATACATGTGAACATCCTGTTTATCTGTGCAGGTGCGCTCATCATATCCTATAACGATACTTCAGAAAATAAATCAGCCGTGACAGCTGCACGATCGGCACGCTCCCTTGTAGTAGCCGTTTTGAAAGAACCGCCCGTTCAACGGGAAAAAACATTCAGGGCCCGGTGTACGATAGAAAGCATTCAAAAAGAAAACCACGAGATCGTGAAGATCAAAACGGACCTGATCCTGTATTTCCGCAAGGACAGCACCGCTTCACCGCCGGGCTATGGCGACAGGATCGCATTTATTAAACCGCTCGAGCCCATAAAGAATATACCGGTCGCACCGGATTTCGACTATATAAACTACTGTGCACGGCAGAATATTTATTTCCAGGCTTTCCTGAATACCCGGGAATATATCAGGCTGGCGGGGAAAAGCACTCATTGGCTTCCCTCATTTTTATTGCATATACAACAGTTCGTTCTTACAGCGTTGCAAAGAAATATTCATGGAAAAAGGGAGTGCGGGCTGGCAGAGGCGCTGCTGATCGGATATAAAAATAATTTAGACAGGCAGCTGATGCAGTCATACAGCAATACGGGTGTGATACACGTGGTTGCCATTTCAGGATTGCACCTGGGATTAATTTATGCACTGATAAAACAATTCTGCGCGCCATTAAAAAATAAAAAACGCTGGGGAAAATGGCTCACGGCCATTATTGTCATTGCGGGATTATGGATATTCAGCCTGCTGGCCGGAGGTTCGCCCTCTGTGCTGCGCTCGGCCGTGATGTTCTCTTTCATCGTTGCCGGAGAAGCGGCGAACAGGAAAACTTCATTGTTCAACAACCTTGCAGCTTCGGCATTTTTTCTGCTTTGCTATGATCCTTACTGGTTCTGGGACATTGGGTTCCAGCTTTCCTATACGGCATTGCTGAGTATCGCAATCTTTATGAAACCTGTATATCATTTATTTACCATAAAAAACCGGCTCCTCGACAGCGCCTGGCAATTAAATGCAACGACTATCGCGGCACAAATTCTGACCGCACCGGTTTGCATCTACTATTTTCATCAGTTCCCGACCCTGTTTTTGATCACTAACTTTTTTGCAGTGCCTTTATCGAGCGCCATCCTGATAGGTGAAATTATGCTCTGCGCTTTCTCATTTACCCGTTTCATCGCCGTTCCCCTGGGCTGGCTGCTGAACAAGCTGCTGGCCTGGATGAACGACATCGTTGAACTGCTGGGCAGCTTTTCCTTTTCTTCCATAACGGGAATAAAAATCAACGTGCTGCAGCTCATTTTCTTATACCTGGCGATCGCGGGCCTGAGCAGCTGGCTCATCGCAGGAAAGCGGCGCGGGCTCCCGTTTGCGCTGATTTCGGCGATATTATTTATGGCAATAAATCTCATTTGAATTAATTTTGCACCCTTCTCAAAACATCATCTCTTTTTGCATGAATAAGAAAATTTCTTCAGCGCTGATTTCGGTTTTTTATAAAGAAGGTCTTGAAACCATTGTAAAACAACTCCATGCAATGGACGTGAAGCTCTATTCAACCGGCGGCACGCAAAAATTTATCGAACAACTCAACATACCCGTTACCCCTGTTGAAAACCTGACCACTTATCCTTCCATCCTCGGAGGAAGAGTAAAAACCCTCCACCCGGCCGTATTTGGTGGCATTCTCGGCCGTCGCGACAACGAAACCGATATAAAAGAGATGGAACAATACAAAATTCCGGAGCTCGATCTGGTAATCGTGGACCTTTATCCATTCGAGGAAACACTCAACAGCACTGCAGAGGAGAAACTGATCATTGAAAAAATAGATATCGGCGGCGTATCCCTGATCAGGGCCGCAGCCAAAAACTATAAAGACGTACTTATTATAGCCTCACCACAACAATACGCCGACCTCGAAAAAGTAATTGAGGATGAAAATTGCGCCCCGTCTCTCGAAACGCGCCGGAGCTTTGCAGCTAAAGCGTTCGAGGTTTGCGCCTACTATGACATTGCCATTTCAAATTATTTCAATTCCGCCAACCCTATCAAAACCCTGGATCAGGGTGCCGGCAGCATTTTACGATACGGTGAAAATCCGCATCAGCAGGCTGTGTTTTATGGCGATGCCTCAAAAATATTCACCCAGCTGAACGGCAAGGAAATTTCTTATAATAACCTGGTCGATATTGACGCGGCGCTGCAGCTTATTTCCGAATTCAGCGAGCCGGGTTTCGCTATCATCAAGCATACCAATGTTTGCGGTGTGGCGCTGCGGCCAGCCGTTCATGATGCCTGGGCCGCGGCTCTGGCAGGCGATCCGGAATCCGCATTCGGAGGGGTATTGGTTTGTAATGGCATTATCAACAAAGAAACCGCCACTGCGATAAACGACATATTTTTCGAAGTGCTGATCGCGCAGGGCTTTGAAGCAAGCGCACTCGACATCCTGAAAACAAAAAAGAACAGGATATTATTAAAATACAATCCCTGGTCATCCACCGACGAAAAAAACTATAAGAGTGTGCTCAACGGCACCCTGGTGCAGGATATCGACAAAGGAAACTTCGTTACCTGGGAAGATCAGGGAACAAGAAAAGCAACAGCATCCGAAAAAGAAGACCTCGAATTCGCGAATATCGTGTGCAAGCATTTAAAATCAAACGCCATCGCGCTGGTAAAAAACAAACAACTCATTGGTAAGGGTTGCGGACAAACCAGCCGTATCGACTCGGTAAGGCAATCGATCGAAAAAGCAAAGCAGTTCAATTTTGAGCTGAAGGGAGCAGTACTTGCGTCAGATGCTTTCTTCCCCTTTAACGATTCTGTGCAGATTGCCCACCAGGCAGGCATAAGCGCGTTTATTCAGCCTGGCGGATCCATCAGGGACAAGGACTCTGTCGATTACTGCAGGGAAAATAATCTCGCGATGGTGATTACGGGCATGAGGCATTTTAAGCATTAAGTGTTTGTCTCACGCAAAGGCGCAAAGATGGAGGCGCAAAGCTGTTCTTGATATCTTCACACCTTTGCGTGAAATCCGTCATTCCCTATCCGAATACGCATCCCAGTACACCACTTCTTTCATAAACAGCTCAAACATCGCGCTCCAACCGGCCGTTCTGCGATCGGTACCGAGCAGATGATTGTGCCATAAGGAAATGAATACCCCGTTCACTTTCTTCACGATATCATAATACCTCATCAATTCCTCATACGCCTCCTTGGGGGTAAATTTTGCTTCATAAAAGGCATTCGCATCCATAAAGCAGAAAGGATAAACGACAAGCGCTGTCTCTTCTTCCCTTTCAAGATCATACCAGTTAAATGGCGAAGAAACCGAAGCTCTGAAGCCATTGATCGTTCCATAGCCCATCGAAAACTCCCTTTCCATCCCTTCACCGATCAGCCTTCGGTATGTTCCGGGAAGGGAAAACCGCAAATAGTGCTGCCGCCCTGCGCGGATCTTTTTGTCACATATCACTTCCAGCCATTCCATTTCCTCTCTTAGCAGAGACTCATCATCGCCGCTCTGCCAGGAAGGATGAATACCTACATTGTAAGTGGAAGAGTAATATTCGATCAGCTTCCGGAAAGGGCGTGCAGAGGTAGAAACATTTTTGTCATAGCGCGAGGGCTTGCGGGCTACCAGGAAAAAATAATGCGGCTGTATCCGGCAATAGAGGTGCAGCGCGTCGAGCCATTCAAAACAATCGAAGGGATCGGGCTTCATCTTTAACAGCACCTGCCAGCGTTCCTTCACAAGCGACCATTCACCCCGCAGCAACGAGCGGGCAGTTCCGCCGAGATTTCTCCATAAACCCTTATACAGGTAGGAGTAAGCAATATCGACATCATAAGTGATCATGTTTACGAAAGGTCTTCGCTTGAATTTGATGCCGGGAAATTTTTTCTGGAGTACTTTTTTAAATTCCTGTATCCAGATATTGACCAGCGGCAGATGCAGAAATTCCTCGCGAAACGCCAGGGAAGCGGTATGGGAAAACCGCCCGTAGCCGTCCTTTTCATGGGGGAGATATTCTTCGTACCGGCTGAGCAGGTAGAAGGAGGCGGCAAAAACATCAAAATGAATATCGCCGGTTGTTTGGAAGAATGCTTTATGGAAATTAATTTCAAAGCAGGATATTTCCTGTTCGATGATGCCTTTCTCGAAGAGAAGCGGTACCGGGGCAATCAGCAATTCGTTATCGCTGAGCTCTTCAAAATGATAATTGATTCTGGGGCCCTGGTAATGGATAAAATAAGGCTTATTGCTGGTCAGCAGAATAGGTTCATCAAACAGTTCCTGGCTAAAAAAATTAACAATGTATTGCAGCCTGGGCGTAATGGACTTGGAATGCAATAAAAGCATAGAGCAATAATACTACAAAACCGTCGGTATATTTGTAAACTTCATGAAGCAATTAATTCAATTATCCGCCTGCCTTCTCTTCGCCATATCCACGTTTTCCCAGAAGGGCTATGATATCGGGATGCGGCTGAAGCCTTATAAGAATACATGGGTATATCTTGGCTATTATTATGGCAAAGTAAAAGCCCTTGCGGATTCTACGATGCTTAACGATTCATCGGAAGGGCATTTTAAAGGAAAGGAAGCCCTCAAGGGGGGAATATATTTCGTGGTAAGCCCTTCCAAGCAGATCCTGTTCGAGATGCTGATAGACAAAGACCAGAATTTTCCGTTTCAGCGGATACAACCGATCTTCCCAACAGCGTAAAGTTTACCGGCTCGCCGGAAAACAAACAGTTCCAGGATTATTCAGCGTTTGCGGCGAGCAGCGGCAGAAAAATCACCTCCCTACTCGAAGGGCTGGGCAAAGCCAAAACAAAAGAAAGATTCTTCGCTGATCCGCGCACAATCGGCCCTGCTTACGGGTAAACTGGAGAAATACCGCGACAGCCTCACCAATAAATACCCCGAATCATTTCTCGCGGCCCTCTTCCGCGCCATGAGCGATCCTAAAATACCTCCGGCAGCTAAACAGCCGGGCGGAAAATACGATTCGAATTATGTTTATCATTATTTCAAGAATCACTACTGGGATGGCGTTTCATTTACGGATGACCGCCTGGTGCGCACGCCTTTCTTTGAAACGAAGCTGGATAAATATTTTCAGAACCTCGTGGCGCCGAATCCGGATTCCCTGATCAGGGAGACAGACTACATGCTGCTCTATTCGAGAACGGCAAAAGAAATGTATCAATACCTGATGGTACATTTTGTGCAACAATATATCAATCCTGTTTATATGGGCCAGGATGCGGTTTTTGTTCACCTGTTTGAAAAATACATCAACACGGGTCAGGCGGAATTCTTTACCCCGCAGTACAAAGACTTTGCGGCCAAACGCGCCTACAGCCTGATGGCCAACCTCATCGGCCGGCCGGCAGCACAACTGGACATGGTGGATACCGCCGAAAAGCCGGTGCCGCTTTACAGCCTGAACAGTAAGTTTGTCGTGATCTGCTTCTGGGACCCCACATGCTCACATTGCAAGGACATTGTGCCTAAAGTGGATTCGATATACAATGCAAAGTGGAAGAATGAAGGCGTGGAGCTATACGGTGTAAAAGTTGACGGAACAAAAGAAGAGTGGCTGAAATTTATCGCCGATCATCATCTAACAGGATGGCATCATGTGTATCAGCCGAAAATAAAAGAGGATGAAGACATCCGGGAAAAAAAAGCCGGGTACAGGCAATTGTATGATGTGTTCCAGACACCCCTTTTGTATCTGCTGGATAAGGACAAACGGATCATTGCCAAAAAACTCGATTATTTACAGATCGACGAAGTGATAAAGGCCAAATTTAAAAACACAAAAACCGAACGCCCTGCAAATTAAATTTTATTGTTTTCAATTTTTAAAGAATCAGGACAGGTGGTATTACCACTCTTAAATTGCAGAACTCAAAATAATTTATGAAACCAGGTGCTGTCATCTTTTGTCTGTTCGCACTCTCTTTCAACGTGCATGCCCAAACATTATTTACCTATGGCGGTCATCCGGTTGACAAATCGGAATTTTTAAAAGCATATACGAAAAACAACAGCGACAGTAATGGTACGCCCATGTCCTATAAGGATTACCTGGAATTATATGCGCGGTTTAAAATGAAAGTGCAATGGGCATTGGATGAAAAGCTCGACACTACTCAGCAGCAGCGTTCCGAAACAGAAGCATTCAGAAACCAGCTCGCCGAAAGCTATCTGAAAGAGGATGCGAGCATAAAATTATTAGTGGAAGAAGCAGCAGAAAGAAGCCGTAAAGACATTCACCTTGCAAGCATATATGTGCCATTTAAACCGGAACCTACCGCCGATGAACTAAAAGAAGCAGAGGAAAAGATAAATGAAGCTTATAACAAATTAAAGAAAGGTGAGCCCTTTGACAAAGTGGCGGCCGAATATAGCTATGCAGATTTCGGATTCATCACCACTTTCGTTCTGCCCTACGAAATAGAAAATATCGCATACACTACACCGGTAGGAAAATACTCCGCACCGCACAAAGGCACAAAAGCTTTCCATATTTTCAGGCCGCTGGAAGAAAGAAATGCGATCGGCACCATCAGGGTTGCACAAATATTGATCGCGTTTCCTCCACATGCAGACGAAATCGCAAAGAGGAATACGGCGGAGCGTGCCGATTCTGTGTACCGCGTCCTGCAATCGGGGGCAGACTTCGCCGCTCTCGCGGAAAGGGTAAGCGACGACAACCTGTCTTACCAGACCCGCGGCGAATTACCCGTGTTCGGCATCGGAAAATACGAGCCTGCATTTGAAAAGGCAGCTTTCGCACTCCTCCATGACAGCGATATCAGCAAACCCGTTCCATCTGCATTTGGCTATCATATTATCAAAAGACTCGAACGCATTCCGGTTACCAAGAATATTCATGACAAGGAATGGAACGCAATTTTAAAGGACCGCGTGGAGCAAAGCGACCGGATGCGCGTTGCGCAGCAGGCACTATTAAAAAATATCCGTTCAAAAATTAAACCCGAAGTTTCGTCAGAAACGTTGGCCTCCGACACGGCTGTCTTAAATTACTATCGCAATCATCTCGAAAAATATAACCCCGAATTTGCCGAACAACTTCAGGAATTTAAAGACGGAAATTTGTTATTTACCATTATGCAGAAAAACGTGTGGGATGCCGCATCTGCAGACAGTATCGCGCTTCAGAAATATTATGACGCCCATAAGGATAAATATTGGTGGGAAAACAGCGCGGATGCAATTATCGTCACCTGCCACAATCCGAAAGAAGCGGAAACTGCAAGAACAGCGATGCAAAATGATTTCAGGAAGTGGCAAAAATTAATGGAGAACAGCAATGGGCTTATACAGGCCGACTCGGGAAGATTTGAACTGGCCCAGATACCGGTAGCGGAAAGAACAAATTTTACCGAAGGATTGCTCACAGCCCCGGTTAATAATCCGCAGGATAACAGCATTTCATTTGCGTATATTATCAAACGCTACAGAGATCATGAAGCGAAAAATTTTGAAGACGCAAAGGGTTTGGTCATCAACGATTACCAGAATTACCTGGAAGAGATGCTGGAAAAAAAATTAAAGGAAAAATACCCGGTCAGGATCAACAATAAAGTATTTAAAAAACTGAAGTAACCCTATCTCAGTTCCTTTACCACGTCATGCACCAGCATCGGCTTTCCAAGAGTGTAATAGTGCAATACCGGCACACCGGATTTTTTTAGTTCCTTCGACTGCGCAAGCAACCATTCTTTGCCCACCAGTTCAACGTCGCTGTCGGCTTTGCATTTCATGATCTCCGAGATAAGATCATTGGGAATATCTACATAGAACGTGCGTGGTAAAACGGACAGTTGTTTCTTGGAAGTGATGGGTTTGAGGCCGGGAATAATCGGCACCTCAATGCCTGCTTCACGGCAGCGCTTCACAAAATCAAAAAACTTTTTATTGTCAAAAAACATCTGGGTTACAATATAGTCCGCGCCCGCCTCCACTTTGGCTTTTAAATAACCGAGATCGGTGTCGAGGTTAGGCGCTTCAAAATGTTTTTCGGGGTAGCCGGCCACGCCGATGGAAAACTTTGTCCTGAACCCGTCGCGGATATCTTCTTCGAGGTAAATGCCGTTATTCAGGTCCACCACCTGTTTCATCAGGTCTATGGCGTACCGGTGGCCCCCTGATTCGGGTTCAAATACCGATTCGTTGCGGGCCGCATCCCCTCTTAGCACCAGCACATTGTCTACCCCGATAAAATTCAGATCAATCAATGCGTCTTCCGTTTCCCTTTTGGTAAAGCCCCCGCAGATCAGGTGCGGCACCGCATCGACATGGTAATAGTTCATGATAGCGGCACAGATGCCCACCGTTCCCGGTCTTTTTCTAACCTCAACCTTTTCAAAAGTGCCGTCGGCCTTTTTCTTGAACACATGTTCGCTGCGATGGTAGGTTACATTGATAAATGAGGGCTTAAACTCCATCAGCGGGTCGAGATGATCATAAATTGAATTGATCGTTTTTCCCTTCAATGGCGGTAATATTTCAAAAGAAATCAATGTATCCTTCGCTTGCCTAATGTGATCAATAACTTTCATTCAGCCAAAAAATTTTAACAGTTATATGGCCGAAACCATAAACCGGCTGCAAACATAGGACAGGTTTTTTGTATTTGTTCCGGTATTTTTGCCTGCAAACCAACCGATTTGAGCAGCCAGATACATACCAGTCAGTTGATAAAAACCTATCACAACCGCACGGTGGTGAACGAAGTATCGATAGAGGTGAAGCAGGGAGAAATCGTGGGGCTGCTGGGCCCTAACGGCGCAGGTAAAACCACTACGTTTTATATGGTGGTGGGCCTGATAAAGCCGGATACCGGCAAAGTTTTTCTCGACGATGCGGAGATCACGAAATATCCAATGTACAAACGCGCCCAGATGGGTATTGGCTACCTTCCGCAGGAAGCCTCGGTGTTCCGGAAACTAAGCGTGGAGGATAATATTTCCGCAGTGCTCGAAATGACCAAACTCAGCAGGGATCAGCAGAAGGAAAAGCTGGAATCCCTGCTCGATGAATTTCATCTGCATCACGTAAGAAAGAACAATGGCGACTCCCTGAGTGGGGGCGAGAGAAGAAGAACGGAAATCGCCCGTGCGCTGGCGGTTGATCCAAAATTCATTCTGCTCGATGAGCCGTTTGCGGGCGTGGACCCGATAGCGGTGGAAGACATTCAATCGGTAGTGGCCCGGCTGAAATACCGCAACATCGGCATCCTGATTACGGATCATAACGTAAACGAAACCCTCTCCATCTGCGATCGCGCCTATCTTCTGATCGAAGGAAAGATATTCAGGCATGGCACTGCGGAAGAGCTTGCTGAAAACGAGCAGGTGAGAAGATTGTATCTCGGTAGAAATTTTGAGCTGAAAAGGAAAGATTACCTGCATGAAGAGGCCCGCGAAGCCTCGAAGAGCTGAGTTTTAAATCTTATTTCCCACAGAAGCGCAAAGATACTTTACGTCTTCAGTGGTTCTTAGCGCTCTTTGCGATATTCCTTCACGTTTTGCGTGAAACCCGCTTACATCAAGTCCTCCAGCCTGAAAAAATTCACTATTTTTCCAAAGTGAAATTACTCTCACCCGCCATTTCCGGATTGGCCCGTATGCGTCTCTGGCGCATCGAAGCCTGGAAAACACACCCCTACAATTCGCAAAGGGAGGTGTTGCAGGATCTCGTTACTTCTGCACAATACACCGAATTCGGCAAAAAATATAATTTCTCGAAACTGTTCAATGTAAGGTCGTTCAAGCAGGCTGTCCCCATTCACGAGTATGACGATATCAAGCCCTATATCCAGCGCATTATGAATGGCGAAGAAAACGTTCTATGGAACACACCTGTATCCTGGTTTGCCAAAAGCAGCGGCACCACCAATGATAAAAGCAAATTCATTCCTGTGACGGAGGAATCACTGCAAGACTGCCACTACAAGGCTGCAAAAGATGTGCTCACCCTGTATTATAGCTTCAATCCCGACTCGGACCTGCTAACCGGAAAAGGGCTTGTTATCGGCGGCAGCCATAATATTCACCAGGTAAATGACGAAGTGCACTACGGCGACCTCAGCGCGGTATTATTGCAGAACACACCTTTCTGGGGAAGCTGGATCAAAACACCCGAGCTCAGCATCGCGCTAATGGATGAATGGGAAGCGAAGATTGAAAAGCTGGCGCTAAGCACAATAAAGGAAAACGTCACTTCAATTTCCGGCGTGCCTACCTGGACGATGGTGCTGTTTAAACGGATTCTCGAAATGACGGGCAAATCCTGCATGGCCGAGGTATGGCCGGCATTGGAATTATAC
>JBGAJL010000052.1:0-30185 GCA_044224935.1 Flavitalea sp.
AATGTGAGCGCTGTAAACTTCCAATCCCTTTTCATATAAGGGATGCCCACTTGCAGCTTCATCATTTACAATTCCAAAGCGATGTGAGTCAGCTCTAGTGAATGTAACCATGCCTAAAAAATATCTGTCGCCTCCACCAGTGTCAATTATCCTAGTATTAGTGCCATCCCACCTACTATCTACCTCATCTATATAATAAACCAAAATAGTTGTGTTCCCATTTGAAAAAACTGTCGGCATCGGAGCTCCTATACTCCATGCCGGCACCCATTCGATGGGACGAGCGTATTCGTTAGTTTCAGTATTTAATTTGTGCATAGTACTTTGATAGTTTTAATCCCCTATCACCCCCTGTCATGACACCCCACCCCCAAAAATGTTACCCAGTAACACATTCGGGCACTTCCAGTAACAACTGAGTAACAAGATTGGTATTAACAAAGGATAGAATAAGGCAACATCTACAAACCGGAGAGGTTCACTACTAACAATATACGAAGAAAAATAAACATCGGCAAATCGCTTTACTTTCCAATACAAAACTTACTAAAGATCCAATCCAGCTGCTCCTCATTGGACACCTCACCGGTGATCTCGCCAAGATAATGTAAACACCTCCTGATATCCAGCGCAATTAAATCCGAAGGCAAACCGGTATCCAAACCACTTACAATATCATCCAGCGATTTCTTTACACTGCCCAACGCTTCATAATGCCGCGCATTGGTGATAATGGTGTCGTCCCGGAATACATTACCCGAAACAGCCTTATCATACAAAGCAGACAGCAATTGATCCAAACCAATATTGTCGCGGGCCGACATGAATATTACCGCCGGGTTAATTTCCTTATAACGGGCACGAACAGACGGAAAATCACTTTCCTCAGCATCACCTGCTGAAGCAACAAAATCCCCTCCTGCAACAGACACAGCTTCAAAAACATCACACTTGTTTCCCACCATAATTAATTTATCCCTGTCGTACACATCCACCGACCTCATCAGCTCACCCGCATCCATATCATTTACATCAAATACATACACCACCATATCAGCCTCTCTTATTTTCTCCAGCGTTTTTTCCATACCGGCCCGCTCTATCACATCCGCCGTATGCGCACGCAACCCCGCCGTGTCTATCAACCGGAATAACAGGCCCTGAATGTTCAGCACCTCCTCTATAGTGTCGCGCGTGGTGCCCGCTATATCACTCACTATCGCCCGGTTCTCATTCAGCAGGGCATTGAGCAACGTGCTCTTGCCCGCATTGGGCCTTCCCACAATGGCCACACGCACGCCATTACGGATAACATTGCCATATTTAAACGATTCGAGCAGCCTCTCCGTAACAGCCGACGCCTCCCGTAATAAACTATAAAACTGCCCGCGGTCGGCAAATTCCACATCCTCCTGCGCAAAATCGAGCTCCAGCTCTATCAGCGCCGAAAATTTTATCATCTGCTCCCGCAGCCCCGCCAACACCGACGAAAACCCGCCCCGCATGGCATGCAACGCCGTATCGCGCGAAGCTTTTGTGCTGCTGGCAATGATGTCGGCAACCGCCTCGGCCTGCGCCAGATCAAGCTTTCCATTTAAGAAGGCACGCTGGGTAAATTCACCGGGCTTCGCGAGGCGCGCACCTCCCGCCGTTATCGCAGCTATCACCTGCTGCTGCACATACGCACTGCCATGACAGGAAATTTCTATCACGTCCTCGCCCGTATACGATCGCGGGCCGCGAAATAAGGATACTACCACCTCGTCTATCACTTCTTCACCCGATTTTAAATAGCCCACCTGTATGGTGTGCGAAGGCTGCACATGAAGATCTTTCGAAGGAAATAACCGGTTCACAATAGCAAAACTCTCCGGCCCGCTTACGCGCACCACCCCTATGGCGCCCACGCCCGGCGGCGTGGCCAGCGCCACTATCGTATCATCCCAACCCATGAGTTTTAATGCCATGCGCGCAAATTTACTTCATCCCGCTACAACGGGAAGCGCCAAAAAAAATCCCCGCCAACAACGAGCGGGGATTCTTATTAAACTTCTTAAAAATTTTCTATTGCGATTCTAAACGGAACACAATCGGCTGCTTTTTATAGCTTATCACCTGGCGCCCGTTCTGTACGGCAGGTGTCCATTTACCGCTGTTCTTGATAACGCGTACCGCTTCCGCACGCAGCTCATTGGGACCGCTCACCGCTTCCACCTCACTCACCATTCCGGTTTTGTCCACGATAAACTGCACCACCACGGCGCCCTGTATCTCGTTATCCATCGCTTCCTGCGGATACCTGAGCGATTTATTCAGGTAACGCATCCATGCAGCGGGACCACCCGGGTACTGCGATTCGATTTCCACCTTCGTAAAGGTCTGGTCGTAATCTGTTTCATCCCTCTTGGGTGCTTCCACCACACCATTGCTGTTATCCTGGGGTGGAGCCACAATGCCTTCGTCCTTGATACCTTCCTGGTTTATCTTACCAATCTTGGTTTCTTCCAGCTTTTCCACTTCCGGTGGCTTTTCCTCTTCTTTCACCTCTTCATCCTTCACGATCTTGGGCGGAGTGAACTTGGTCATCTCTACCTTCGGCGGCTCTGGCGGCTTGGGTGGCGGAGGGGGAGGCGGCTCTTCTTTTTCCTGTTTTATTTCTTCCAGCTGCACATCCTGCACAACGACAGCCTTCTGGTTGTCCTGGCTGGAAAGCTTGTTGGCGAGAAGGTAACCTACTCCGCAAAGAACGAACAACGCAGCCAGTACAAGCATAGCCGTCATCAGTCTTTTACGGTATCCCTTACGCAACTCATAAGCGCCGTACTCTTTGTTACGTCCCTCGAACACGATGTCGAGAATATCGGCGGTTAGTATTTTATTAGGTTCCATTTCGAGTTATTTAATATAAATATTGTTCAAACTAGTTTCCCGCAGGCTGTGCAGGCGCAGCTCCCGGCATCGGGCCGCCGCTCTCAGTTGCCTGAATCATCTGCGCCTCTATGGGAAACTGATCCACCATCGCGTAACGCTTCACTTCGTTAATAGTCATTTCATCGAGCATGTCTACTGCATTTTTATAGGTAGACTCCATACCCGGTTTAATTACTACCACAAAATCAGCGGGATTTGTGTTCTTCTTTTTATCGATGATTTCCTGCCTGATGTCCTTGAAATTCGAAGACTTGAAATTCGACCCATCCGGAGCAAGCTCGCCTTCATAATAATAAACATGATCGTCCTTGCCCAGCAGTATGCTCAACGCACCTGAAGCTTTTACTTTATTCTGGTCCTCAGGCTTTTCAACATCCTGGGGCAGGAAAAAACGCATCGCCGTAGGCTGACTCATCGTGGTGGTAAAAATGAAGAACGTGATGAGCAGAAAGCCCAGGTCAACCATTGGCGTAAGGTCTACCCTGGTAGATAATTTTTTGCCCTTTTTGACGCCCGGGCCCTTCTTATGCCCCCCGCTGTCGGAGGTATTCATTTCTGCCATAAAAAAATATTTTTCTTGGTTGCTGTAATTATCTCTTTTTCTCCATGGTCTGGTAGAGCGCCGTTCCCGGCGGCACGCCCTCGGGATCCGTTACCAGCTGAAACTTTCGCTGGTCGTTCCTTTTGAAAGCATCAAGCATCCCCTTAAAAGCAGGATACTTCGCCTGGCCATCACCTCTTACCAGCAGCGTCATCTTGCTTCCCTGGAAAGCCTTGGTCGCAGCGGCTATCCACACCTGCAACTCGTTATTGGCAGAGTCGACAGGAATACCTGGCAGTTGCAGCTTCAAAGTCGGATCGGCGGCAACTTTATCAAGATAGGATTTGAGCTGGCTGAACGGAACGCCAATGTACGAACCGTCGCGAAGGAACGCTTTCTTATCGTTTGGAGTGAGTCCAAGATTTCTCTGCTTGTCTATTTCATCGATGATGGTTTCCTTTTCCGGGCGCGCATCATCAGAAACGGAAAAATATATGGCTCCGTTTTTATCCATCGTCGTCATTACCACCTTTTTCTGCTCGGCAGGGTTTGTGGAAACCGACTTGGGAGTGGTTACCGACAACGCCTCGTCCGGTTTGAACTTGGTAGTTAAGATGAAGAAGGCTAGCAAGAGGAAAGCCACATCGCACATCGCCGTCATATCCACCGAAGTGCTCTTCCTTGGTACCTTAATTCTTGGCATGATTTAAAAATTTCAGATTCAGTTATTAAAGATTGCTTTCTGCACAAATTCCATATCGGGAATGGAAATTTATTTATACAAAGAAGCGAAGCTTTGTGTAAGTGTGAATCCTGATTCATCGATACCATAAGTAATAGAGTCGATCTTAGTGGTAAAGATGTTATACATGATGATCGCGATTGCTGATGTACCGATACCAAGAGCCGTATTATACAGGGCCTCGGAGATACCTCTTGAGAGCTCAGCAGCAGCACCGCCACCGCCTTCTGCACCGAGAGCGGCAAACGAGGTGATCATACCGATTACCGTTCCCAGCAGACCCAGCAGGGTTGCAACAGAAGCGATAGTTGAGAGAAACACCAGGTTCTTTTCCAGCATAGGCAGTTCAAGCGCGGTAGCTTCTTCTACTTCTTTCTGAATGTTTAATACTTTCTGGTCTGTATCCAGTTCACCGGCATTGATCATTTCTTTGTACTTGCGAAGACCGGCTTTCATTACATTACCTACGCTTCCTTTCTGCTTGTCGCATTCTGCAATAGCCTGGTCAACATTGCGGTTGGCGAGGTGATACTGCACTTTACGGATAAATTCAGCGATGTTCCCGGAACCTGTTGCCCTGCTGATCGTTAACATACGCTCAATACAGAATACAACTACGGTAAAGAAACAGGCAAGCAGGATCGGAACGATGATACCACCTTCATACATTCTGTATAAAGGCGACTTCGGGCCCTTATGATGCGGCCAGAAACCACCGGCGGGATCAGGATTGGTGAAATTAGCATCGGCGCCCAACACAAAGCGCCAGATGACGTATCCCAGAACGATACATATTACGGGAGCGATCCAGGAGATTGAATTGCTTTTCTTGACAGGTTGAACAGAAGTGCTACTTTTTGACGCCACTGACGCAGATGGTCTTGTCTCAGCCATGTTGTTTGTTTTTAGTTGTTTGAAAATTTTTAAGAAAAGTTTTTCAAAGGGCACACAATATAATGAATAATCGAATGTACAACGTTAAAACTAAGGGTTTTCCGTTTTTGTTATCTTCATTGTAATATTATTACATTATTATCACTGTTTTATACATGAAAGCTACCCTCAGAAATATATTTATTTCTCTCACGTTTACCCTATTCGCCGCACAGGCTTTTCCCCAGCACAAAAAAACCATTCCAGGTCCACGGGACACTGCCCGCGCCCTCCCGGTGATCGTCACCAGCCCGCCGCGCATCGGCCCCCGCCCCTACAAAGAACTGATCACCGATAAGGCCATCACCCGTGAAGGGCTGATCCGGGTGCACCGGGTAGATGAAAAATGGTATTTCGAGATCGGCGACACCCTGCTCAACCGCGATATCCTCATGGTGAACCGTATCGCCCGCGCACCTATCAATACCCGCTCCGGTTCCTTTGGCTATGCAGGCGATGAGATCAATGAAAATGTGATCCGCTTCGAAAAAGGCCCATCCAATAAACTGTTTCTCCGCAATATATCCTTCTCCGTGTATTCGAAAGACACTGCAGGCCCCATGCATAAATCGGTAATGAATTCCAATGTCCAGCCCATCATCGCCTCATTCGATATCAAAGCCTATTCAAAAGACAGCAGCGGGCAGGTAATAGATATTACAGATATACTCAACGGCGACAATGAAGTGTTCTTTTTCTCCAATTCGTATCGCACGGCCCTGCGCCTCGGCGGCGTGCAGATGGATAAATCGTATATCATGAATATTAAGACCTACCCCATGAATACGGAAATCAGAACCGTTAAAACCTACAACCGCGTTTCCACTCCCGGTACGCCTTCTTCCATGCCCAGCAGCTTTGCAACGTTCGAACTCAACAGCTCGATGGTATTATTGCCGGAAAAACCCATGCGCCCGCGCTACTTCGACGACCGCGTAGCTTATTTTACCACGGAGTATACCGATTTTGATGCCGACCCGCAGGGCGTGAAAGACGTGAGCCTTATCACACGCTGGCGCCTCGAGCCTAAGCCGGAAGACAGCGTAAAATATTCCCTCGGGCAACTGGTGGAACCGCAAAAGCCCATTATATTTTATATCGATCCCTCCACTCCTGCGAAATGGGTTCCCTACCTGGTACAGGGCGTGAACGACTGGCAGAAATGCTTCGAAAAAGCAGGCTTTAAAAATGCGGTTCTTGCCCGCGTTGCTCCTACCGGGCAGGAAGATTCTACCTGGAGTATCGAAGATGCACGCTACTCGGCTATCGTGTATAAGCCTTCGGAGATATTGAACGCACAGGGGCCCCATGTACACGATCCGAGAACCGGTGAAATTCTCGAAGCGCATATCAACTGGTATCATAATGTAATGAGCCTGCTGCAGCGATGGTATACCATACAGGCGGGCGCCAGCGACCCACGATCGCACAGGCCGGTGCTGAGTGATTCGTTAATGGGAGAACTGATCCGGTTCGTTTCATCGCATGAAGTGGGCCATACCCTGGGGCTTCCCCATAACATGGGCGCGTCTTCGGCCACACCCGTAGAAAAATTGCGCGACAAAAAATGGCTCGCAGCCAATGGACATACCGCATCGATAATGGACTATGCACGGTTTAACTATGTGGCGCAACCGGAAGACAGCGTAGGCGAAAAAGGATTAATGCCCCGGATAGGCGTATACGACGAATGGTCGATCGAATGGGGATACAGGTTATTTCCCGGCAAAACGATGGAAGAAGAAAAGAAAATACTTAATGAATGGGTAAAGAGCAAAGCGGCGGATAAACGTTTGCGGTTTATTCATGCAGATGGAATCGATCCGCGCGCACAGCAGGAAGACCTTGGCGACGACGCAATGAAAGCAGGTGCTTATGGAATAAAAAATCTGAAGCGAATAATTCCACAACTTCCCGGCTGGCTCTACCAGAGCGGAGAAAATTATGACCGGCTCGAAGGATTTTACAACGAAGCCCTGCAGCAGTATGCAAGATATATCGGCCATGCACTCACCTATATCGGCGGGGTATATACTAATTCAAAAACAGTTGACCAGGATGGCCCGGTATATACCATCGTTCCAAAAGCAAAACAAAAAGAAGCCGTATCATTCATCAGCAAAAACCTGTTTGAAACACCCACCTGGCTGTTGAACAAAAAGGTGCTCGATCGTATTTCCGCCCCCAATGATAAAGTGAGCAGTCTCCAGGATACCTATCTGGCCAATATGCTCGCCACTTCGCGATTGCAACGATTAATAACCGCCTCCAACAGGGATAACGCCGCTTATCGTATCGACGAATACATCAACGATCTCTCCGCCTCGATCTGGAGTGAACTAAAAACACATAAGCCGATAAATAATTACCGGAGAAATCTGCAAAAGAGTTTCGTGGAAAAAATAATCAGCATTGTCAATCCTGCGCAGGCGCCCACGGCGGGATTCGTGGTTTCTTTCGGACCCGTGGTGAACACAAGAAAATCAGATATATTATCGGTAACCAAAGCTGCATTGAGAAATATCAGTATGGAAATCAAGACGGCATTGCCCGGCTATACCGATAAAATGAGTAAATACCACCTGCTGGATATGCAGGAGAGAATAGAAAGGATATTCAAAACGGATTAGCACGCTTATTCATATCGCAGCGCTTCAATAGGATTCAGGCGGGCGGCTTTAAATGCAGGATATAGTCCGGCCAGCAGCCCGACTATTGAACAGATAACAATACCAAGTAGCACCCAGTCCCAGGGCACCACAAAACCTGTGTTCAACACAAGAGAAAAGCCGTTACCCACAATAACGCCCAGGATCACGCCGAACAATGCGCCCATTAAACTAATGAGCACGGCTTCGAATAAAAATTGCTGACGCACATTTCGCTGTTTACCCCCAATTGCTTTCACCAGCCCGATCTCCTTGGTTCTCTCGGTAACCGCCACAAGCATAATATTCATTAGCCCGATGGCCGCACCTGTAAGTGTTATCAAACCGATAATCAATGCTGCGCCCGTCAGGTATCTCAACTGATTCAGCAACATCTCTACGAAGCTGTCGCTTTTATCGATCGCAAAATTTTCTGTTTCAGTAGTAATTAATCTTCGTATAGGACGAAACACAGCTGTCGCCTCACCGATCGCTTCATCCATAAACCGGATATCATCCACCTTCACCTGTATGCTGTACGATGCGTTGGGATTGTTATTAAAATAATGTTGGGCGGCCTTGTATGAAGTAACGATAGTATTATCCCATGAAAATCCCAGCGAAGAACCTTTTTCTCCCAACACACCTATTACACGAAACGGAATATCATCGATATGGATGATTTTCTCAATCGGCGCCTCAGGATTAGCACCGAAGAATTTCCTCGCAATCTCGCTACCGAGCAGGCACACATTACGGCCGGTAGAAACATCGAGCGCATTCAATACCCTACCGGTATTTAAGGTGAACCCGTTCTGATCCACAAAATTTTCATCACCACCGAATACGCGGACGTTGGGATTGGTTTTCCTGCTTTCATACGAAACCACCGCATCATTGGTGCCGAAAACGTTTATGCAAACCTTCGCCGGAAAGCGAAAGTTTTCTTTAAACTTCTCCGCTTCTGCGCGGGTAATCGGTTTACTGAGATTTGATTTCTTTATTTTCTTTTTACTCTTGTCTTCCTTTTCTATTTTATTCTGATCGCCGCCAAAACGAAAACGCGGTTCGCGATAGCGAATGGTGAACCCGTTGGCGCCCATCGAAGAAAAGCTTTCCATAAACTTCTGCTGCATGGCGGAGATAGCGGTTTTTATACCTACCAGGGCCATAATGCCAAATGCGATAATGGCTACGGTGAGCCCCGTACGAACCTTATTGCTTTTAACAGTACGAAAGGCGAGCTGAAGGTTATCGCGAAGATTCATGAATGTAAGTTAGGAAATCCTGTTAGGTTTCACACAAAGACGCAAAGGATTCGCAAAGCGGCAAAGAGTTTCTTTGAGACTCCTGATTTACTTCTTTGCACCTTTGCGCGAAAACTAGCTAAATAAAATAATAAAGCAGATCGGTTAGTGTTTCGGGGAAGAGGCCGAAATAGATAATCGCAAGAGCCGCGATGATAAGCAGTATACGGAAGCCGGGACCGGCTTCGATGCTCTGGCGCGGGCCCTCCTTAAAATACATTGCCTGTATAACGCGGAAATAATAATAAACGCTGATGGCGGCACAAACGATCCCAAAAATAACCAGCCAGAGGAGCTTACCGGCGTTTACAGCAGCCGAAAGCATATAAAATTTCCCCAGGAAGCCCGCCGTTGCCGGTATGCCTGCCAGCGAAAACATAAACACCGACATGGCAGCCGCCAGCACCGGATGATGTTTTCCCAGGCCGTTAAATCCTTCATACGTATAATCCTTCATGCGGATCAGTATGGCAAATGCACCGATAGTGGCAACAGAATACGCACCCGTATAAAACAGCAGCCCCTCCATTCCCATATCGTTCAGCGACACCAGCGCAAACATCATAAAGCCCGCCTGCGAAATACTGGAATAAGCCAGCATTCTTTTCACGCTCTGTTGAAATACGGCGGTGATATTGCCAATAAATAAAGTAGCGGCAGTAATGATGGCCATGATCGTTTGCCATTGCGCGTGCGCTTCGCCAAAACCATTTTTAAACAGGCGGATAAAAGCGATAAAGCCCGCAGCTTTCACAATCGTTGCCATGAAAGAAGTGAACACGCCCGGCGCACCATCATATACGTCCGGTGTCCAGAAATGAAAGGGAGCGGCCGAAACTTTAAACGCCATCGAAAACAGCAACAGCAACAATCCGGCCGACATCATCGGCGTCAGCGTGGCATTACCCGTTGCGATAACGTCCAGGGCAAAACTGCCTTTCGCACCATATACCAGCGCTATACCCATCAGCATCAAACCGGTGGAGAAAGCACCCATCAGGAAATATTTCAATGAGGCTTCATTGCTTTTCAGATTGCGTTTGTCGCTGCCTGTTAAAATATATAAAGGAATCGACATGATCTCGATGCCGAGGAACAGGATGAGCAGGGTGTTGAACGAAGCCACCAGCACCACGCCTGATAATATAAAAAAGATAAGCGCATAATATTCAGCGCCATCCGGCCCCACTTTAAGAATATCTTTTCCGGAAATAAGAAAATAAAACAATACCGTAGCAAACATCACCGAAGTGAACAGTAAGGAGAAACTGTCGAACACCAGCATATTGCGGGTGTCGAAATGAAAAAATAAATTGCCCTGCATCTCCGCGATATTGGCAATCAGCAAAGCGATGATTCCGATTATGGCCACTCCATTCACCAGTTCACGACGCTTAGCCAGTATCCCGGTAAACATCATGATCACTCCCCAGACAGCCGATATTATAATTGCATTCATAAAATTTATTGATCTCCTTCCTTACGGATGTTTTAATACCATTTTTGATAAAATAGTATCAACGGTTGATTGTGACAATTCAAGCATCGGCTTGGGATATACCCCTACCGCGATGATCAATAGTACCACAACGGCCAGCACCAGTTTCTCATTCAATTTAATATCCTTCGTACCCGCTGTCGCCCTGCTCGTTTCTCCATACAATACTTTTTGCAGCATGTTTAATGTGTACACTGCGGAAAGTATTATTGTTATCAGCCCCACAGCTGCAAAGGCAGCGCTGTAGGTGCTCACGGTTGAATTAAACACGCCGGCAAACATCAGGAACTCACCCACAAAACCATTTGTTAAGGGCAGTGCCACATTCCCCAGGGCCACGATCACAAGCATCGTGGCCAGCACAGGCGCACGCTGGGCAATGCCGCCGAGCTCCGACATTTTTCTCGTCTTGAATTGTCTTTCGATCAATTCCACCACGATCCATAATCCAATAATATTGATACCGTGATTAAACATCTGTATCATCACCCCCTGCATGCCATATTCATGCGAAGTGAAGATAGCCAGGCACATCAGGCCCATGTGGGCGATACTCGAATAAGCCACCAGCCGTTTCAGGTCATCCTGCCGCATCGCAATTAATGAGGCATAGATCATTCCCGTCACCGCCAGCAACGATACCGTATCACCCCAGATCCAAGTACCTGCAGGAACTACCGGCACCAGCCAGCGCAGCAATCCGAATACGCCCATTTTCACCATCACGCCGCTCAGCACCATGGTAACCGCGGTGGGCGACTGCTCATAAGTATCCGGCTGCCAGGTATGAAATGGAAATATTGGCATCTTAACCGCAAAGGCCGCGAACATGATCCAGAAAACCCAGAGCTGTTCCTTATAGGACAGGGTAGCCTTATAAAAAGATTCGATGGCAAACGACTGATCGGGGGTTTTGGTATATATATAAATAATCCCGATCAGCATAAACAGCGAACCGATAAAAGTGTACACGAAGAATTTGAAAGTGACGGGAATCCTTCTTTCGGCACCCCATATCGAACAGAGAAAATATGTGGGTATCAGCGCAAGCTCCCAGAAGAAATAAAATAATAAGGCATCGAAAGAAACAAATACACCCATCATTCCCGCCTGCACCAGCAACATCAGCGCATGAAAATTGTTCGGCCTGGTATAATGACGTCTCCAGGTAGAGAGAAATATTACAGGAAAAGAAATAGCTGTTAACAGGCAAACCACCTTACCCATTCCGTCGAGGCCAATGGAAAAGCTGCTGCCGAAACCAGCCATCCATTCATGATGATAAAACAAATCGTCATGAGTGCTGAAAAACTTAATTCCCGCCACCAACACTACCAGCGTGATCAACGATGATCCCAGCGACCACATGCGCGCACTTCTTTCATTGGTAATAAAGAAGGAGAGCAGCCCGCTGATCAAAGGAATAGCTATGAGTAAAAAAGGTATCATCAATTATTTTTTAATAAAGAACTGCACAACAAAAAACACCAGCATGCCCAGCACCATCAATAATACATAATTACCTACCTGCCCGCTCTGCACCCATCTCATCTGGCGGCTGCCATACTGCACCAGCTTTCCGGAACCATTCACCAGCCAGTCGATAATTCCCCTTTCAACCTGCCTGTTGAAAAAGCTGCCGAGCGCGTTTACCGGTTTTACAATTATCCTGTCGTACAATTCGTCTACGTACCATTTATTTTCAAGCAGTTTGCCGAAACCTTTCGCTTCGCCGAGATCGGGCCTCCTGCTGAATCGTGTCCATGCTGCAATGGCAGCGATCAGCGCACCCGCTACCGAAACTCCCATCAGCATCCATTCGGTGGAATGACTTGGGTGATGAGTAGCTTTTAGCGTTTCAGATGTCGCGAATACCGGGTGAAGGAAATGCTCCAGCAGGTGTGCGTTCGGCGCTAATACCTCAGGGATGCCAATCCATCCGCCGGCAATAGCAAGCAGTGCCAGAATCACGAGTGGAATGGTGATTGCCGCGGGGCTCTCATGCAGATGATCGTGCTGATCCGCGCTGCCCCGGAATTTTCCAAGGAATGTGGTGGCGTATAACCTGAACATATACCATGCAGTAAGCATGGCGCCAATTACGCCCACGATATAATATATTTTATTCACCGACCATGCGGCTGCAAGTATTTCATCTTTCGAGAAAAAACCGGAAAATGGCGGAATGCCCGCTATGGCAATACACGCGATCAGGAAAGTAATATGGGTGATGGGCAAATGTTTTTTCAATCCGCCCATATTGCGGATATCCTGTTCATGGTGCATGGCATGGATAACGGAACCGGCGCCAAGGAATAACAATGCCTTGAAAAAAGCGTGCGTCATCACATGAAATACCGCACCGGTATAAGCGCCCACACCTAATCCCACAAACATATATCCCAACTGGCTCACGGTAGAATAGGCCAGCACTTTTTTAATATCGTTTTGTTTCAGTGCGATCGTTGCCGCAAAAATCGCTGTCACCAATCCGATAATGGCGACAACAGTCTGCGAAACAGGCGCCAGCGTATACATCACATTGCTGCGGGCTATCATATATATGCCTGCCGTTACCATCGTGGCGGCATGGATCAGGGCAGACACGGGCGTGGGACCGGCCATCGCATCGGGAAGCCAGGTATATAACGGTATCTGTGCCGATTTACCGGTTGCCCCGAGAAATAATAACAGCGTAATGCCGGTAAGCACCAGTGAACCCATCTTCAGGTGTGATGCTTTAAGAAATACATCGGTGAAAGTGACACTGCCGAATTGCTGGATGATCCAGAATATGGCAAGCAGAAATCCGAAATCACCGATGCGGTTCATAATAAAAGCCTTCTTCGCCGCATCATTGTAGGAATTATTCTTAAACCAGAACCCGATCAATAAATAAGAACAGAGGCCCACGCCTTCCCAGCCGATGAACATAATCACGAAATTCGACCCCAGCACCAGCAGAAGCATGGAGAACACGAACAGGTTGAGATAGGCAAAATACCGGGCAAAATGCTCAGAGCGCTCACTGCGCATATATGCAGTGGAATAGAGATGAATTAAAAAGCCAACGCCGGTGATGATCAATAAGAAAACAGATGAGAGCTGATCTACCTGGAAAGCGAATGGTATCGATAATTTTCCAACAGTGATAAAATCAAATAATATGGGATCGTACACTTCTCCGTGCACCACGCCATTGAACAGCATCGCTGAGACGACAAACGAAGCCAGGATAACGCCGCAGCCAATTACACCGGTAACGGCTTTGGAAAACGATTTCCTGAACAGCCCGTTTAATAAAAAACCGATCAGCGGAAACAAAGGAACCAGGTAAACTAATTGCTTCATAAATAAATTAATGTTTCAGCCTGTTCAGGAAATTAATATCCACTGAATGCACGTTGCGGAACATCATGACAATAATTGCCAGACCCACGCTCACTTCCGCGGCTGCTACCACCATTATAAAAAATACAAATAACTGTCCGTCGATACCGGCCGACACATTCGCAGCCGCTCCTTTCAGGTGATGCATTTTGGAAAATGCCACCAGCATCAGGTTCACGGCATTCAGCATTAACTCGATACACATAAATACGATGATCGCATTACGGCGTATCAGCACCCCTGCAATACCGATGCAGAATAATGCAATTGAAAGAAAAATGTAACGTTCTACTGGCATAATTACTTGCTGGTTATTTTTTTCCGATCACCACCACCCCTACCATGGCGCTTAAAAATAAAATGCTGCTGATTTCGAAGGGCACCACGTAGTCGGTGAACAACGATTTGCCCAGTTGCTGTATCAGGCCTATATCGCCCGTCTTCAGCTCTGTGCCCATGCCTTTTACCTCTGCATTTTTCAATGCGGCCACCATCACAAGCAATAAGCATCCGCCGGCGACAATGCCTGCTATCTTCAGCCACTTATTTTTCTGCGGTTCCGATTCTGTGTTAAGATTCATCAGCATGATCACGTGCAGGAACAATACCATGATGGCGCCGGCATATACGATCAGGTTAACGATACCGAGAAACTGCGCGTTCATTAAAATATAATGCCCTGTAATGGCAAAAAAAGTAACGATGAGCCACAACACGCTGTGAACGGGACTCTTGCTGAGCACTACCAACACAGCGCTGCCGATGGCAAGCGCACTCAAAAAATAAAACAAAACATCAGTTGCGTTCATGATCAATTCGTTGCTGGTTTGTTCCTGCCTCTTTTTCCCAGCGCCTTTTTATAACCTTCCGGATCTTCCTTCGGATTAGGTATCAGAAGATCTTCCTTTCCATATATAAAACCTTTACGCTGATAATAAGAATGAGCGAACGTTGCGCTGAGATAGATGGCATCCTTGGGGCAGGCTTCTTCACACAATCCGCAGAAAATGCAGCGCAGCATGTTGATCTCATATACTGCTGCATATTTTTCCTCCCTGTATAAATGCTCTTCACCGGGCAGGCGCTCGGCGGCTTCCATTGTAATGGCTTCGGCAGGGCAGGCCACGGCACACAGTCCGCACGCCGTGCAGTTTTCACGACCCTCTTCATCCCTGTTCAATATCTGCAGGCCCCTGAATACGGGGCTGAATTCTCTTTTCTGTTCCGGGTAACTGATGGTGGCTTTTCTTGTAAATACATGCTTCAGCGTAATGGCCATCCCTTTCGCGATATTCCAGATATACAGCCTTTCAAGCCATGTCATTGGCTTTCTCTCCACCGGTCGCACCCTGTTTGTTAATGACTGCATGTTCAAAATTAATTAAAATCTCCAACCATTTTGTTTAAGCAATATCACCAGTGCGGTGACGATCATATTCAGCAGCGACAAGGGAATCAGCGCTTTCCATCCCAGGCTCATCAGCTGATCATACCGGAATCTCGGTATCGTCCATCTCACCCACATAAAGGTGAATATGAATATTGCCACTTTAATAAATAACGACAAACCCTGCAACAACGCCGTGATATTATAGCCCATGCTCTTCACCAATGCCGCATCGTTCACGAACGGAATGTCATATCCGCCCCAGAACAAGGTTACCATCACAGCGCTGCTCACAAACATGTTCACATATTCCGCGAATAAATAAAATCCAAGTTTCATGGAAGAATACTCCTGGTGATAACCGAAGTTCAATTCACTTTCCGCTTCGGAAAGATCGAAAGGGGTGCGGTTACATTCTGCAAAAGCGCAGACCAGGAAAATAAAAAACCCGAGTGGCTGATAGGCTACATAATACCAGCTATCGATCTGCCCGCCCACTATAGTACTCATTTTCAATGAGCCGGTCAGCATCAATAATGCAATTAAGGAAAGGCCCATGGGCAATTCATACGAAATCACCTGTGATGCGCCCCTCAGTGCGGCCATTAATGAAAATTTATTATTTGAGGCCCAGCCACCAATCAAAACGCCATACACACCCATGCTCACTACGCCGAACACATATAATATCCCGATATTGATATCGGCTATCTGCAGGTCTACATACCTGTCCTGCCCGAATAATGTAAAATGAATTCTGTCGCCCCAGGGAATTACGGCGGAGGTCATCATCGCAGTGAGCATTGCGAGGCAGGGACCCAGCACAAATAAAAATTTATTGGAATTATTGGGGATGATCTCTTCCTTCATGAACAGCTTCAGCCCATCGGCAAGAGGTTGCAATATCCCGAAGGGCCCGGCGCGGTTAGGTCCGCGCCTGTCCTGCATCACCGCCGCCACTTTTCTCTCGGCGTACGTTTCATACATCGCGATAACAAGTGAAATGGAGATAATGCCCGCGATCAGCACGAGTTTCTCGATAATAAATCCCCAATCTATAGCGAGTAATACGCTCATGATAAAATTTATAAGTTAAAAGTCAAAAGTTAAAAGTCAAAAAAGCTGGAATCTTCATTTTTAAGTTTTTACTTTTAACTTTTAAGTTGTTCAGTCGTTTCCTTTTCAAACACCTCTCCCGTCGCGGGCCCGGGGATCTGTGAAAGATCGATATCGGGTCTGTTTACTTCACTCACACTATGAATATTCATTAATAACCGGGGTTCTCTTCCCATCACTTCCCGGATGGTTTCGTCGGGCTTTACCGTACCCACATAATGCCCCTGCGAAATAACCGAATGCCTGTTGATCAGTGTAGGTCCTTCAATCACCCAGTCGTTGACGTGCTTTTTTTCAAAGCGGCACTCGTTACAGATCCAGTCGTGCACTTCTCCCCACTGGTCCTTCCTTGCAGTTACGCGGAACACTTCTTCACCACGGTTCCACAGGGTCACTTTGCCACTGCATTTGGGGCAGTCGCGATGTGCATCCATTGGTTTTAAAAACCATACGCGGTTTTTAAAGCGGAACGTTCTGTCGGTAAGCGCGCCCACGGGACAGACATCGATCACATTACCGATGAAATCATTATCCAATGCTTTCTCGATATAGGTGGCTATCTCTGAATGGTCGCCGCGGTCGAGTATCCCATGCTCGCGTTTTTGCGTAAGCTGGTCTGCCACATACACGCAGCGATAACAGAGAATGCATCGCGTCATGTGCAACTGGATATACGGGCCGAGGTTATGTTTCTGGAATATGCGCTTGGGAAATTCGAAGCGGGTGCCTTCCTTTCCGTGATCGTAGCTGAGATCCTGCAGCGAACATTCGCCGGCCTGGTCGCAGATCGGGCAATCGAGCGGATGATTAATCAGTAGAAATTCCACCACGCCCTTTCTTGCATCGATCACTTTTTCGCTGGTAATATTTTTTACCACCATGCCATCCATTACGTTGGTACGGCAGCTGGCTACCAGCTTGGGCATAGGCCTCGGGTCGGCCGTTGAGCCTGCGGCTACTTCCACCAGGCAGGTACGGCATTTTCCACCACTTCCTTTTAGCGTGGAATAATAACACATAGCCGGGGGCGCCACATCACCGCCGATCTTTCTCGCAGCATTCAGTATGCTCGTACCCGGCTCCACCTGCACGGTGATGTTGTCTATTGTTACAGTAAATAATTTCTTTTCTTCTGCCATTCAACTTAAAAGTTTAAAGTTAAAAGTCAAAATTGACTAAACTTCAATGTTTTTCTTTATAGTCAAAATCGATTTAGCCAATATTTTTGAAATCTCATTTGCCTCTTTAATCAATCGATTTATTTCTATTTTTTCAACCCCTAAAGTGTCTCGTATCAAACAAAGCCAGTATTTCGTTTCATTTGCCGATCTCAGGGCTATTGAGAAAAAGCTCAGTAAATTCTTTTTTGAATTACCGGATTTTGCCTCAATAACATTTGCTCCGATAGAAGTCGCACTCCTCAATAATTGGTCAATTATTGAATAATAAATTCTTTTAAATTCATATTGACCTATAAAAAGAACTATTTTTTTGGAAAATTGATAGCATCTAAGCTTTATATCATAAATTCTACCAGTCTCTTCCAACTTTTTTTAAGTTTTAAGTTTTCACTTTTAACTTATCGTCGCAACCCTTTCATCCGCATAATGCGCCAATCCATAATTCCGTTTCTGTGATTCTTCCGGATTTAAAACATGCCATTCAAATTCATCTCTGAAATGCCGGATCGCCGCTGCAACAGGCCATGCCGCTGCATCGCCCAACGGGCAAATCGTATTTCCTTCGATCTTGCGCTGGATATCCCAGAGCAGGTCGATATCGCTCATCTTTCCCTTACCGCATTCAATATTCTTCAGAATCTTTTCCATCCACCCCGTTCCTTCCCTGCATGGCGAACACTGCCCGCAGCTCTCATGCCGGTAGAAACGCGCGAGCGTCATCGTGTGACGAACCACGCACTGATCTTCATCCAGCACAATAAATCCGCCGGAGCCCATCATCGAGCCCGTCTGAAAACCGCCGTCGGCAAGGCTTTCATAGGTCATCATTCTCGTTTCCCCCTTTGCCGTTTTTAATAAAAGACTGGCAGGAAGAATGGGCACCGATGAACCTCCGGGAATGCAGGCTTTTAATTTTTTTCCATTTGCGATGCCGCCGCAATATTCATCGGAATAGATAAATTCTTCAACGGAGATCGTCATGTCGATCTCATACACACCGGGCTTATTAATATTGCCGCAGGCGGAAATTAATTTGGTACCGGTAGATTTTCCCACGCCGAGCTTCGCATATTCTTCACCACCCATGTTGAGGATGGGCACCACAGCCGCCAGCGTTTCCACATTATTAACTACCGTAGGGCAATCCCATAATCCTTTTACCGCAGGAAACGGGGGCTTGATCCTGGGATTTCCTCTTTTTCCCTCGAGGCTTTCGAGGAGTGCCGTTTCTTCACCGCAGATATATGCCCCTGCCCCACGCTGCACATAAATTTCACAGTCGAAGCCGGAGCCTAAAATATTTTTTCCGAGAAATCCATTATTTCTCGCTTCTTCTATGGCCTGTTCCAGTATATCAACGATCCAGGCATATTCGCCGCGTATATATATGTATGTGTTGTTGGAACCTAACGCAAACGAAGAAACAATCAATCCTTCTATGAGCAGGTGCGGAATGAATTCCATCAGGAACCGGTCTTTGAAAGTACCGGGCTCCGATTCATCAGCATTGCATACGAGGTAGCGGGACATGCCTTCGGGCTTTGCCAGGAAGCTCCACTTCATGCCCGTGGGAAAGCCCGCACCGCCTCTTCCTCTCAACCCGCTTTTCTTCACTTCTTCAACAATATCATTCGGCGACATCTTAAAAGCCTTCTCCACGGAAGCATAGCCTCCGTTTTTCCGGTAAGCATCAAAATACCTGATGCCTTCCACCCCTATCTTGTCTAATAAAACTTTTCTGCCCATAACTAAGTTAAAAGTGAAAAGTAAAAAGTGAAAAGTAAAGTGAGCCTATCGACTTAGTTTTCACTTTCAACTTTTAAATTTTTACTTCTCAACTCATTTATAATATCATCAACTTTCTCTTTCGTCAGATGCTCGCGGTATGTTTTTCCCAACTGCATCATCGGCGCATAACCGCAGGCGCCGAGGCACTCGACTGTTTTCAGCGTGAAAATGCCGTCGCTGGTTGTCTCACCCACGTTGATACCTAACCGCTGTTTGATATATTCGATTATTTCATCGCTGCCGTTCAGCATACAGGGTCCTGTCTGGCACACTTCAAACATGTATTTCCCGACCGGCTTTAAATTATACATTGAATAGAATGTCGCCACTTCATACACTTCAATCGGTTCTATCTTCAATAATGAAGCGACATAATCCATCACCGGCACGTCGAGCCAGCCCCCGGATTCCTCCTGTGCAAGATGCAGCAAAGGCAATAACGCACTTTTCTGCCTTCCCTCGGGATAGCGGGCGATGATCTTTTCTGCTTCCTTTAATTTATTTTCTGAGAACATTTTATAAGTTATTTACGCATCCATTTCTCCCGCGATCAGGTTCAGGCTACTCATCGTAATCACCGCATCACTGAGCATGCCTCCTTTTACCAGTTCTTCATATGCCTGGTAATAAACAAAGCATGGTCTCCTGAAATGCAGGCGGTATGGCGATCTTCCTCCATCGCTGACCAGGTAAAATCCCAACTCTCCATTGCCGCCTTCCACGCTCATATACACTTCCCCGGGCGGTATCTCAATCTCTCCCATTATAATTTTAAAATGCCAGATCAGGGCCTCCATCTTGGTATACACGTCTTTCTTCTCGGGAAGATAATATTCCGGCGTATCGGCATGATATATTTCTGATTCGGCACCCTTGAACGCCTGCACCTTTCTGTAGGCCTGTTCAATGATGCTTATCGATTGCCACATTTCTTCGTCTCGCACCAGGAAACGATCATAACAATCGCCCGTGCTTCCGACGGGAACGGTAAATTCGATGTCTTCATAACTGCTGTAAGGCGTATGTACGCGAACATCATAATCCACGCCAGCTGCACGCAGGTTGGGGCCCGTGAATCCGTAGTTCAGCGCACGTTCGGCGCTGATAGGTCCGCATCCCATGGTGCGCTCCATAAATATCCTGTTTCGGCGGAACAATTTGTTGAACTCTTTAAGAACAGCAGGATATTCGTTCAGGAACTTTTCTAATTTCTCAAATGCTTTAGCCGAAAAATTTCTTTCAAAACCGCCGATGCGGCCGATATTGGTGGTGAGCCGTGATCCGCAAATCTCTTCATATATCTCATAGATAAGCTCGCGGTACTGCATCACATATAAAAATCCTGTAAAAGCACCCGCATCCACGCCCACGATCGAATTACAGATCAGGTGATCCGAAATGCGCGCCAGCTCCATGATAATTATTCGTAAATAATCGACGCGCTTGGGCGTTTTTATGCCCAGAAGTTTTTCGCAGGTGAGGTGCCAGCCCATATTATTAATGGGCGAGGAGCAGTAATTTAACCGGTCTGTCAGCGGAGTAATCTGGTAAAGAGGTCTTCTCTCCGCAATTTTTTCAAAAGCCCGGTGAATGTAACCTACTGTTGAGTCTGCCGAAACGATACGCTCTCCATCCAGTTCCAGGATATTCTGGAAAACGCCGTGTGTTGCAGGATGCGTAGGGCCCAGGTTAAGCGTGGTAGTATGCTTTCCAATTGAACCTTCGGGTAAATTTATATGGTGCTCAGACATGTTAATTAGTTTTTCATCCGGATCTATCTGCCAAACATCTGATCGTCTTTATCCACTCTTGTACCTTCTTCGAGCGGATACTCTTTTCTCATCGGAAAATAATCCATCTCATCCACGTTCAGTATTCTTTTCAGATTCGGATGACCGACAAAATTCACTCCATAAAAATCGTACGTCTCGCGCTCCATCCAGTTTGCCGCAGCAAATAATTTCGTCGCAGTAAACACATCGGGATTGCCGACGGCCGTAAATATTTTAAACCGGATGCGCACATTATCTTCCAGGTTATGAAGATGATATACAACAGCCAGCTCTCTGTCTTTCTGGTTAGGATAATGCACGGCCTGCAGATCGGTAAGAAATCTGAATTTCAACTCTTCATCTTCGAAAAGAAACTGCAATACTTTCAGGTTCATCTCTTTCGGAGCTTCAAAAGTGAGCATACCATAGGGCTCCGTAAAACCGGTTACCTGGTCGGGAAATTTTTCGACTAATCGTTCTTTAATTCTTTCGTTCGTCAGACTCATAAATCAAAAGGTAAAAGTCAAAAGATAAAACGGATAAGCGGGTGATTACTTTTACGTTTTAAATTTTTCACTTTTAAGTTTTATTGAATGCCGTAGCTGTTCATTAATTCTTTATATCGCTCGCCATTTCTTCTTCTCAGGCTCTCATTACCCACCAGGTGCTGTATCTTCAAAATACCGTCGATCACTGCTTCAGGTCTTGGAGGACATCCCGGAATATAAACGTCCACGGGGATGATCTGGTCGATACCCTGCAATACACTGTACGAATCGAAAATACCACCGCTGCATGCACACGCTCCCATTGCCAGCACCCAGCGGGGCTCGGCCATCTGGAGATAAACCTGCTTCACAACCGGGCCCATTTTCTTGGCAATGGTGCCCATCACCATTAAAAGATCACACTGACGCGGCGAGAAGCCCACCCGCTCCGAACCAAAGCGCGCCAGGTCGTAGTGAGCACCCATAGTAGCCATGAATTCGATACCGCAGCAGGATGTCGCAAATGGCAGTGGCCAGATCGAATTTTTTCGCGCGAGGCCTACTACCTTGTCGAGGTTGGTTGCAAAAAACCCTTCTCCTTCCAGCCCCTCGGGGCCCTCCTTCACCAGCTTTGCATTCGTTTCGCCTGAAAGATTATATTGAACCGGACGTGCCATTTTAAACTGTTTTATGTTTTAACCCTCTGCTTGAAGTTAAAAGTGGAAAAGTTAAAACTTAAAAATCAGGAGCGTACTCACTTTTAAGTTTTGAGTTTTTACTTTTAACTTATCTCAATCCTCCCATTTCAACGCGCCCTTCTTAATGATGTAGATAAATCCGCAAAGGAAAAATGCTACAAACATTATTACCGCGAGAAACCCGTTCCATCCCAGCGTTTTAAAATTCACCGCATAGGGATAGAAAAAAATCACTTCCACATCGAACAAAACAAACAGAATGGCGATGAGGAAGTATTTGATAGCTATCGGCTGCCGGGCATTGCCATGACTGCTGATACCACTTTCGAAATTCACAAGTTTGTCTTTGGTTTTACGGGCGGGCCCCAGCAGGTGCGTAACCCCCATCATCGCGCCTACAAAAAGGATCGCAAAGAGTAATTGCAAGCCTACGGGAATATACCAATACGCGCTTTCGATGCCTTTTGTAGCAGCCTGTAAAAGGTATAAACTCATGAAAGAAAAATTTAATCTGTTAGCCGTTTTACCAAACGATGACAAAATTACGAAGGGTGTTTGGATTTACAACCGATTAGGGAATTAATTAGTTATGAAATGGATTTCACCAGCGGCCGTCTAAATGAAAGATCCCCGAACAATAGCCGGGGATCTTAATTGGTACTTTCTCAGTCTTATATCGTTGTTCCCAATTTACTTCTTTTTCACGGGAGCTTTGGGCTTGTGCGCTGCCGGCTTTGTGGAACTCGATTTGGCCGGGGCAACCGGTGCCGCTTTCTTTGGCGGTGCGGTAAGGATCTTCAGCACATTAATCGCATTTTCGTTGGTGGGGTCTATCTCCAGCACTTTCTTAGTATAAAAGATAGCCGTGTCTTTTTGTTTGGCGATATCATTATAATACGACACCAGGTAGAAATTGGCGTTGATTGCATAAGGTTTATATTTCTTATCGGCCGTGGTGTCAAGCTCGATCGCTTTCTGTGCAAGTGTTTTATATGCCTCCAGCGCCAGTCCTTTCTCCATGCTGGTATCCTGCGCCTGTTTCGATCTTGCGCACCACAGATAACCGAAGATCTGATCGGGATACTTTGGAATATACACTCCGCAGAACAGGCTGTCAGAAATAGTGTAATCACCAGCCAGGTAATGTGCATAGGCCCAATTGTACAGGTCTCTTGCGCTTGGATCTTTATCAAGTTTATAGGCGGTGCCTAACCACATAGCCTGGAGGTGTTTGTTACCCGCAGCTTTTGCGAGATCGGCAGCATTCTGGATCAGCTTGGCTCTTTCGGTAGCTACGGTATCCATTTCTATCGCCTTGCTATAGTTGAGATAAACAAGTGAATCTGATCCCGGGATCTTGGAATAAATCCTGGCGAGCTCTTCGTAATCCTGCGGTTTTACCTGGTCGCTGTCAGCCTTTACAAGGAAAGTGTCCATGGCGTCCCTGGCAGCGTTTGCATCGCCCAGTGTGTCGGATGTATAAGCGATCATCCTGTACATCCTGGGATTCACGTTCTCGCCATACTGGGAAATCAGTTGCCGCGCTCTTGCCTGTGCACCTCACCTGTGCTGTGCACCGGCAAAATCTCCTTTAGCGTAAGTGTAGTCGGTTTTGATATATTCGGTTTCAGGTCCCTGGTCGGTATTGGCGATATATTTATCGAGATACTGACCCGCCTTATTTACATCGCGGTAATACCAGTAATAGAATAATTCAAAATAAGCCGGTGCATACGCCGGGTCCATCTGGGTAGCTTCCTCAAAAGCAGGCAGAAAGTATTCGGAGTTGTTCTGAGTAAGATAAACTCTTCCGATCTTCGTTTTGGCTGCCGCCAGCTTCTGGTTTAATTCGAGCGCCTTATTGTAAGAGGTAACGGCATTCCCGCCATCGATCAGCTTACGGTAAGCATCGCCCATAATTAAATAGGTGTTGGGGTCATTGAATCTCTTTACCTGGGTGGCCTGGTTCAGTTTTTCAATAGCGTAAGTGGCGTCGCCAAGTCTGGGTTTTACGTTGGCTGCACCAATAGCGTTCAGCACTTCAACATCTTTCCCTTTCGACAAATTCAGCGCTGTTTCAAATTGCTGGCGTGCTTCTTCTTTCTTTCCCTGCATCAGCAGTATCTGGCCCATTCCTGCAAGCAGCAAGGGTGCATTTGCGTTAGTAGCCAATGCTTTTTGATAAAGATTGGCTGCAGCGGCAGAATCCCGCTGGCCCTGCGGTGCATTCAGATACACCTGGCCCAGGTAATAGGTAGCGGCTACGTCGTTGGGATTGGAGGCCAGTATTTTCTGAAAGGCATCCTTTGCGCTCTGAAAGCGTTCGTAATACATAAACTTCTTGCCATCGGCGACGCTTTGCGCCATTAATCCATTGGCCATAACCGTTGCAACTGCTAACAGGCCTAATACACGTTTGATCATTGTACTTTCCGTATTTTTTATTTTGTAAATATATTTTTTACCCGGGTTTCAAAAAATTATTCCGCGATTTCCATGTTTTTCACTTCAAATGACATCCTGGCCGGCACCAGGTAAGCATGCTGGAAAATCAACTGACCTTTTTCATAGATGAGGAAATTTGTAAATCCGCTGCCCACCCCGTCGTAATTTTCTTTCAGGATATAATACAAAGTGCGTACCATCGGATATCTTCCCTGCGCAATATTGGCCTGGTAAGGCTTAACATAGGTGCCATTGCAGCCGCGGCATTCAATCGCCGCGATTTTCACCCTGTTCAGAAAACTGATCGCCTGCGGATCATGCTTATTTCCTACCCAGCTCACCCCAACCAGTCCGATGGCATCGTTATTGGCTGATACATAGTCAATTACCGCCTCGCTATTTTTTGCTGCGACAATATTTGGCGACATCGGCTGCTTCAACAGCAGGCTATCGGTTACAAACCGCACGGTGCTCGTTGAAGTGGTTCCATCGAGCAGCATTTTATATTTATAACCGCTCGTTCCCTGTGCAATCGAACGGATGTCCTGCATGGTAAAAGTGGTATCCTTCGATTTATTATTTACCAGCACCGCGATGGCATCATAGGCAATGGCGCCGGACCGCGGCGGATAATTAAGCTTTTTTTGCAGCGCATCTTCTTCGGTATCAGACAGGTTGCGGGTAACGATCACCATCCGGATACTGTCATTATTCAGGTCCTTCAGACATTCCGCTTCCGGCTTATAATGAATCGTTATATGCGCATCGGGATGCAGCGCCTCGAATACCTGCAGCTGCGAATCAATAACGGGCTTGAAAGACTCATCCACGCTGATCTGTATGCTGCCGGAAGTATTGGTTTCCATCTTCCTGCCGGAATCCGATCCGCCACAGCCCGAAATTAAAAATCCTGCCACAACAACAGCGCGTATAAAACCAAAACGTTCCAAAAATTAATCAAGTTTTAATTAAAATAATTCTTTTTCACTCCCCTGTAAATCCGGAAACCGCCATACACCAGGCAGATACCCCCGAATATATATGAGAAGGGTTTATAAGAATTTTCCATAGCGAATCCGAAAATTTCAGAAAAGCACAAAAACCCACCCACTACTGCATAAATGATGCCCATTCCGATGTCCATAAAGGAACGACGGTTGGCATAGGCCCTTTTTCTTTTCTCATCATAATCGACGTCCATACAATAATTATAAGGCTGGAAGGTAAGAATTTGTTTTAAACCAATTTATTTTTGCGCCATGTCGAAACCAACGCTGCCACAGGGCACCCGTGACTTTGGGCCGGAAACAGTCAGAAAGCGCAACTATATATTAAATATCATCCGGAACATTTTTGAGCTTTATGGCTTTCAGCCACTCGAAACGCCCGCCATGGAAAACCTGGAAACACTGATGGGCAAATATGGAGAAGAAGGCGATAAACTCATCTTCAAAATACTGAACAACGGATTAAACGATCCCAAAAACCTCGAAAAAGCCCGGGCCGGGTTCAATAATATCATCACCGGGCGCAACGACCGGAATTTTACCGAGCGGGCGCTGCGATACGATCTGACCATTCCCTTTGCCCGGTATGTGGCGATGAACCACGGACAGCTGAACTTCCCCTTTAAACGGTACCAGATACAGCCCGTGTGGCGGGCCGACCGGCCCCAGCGCGGCAGATACCGCGAGTTTTACCAATGCGATGCCGACGTGGTGGGCAGCGTTTCCTTACTGAACGAAGTGGAACTGGTACATATTTACCACAACGTTTTTACTGCGCTTGGCCTTGAGGGTTATGAATTACGAATCAATTCAAGAAAAATACTGGTGGCCCTCGCCGAAAAATGCGGCGGCATCGATAACATGCCAGCGATCACCATCGCGATCGACAAGCTGGACAAGATCGGCCTGGATAAAGTGAAAGAAGAATTATCGGCAAAAGGAATTACCGGTGAACAGGTTGCTGTTATTGAAAAATACCTGCACATTTCAGGTGATAATCATTCGAAATTAAAACAGGCCGCCGACCTGCTGGGGAACAGTGTGCAGGCAAATAAGGGACTGGAAGAATTGCAATTTATTTTATCACGGATCAGCACCACCATTCCATTGCATATCGACTTCACCCTCGCCAGGGGATTGAATTATTACACCGGCATCATATTCGAAGCCAAAGCGCCTGCCCAGGTGAATATGGGCAGTATTGGCGGCGGCGGCAGGTATGATGATCTTACGGGATTATTCGGCGTGAAAGATATCCCGGGAGTGGGTATTTCATTCGGGGTAGACAGAATCTACGATGTATTGGAAGAGATGAATTTATTTCCGGCTTCCATTTTTGTTTCCACGCAGATCATGTTCCTGAATAACGGCGAAACAGATGAAGCTTTTAAATTGGTTCAGCAACTCAGAAGCAATAATGTGCGCGCTGAATTATTTCACGAGAATGCCAAAACAGATAAGCAATATAAATATGCGGAGAAAAAGAATATTCCTTTTGTTGCTTCGCTCGGTGCAGATGGAATTATTCAATTGAAAGACATCCGTAACGGCCAAGCGAATAAGCTTTCAAAAGAAGAATTATTGAAACGCGATTTTAATTGATTTTTGAATGCAAGTGCGGGAACCCACCCCGGCGCTTCCTTGATTCGTTTATGTTTAGCTCACTACTGCGCGCCGACCCTCCCAGGAGGGGATGCAGGCTGTCTAACTATTTCGAAGATAGGGTATCGGGGAAAATATGAATCTATGGTAAAAATGATGCAGGCTGTCTAACTATTTCGAAGATGCTATTAATTCGGGAGTTAAATCCCCTCCTCCGGAGGGGCGGCGCTGCATACGCAGCCGAACTTTCAGGGAGTTCGCAGCGCCGGGGTGGGTCTGCGCCTAAACCCTTTCATAAACAATTGCCGCCCCCTGGCCCACGCCCACGCACATGGAAGCCAGCCCATATTTCGATCCCCTTCTCTTCATCTCGTGCAATAATGTGGCTGAAATACGGGCGCCACTGCAGCCCAGCGGATGCCCGATCGCTATTGCGCCGCCGTTTACATTCACCTTATTTGTATCCAGACCCAGGTCCCTGATGCAGGCCAGCGACTGCGCCGCAAACGCTTCGTTCAGTTCGATCAGGTCAATATCCCTGATATCCAGGCGGGCCCGCTGTAATGCTTTTTGAATAGCCGGCACCGGCCCGACACCCATGATGGAAGGGTCTACTCCGGCTACGCCCATCGATACGATCCGGCCCAGCGGCTTAAACCCATATTTTTTTACGGCCTCCGCGCTGGCCAGCAATAAAGCTGCTGCGCCATCATTTAACCCGGAAGAATTTCCGGCCGTTACCGAGCCTGCTTTCCGGAAAGCAGGTTTTAATCCCCCTAATTTTTCCATGGTAGACTTTCTCGGGTGTTCGTCCATGGCAAATAGTTCCTTGCCCCCATTGATCTCTACGGGAACAATTTCATCATTGAATTTTCCCGCTTCTCTCGCGGCAAAATATTTTTCCTGCGAATGCAGCGCGAAAACATCCTGCTCCTCCCGTGAAATCTTCCATTGCTCCGCCACATTTTCCGCTGTTTCACCCATCGAATAAGGATGGTATTTCGCGGTGAGCCTGGCGTTCGGAAACCGCCAGCCGATGGTGGTATCGGTCAGTTCAGGCGTTCTGTTCCAGGCCGTTGCCGGTTTCAGCATCACGAAAGGCGCCCGTGTCATACTCTCGACGCCGCCGGCGATATACACTTCGCCTTCATCGCACATAATCGCCCGCCCGGCATCCATAATAGCCTGGAGGCCCGAGGCGCAAAGACGATTTACCGTGTTGCCCGCCACCGTCACGGGTAGGCCGGCCAGCAGTGCGGCCATGCGTGCCACGTTCCGGTTATCTTCTCCTGCCTGGTTGGCATCGCCGGCGATTACATCTTCTATCGCGTTGATATCCAATGAAGGATTACGCCGGAGGAGGGCGCCGATTACATGCGCAAGCAGATCATCAGGACGGGAGCCACTCAGGGACCCGCCATATTTTCCTACCGGGGTGCGGACTGCATCAATGATATAAGCTGTTTTCATTTATGGTTCTTTTAGTGGCCGGTTGCCCGCAAAGTCGCAAAAAATTCTTTGCGCCTCGTGAATACTCTTTGTGCCTTTGCGTGAAACCCGGAAAAGTGTGCAAATGTAAATACCTTTGCAGGATGATAGATACGGCAAAGAAGAATATCAGGCACCTGAGCCTGGAAGAGTTGGAACAGTATTTTGCCACCCTCAACGAAAAGAAATTCCGCGCAAAACAGGTGTACGAATGGCTCTGGCTCAAAAAGGCCCGCTCGTTCGATGACATGACCAACCTGAGCAAGGAACTCCGAGCTACCCTGGATGAACATTTTTCCCTGCCTACTTTAACCATCAATACCACCCAGCAATCGGCCGATGGAACAGTTAAAACGCGGTTCCAGACCGTGGAAGGCTACATGGTGGAAGGCGTTTTAATACCAACCGACAGCCGCCAGACGGCCTGCGTTTCGAGCCAGGTGGGCTGCAGCCTGAGCTGCCGTTTCTGTGCCACCGGCTATATGGACCGCAAGCGAAACCTGAACTTCGATGAGATCTACGATGAAGTCGCTTTCATCAATCAGCAATCGGAGGAGATATATGGAAAGAAATTATCCAATATCGTATTTATGGGCATGGGCGAGCCCCTGCTGAACTATAAAAATGTGCTGCGCGCCATTGACCGGATAAGCGCACCCGACGGCCTGGGCATGAGCCCGCGACGTATTACCGTTTCTACAGCAGGTGTGGCGAAAATGATCCGGCAACTGGGCGACGACAAAGTGAGGTTTAAGCTGGCGCTCTCCCTGCATGCGGCAAATGATCAGAAAAGAAACGAGATCATGCCCATTAATGAGACCAATAATATAAAGGCGCTCATCGACGCTTTAAATCATTTCTACAAGGAAACGAAAAATGAGATCACGCTGGAATATATTTTATTTAAAAATTTCAACGATAGCCTGAAAGATGCCGATGAGCTCATAAAAATATACCGGCAGGTGCCTGCCGACCTGGTTAATATTATCGAATACACTCCCATCGACAATGCCAGCTTTGCACGGCCCGAAGAAAAAGTGGTGGATGCATTTATGCGGCACTTGGAAAAGAACAGGGTAAATTCACGCCTGCGCCGCAGCCGGGGCAAGGATATCGACGCTGCCTGCGGGCAACTGGCCAATAAGAATTAATTTCAATATGCCGTATGCTATTTTAGTTTTTATTGCAAGCATAATCGGCACCGCACTTTCGGCCCAATACCA
>JBGAJL010000053.1:0-29960 GCA_044224935.1 Flavitalea sp.
AAAATTGCAAATGGTATTACGGGGTCAAATAAACAGCTTTAATCAATAGCCGACACCGTTTTATCACGGTATTTTTTTGTGTTTAACCTCCAAAAATTTGTGTGTTATGACTATGCCAGAGCATGAAGCGTGGGAAATGAATCCCCGTAAACTGAACCATGAGGAAATCGCGAATCCTGAAATGGTGATTGAAGAATTTTTTCAGTATGCCCAATTGCCACAGGTCCGGTGGATAATGTGGGAAGGAATCAAGACCCTGGTGACGGGAAATTTCGTAAATCTGAAAAGCCGAGAGCGAATAAACCTCATTTATTTCTACGAGCAGATGGAGAAATTAATTGAAGGGGTACATGTATTGTACACGAAGTCTAAAAATATTACCGACCTTCGTGAAAACACAAGAGCTGATGATCTACGTTCACGTTTGGAATAAGTACCTGCCAATTATTAAGATTCTCATGAAAAAATCATCGGCAGGAAGCCAAACCCTGAATCTAAACCGCGTAGATTTTGAAAGAGCAGGCAGCGGAAGAAAGGCAGGATATAAATTTACAATCGAACTAGTAGGCGGTCGCGTGGCCAATATTATCAGCGGCTCGCCCCTGGCGAGCGATCTCGCTACGGCAATGTTGCAGGAGCCTGCGATACGAACCCTTCTCGCCGGTAATGATTTTGATGTAACGCTGAACACGAAATTTCAGCTTACCATTTCAAACAGGAACCCCGCACCGAAAACAGATACCCAATCAGGTGATCAGGAAACAAAAGAGCAGAAAGAAATCTCAGAAAAGGAAGAACACCCCGAAGTAGAGGAGCATCACCCACAGACCGAAAACCTGAATTAGTTCAGCGACGGATCAGAAAAAGTGTCGCCCTGCCTGATATCACCCGTTTCAAATCCTTTTTTAAACCAGTACACGCGTTGGGCCGAAGTGCCATGTGTAAAAGCATCCGGTACTATGCGGCCCTGCGCCTGCTGCTGCAGCTTATCGTCGCCGATGGCGCTCGCAGCAGTAAGCGCCTCTTCGATATCTCCGGCCTCCAGGATTTTAGCGCGATTGGCATAATGCGCCCAAACGCCGGCCAGAAAATCGGCCTGCAGCTCAAGCTTAACGGATAGCTTATTATAGGCGCTGCGGTCCATTGTTTCTCGCGCCCTGTCGAGGCGGTCGGAGATGCCCAGCAATTTCTGAACATGATGACCCACTTCATGGGCCACCACATAAGCCATGGGGAAATCGCCCGGCGCGTGGAAGCGATCCTGCAACTCTTCATAAAACGAAAGATCGATATATAATTTCTGGTCGCCGGGACAATAAAAGGGCCCGGAGGCAGAACTCGCCATACCACAGGCCGACTGTATCCCGTCGCGGAACAAAACCAGGGTCGGCTCCGGGTATTGCTTTCCATTTTGCTGGAAAATATTGGTCCACACATCCTCGGTTTCGGCCAGCACCACTTTTACAAAGTGGGCGCGCATATTTTCGGCCGAATCTTCTTCGGGAGAAAGCTGTCGCGATTGCTGCTGGCCGGGAAGAAGCTCGGTCGGTATTTGCGAGGGATCGCCACCCATCAGGAGATTAATTACGACAACGATAATACCCACAAGGCCGCCGCCAACGGCCAGCCCTTTGCCTGAGATTCCACGGCGATCTTCGACATTAGAGCTTTCTCTTCTACCCTGCCAGAGCATATGTTATATTTTTGATTTAAGGATTTTTCTTCTCCAGTAATTTGAAGAACTGATCCAGTTGCGGCAGAATAATGATCCGCGTGCGGCGATTAGCAGCGCGACCTTCAGGAGTGTCGTTAGAAACGACCGGCGTATACTGGCTTCTTCCACCTGCGGTCATTCTTGCCGGATCAATATTATAATTGTTCTGGAGGATTCTTGTGACAGAAGTGGCGCGTTTTGCGCTCAGATCCCAGTTGTCAACAATGCAGGGCGTTTTAATAGGAACCGAATCGGTGTGGCCTTCGACCAGGATATCAAGTTGCGGGTTGGCATTCAGCACCTGCGCCACTTTGCCCAACACCGTCATCGCGCTTTTGTTTACCTGCGAGCTTCCGCTTTCAAATAATAATTTATCGGAAATATTAATAAACACGACGCCTTTTTCAACCTGGATATCCACATCTTTATCGTTCACATCAGCAAGAGCGCTTTTCAGGTTCATCACCAGGGCCATATTCAACGAATCCTTTCTCGCCATGGCCGATTGCAGATCCTGGATATATGCGTCTTTGGCGCCGAGATTTTCCAATGATTTTTTTACGCTTTCAGCCTGGGTGGCAGAGAGAACGGAGAGATCTTTCAGCTGGCCGAGCACATTGGTATTATTTTCTTTCAAAAATGCATTTTCTTTTTTCAGGGCATCCAGCTCGGTCTGCATGTTCGCTTTCTGCCTTGCAGAAAAGTCCTCGCAGTTCTTCAGGTCGGACTGTGCACGCGCAAATTCTTTAGTCAACGCCTCGTATTTCGCCTCACTGGCCTTGAATTTTTTTGAGCTTACGCAGGAAAAGAGGATAACAGAGCAAAGAGAGAACAGGAGTATGTTTCTAATCATGTCTAAAAAATTATTATTACCGGATAAAGTTAGCCAATACAAATAATTTTCTAAAAACAAAAGTAAAGGGCTGCTTCCCGGAAGAAACAGCCCTGCTTAAGGTTTTAATTGAATCGATGCCGCCCCTGATTAATTTGTGGTGGACGAATCGGGTGTCATCGGCTTGCTACCGGTTGTGTCGACGGGTGTCGTCGTTACAGTATCGGTAGTTGTTGGAGCCGACATGGTGGTTGAATCACTGCTCACCGGGGGTGGCGATGACATGTCTGAACCCGTTGATTTTTCCGGCGAATGACAGCCCGCTGCTGCAAAAGCCAGGAATGCGATAAATATTATGCTCTTCATGAGAAAATCTTTAGTGATGAAATAATAATTCCTGCCTATGTATTAAAAAAACATTCCCTTCATTAAAAGCCGGAAGGGCCCCGAAGCGGTTATTATCTCATTCATTTCCAGGTAGAAAGGAAATAAATACGGGCATGGGCTGTGGTGAATGTTCTACAAAAAAAGAAAAGCCCAATCATAGGGTACGAACCTAAATTGAGCTTTTTCACCTTCAAACCATCTGAAGTTTAACGTCCACTCTTAGCCATTCAATATTCTTGATTTCTTAAGATACAGGGGATTGGGGTAATAGATAAACAGGCAGCTTCCTTCCTTGATCGTATTGATTACATCTTCCACTTCATCAGAGGGAACCGCCGGGCAACCATAACTTCTGCCACAGAACGAATTATTTTCCAGGAAATCATCGCCTGTATATTCAGAACCATGCACCACTATATTTCTGGCCATGGCCTTGTCATTGATGCCTTTCTCAAGGCCGCTTATCCGAAGCGACAATCCATGCGATCCGTAATATGTGTCGCCGGTAATATAAAAACCAAGACTGCTTTTATGTGAATTAGGACTGTTTGAAAACGAACGTGCAAATTCACCTCCCGATTTACGGCCATGAGCAACATAAGTGTTTATGCTTACCACCATATTGTCGAGATCGATCACATAAAGTCTTTTATGGCTGGATGACTGGGTGAAATCACAGATGGAAATGATGCCCGAATTTTTTAAGCGTCCTTTTTCGAGCAGGTTTTTGTAACCAGCCCATGCATATTTGAAGGCGGTTTTGTTTAAACCCATGTCCTTCAGTCCGAGGCTATCGTAAATAACGGTTGAAGAGCTGTTAAGCAATGCTGTTTTTGCACCGGTGGCAGTGTGCCGGGAAACGCCGGCATTATACCGGGTCGAACCGGTCATCAAAGCTGGTGACAGCAGTAAAACTGCAAGGCAGCAGAGGATAGAAAAAAGCTTCGACATGTAATTCGTTTTCACGGGTTTTTCGGATAAAATCGGACTCCTCTCAAACGGTAACAGTCGGCAAAATATTATGAGTATTTCAACCGTGCAAGCGCTATACCGAAATTATTTTATTGTATGTTAAATCAAAAAAAATCGCATTAAAGATAATGTTCTTAGCGCGCATTCCTGTTGAGATTGAACTCATTGGAGTATATTTTTATCATTATCAGGAAAAGAGATATGAGAATAGGCCCGAATATGATGCCTATAAAACCAAACATATTTACACCGATTATTACACCGAAAACGGTTATCAGCGGGTGTATGTCGCCCAGTTTTTTTGCCAGAAGGAATCTGAAAATATTATCCACGCTTCCGATCACCGCGAGGCCATACACCAGGGTTATCCATCCTTTGCCGGTGTCGCCGCTGGCAAAAAGCACCAGCGCGAGGGGAATATAGGCCACCGCGGCCCCCACCACGGGCAGCATGGCCGTAATAGACGTGAGTACGAACCAGAAAAGCGGTTCCGGCACCCCTATCACCAGGTAGCCGATCAGCCCGGTCACTCCCTGAAGCAGCGCGATCAGCGGAATGCCGATGGCGTTGGACAGCACCATGCTGTTCAGGTCGCGGCGGAGCAGCAGCAGATTTTCGTCTTTCAGTGGCGCCCATTCGTAAAATGCGGATTCCATACGGCGACCCTGGGTAAGCATAAAAAACAGGATGAAATACATTACGATTACCGCGATAAGCGTGCTTAGCGTGGCGCCGAGTATCTGCGGAAAGGTCTGCGCGGCCCAGGTCGTGATTTTCTGAATATTAGCCTCTGTGAGAATATTGATCTTGTATTCCTGCTCATAGCCCTGGATAAAATTCTTGATGGAAACAAGGGCATCGGAAGCATGCTGTATAGCGAACCCGACCTTGCTGGACATCATGTTAACGATCAGAAAAACCGGGACCAGTATAATAAGAAATGAAAGAAGCATCAGCACTCCCGCCGCCATACTTTTTTTCCATTTATACCTCCCTTCCAGGATAAACATATACTTACGCATAATGAGATACAGTGTATACGACCCGAGAAACGCAGGCAAAAAGGTTTTAAGCTCAAAAAACAGGATCAGCCCAAGAGCGGTGATGAAGAGCAGCAGCAGCACCTGCCGGATAATATTATTGGAGATCTGGTTCATAAATTAGTGGGGAATTGTTCCTTATCTGGAAAGATACAAAAACGTTGCCCTGCAAATATTACCTGGTCAGATGATCCCAGATGATATCATGTACATCCGTTGCGCGTATCCGTTCCTTCTTTACCGGCTCGCCAGTGATAATAACGGGATGAAGAGACGTGTCGGCTACCGGGCTTCCATGCGAGCCCTTCACCAGGGTCGCATCCAGCGGGATAACGTCCATTACATACCTGAGGCCGGCCTTTTTCCTGAGCAGTTTATAACCGGCCCTTGCTTTAGAGGTCATAAAAAGCTCAACAGGGTCATAGCCCGGTTTTTTATGTATATCCACTACCCGGGCGTAATCGGGCGCCACTGCGTCGTCCATCCAGAAATAATAAGTAAACCAGCTTTCTTTATCTGCTATAACAACAAAATCGCCCGATCGTTCATGATCGATATGATAATTCTTTTGCGCTTCCCTGTCCAGGACCAACGCTATCCCGGGCAACGCCGAAAGTATTTTTTTGACTTCTTCTTTTACCGACGGGTCGTTTATATATACATGAGCAATTTGATGATCGGCCACTACAAAGGCTTTCGAAGCACCGGCATCGAGCAGTTCCAATCCGCGTTCGACACGAATGCCAAGCAGGTTGTTTTTTCTTAGTGCCCGGTTGATATGAATAGGATGTGCCACTTTGCCAATGCCGTATTCGGATAATAAAATAATGCGGGCATTTCTTTCAGTATAATAACGGACAAGATCTTCAACAATTTTATCTATTTCATTTAAATGCCTGCTGATGAAATTGGTATCGGGGCCATATTTCTGCAAACAATAATCGAGGTGGGGCAGATAGATAAGCGTTAGCGTCGGGTTGTATTTTTTATCGGTAAGAACAGAAGCGTCTGCGATCCATTTGGTGGAGCTGATGTCGGCTCCCGGTCCCCAGAATTTGAATAGTGGAAATTGTCCGAGGGCTTTTTGCAGTTCGTCGCGGAGCGCTGCGGGATGCGAGTAGCAATCGGGCATTTTTCTTCCGTCTGCGAGGTAATTGGGCCGGGGCGTTACCGAATATTCTGCGGAGGAATACATATTATACCACCAGAACATTTTGGACGTGGTGAATGAAGGGTCAGCTTCTTTCGCCTTTTCCCATATCTTCTTTGCACCAACTAATTTATTCGATTGCTTCCAGAATTTTATTTCACTGTCGGTTTTATCATACCAGCCGTTTCCCACGATACCATGCTCCGAGGGCCATTTACCGGTGACATAAGTCGATTGGACCGCTGTCGTGACAGCCGGCAGCATTGGCTCGATGGTATGCAGGCTGCGCGATCCGGTATATTGTTTTATAAATGGAGTATGCTCACCAATCAGGTTGGAGGATAGCCCTACAATGTCAATGACAACCGTTTTATTCATAATAATTTTATTAAGAAATTTCTCCGCGGACCACGCTCACCACCCACTCCATTTCGCGGATAATGGATGCTGTTATGGGCAACCGCATTTCTTCCGGCAGTACTTCCCAGGTGTAGGTTTCCACTTCCAGTTGAAAAGTGAATGGCTGTTCGCGCTGAATGCGCAACACTTCTATGATATCTTTCTGCGTCGATTGTAATGCTCCGTAGTTTTCTATGAACAGGGGCACATGATAATGGGCCCTCCATTCGACAACTTCCGGGTTCTCCGCATCAGCCAGCGCCTGCGGCATATCGGGATATCTCAGCAGCATTTCGCCGCTGGTTCTTGCTACCACCTGGTGCAGGTACACGGGCTCATTAAATTTTTTGAAGGCCGCTGTAATTTCTTTTCTTCTCTCTCTATCGCGAGGCATTGCTGCTTTGAGAGCCGCACTCACCTGTATCTTTCCCATTTTAATTCCCATGGCACGGGTATGTTCGATCATGCTGCGGTGATCTTCGTAACCTACGGCGTAATGACAAACATCATAACACAACTGCACATGCTCCTTGATCACCGACTCGGCGACATCGTCGTTATACCCGAATTTTTCCTGTAAAAGAAGAATGCCGGCGGGCAATAAATATTTAATATACCATTCGAGAAATTCTTTTCCGTCGCCCAGCAAACCGTCAGGCTCCGGTTCGATATCCAGATGAATTAATTTTCCCGTGCTGTTTTTTATTTCGATTAAATGCAAAACAACCCTGAGCACATTTGATGTCGCTCTTTGAAAAACTTCATCGGTCGCAGCTTCACTGTGCCAGTATTTATAAGTAAGCGGGGAGGTTGATATGCCCGCATCTATTTCATTAATTACAAGGGCCGATAAAATATCGGCTAAGCGGACGGTATAATCAACACGTTCCTGTGTAAGCCAGTCAGGTGCATGCACATTATCCTTCACTATGGTATTGTGGAACCCGCCATAGGGAAATCCATTTATCGTTAGCAGGTAGCAGTCGTGCTCGTCGAGCCAGTCGCTGAATTCACGAAGCATATTTTCCTTTACCAGTTCCAGGCTGGCTTCGTTCGAAAGCCGCAGGCCGATGGCAAAAGGCTCAAGAGGGGATAATTTCTCTTTTACTTTCGGAACGTGCTGCCGGAGTTTTTCAAAATGGTCCGTCCACGATTCGCCGGCGTGAATATTACTGCAATAGGTAAGATAGCCAAGTGATGTGTACATACTAATCGTTTATGCGAGCGCCTTCAACCATTCGCTGGAACGCTTTAGCAGAGCAATGTCCAGTTCGTGCACTTCTTCTCCCCTGCCGATGGTCTTAAGCAGCATGATCGTGAGTTTTCCTCCCAGGTGCTCCCTGAATTCTTCCAGTCCTTTTAATACGGGACTGCTATCGTCATTTATTTCCATCAGCGGGTGCGTGACAGCAAAGCCCAATGCTTTTAGCAGGCCGATAATATCGGCCGCCTCTGATTCTTTCAATCTGCCGGAAAAAAAAGAATAAGCCGAGTCCAATGCTATTCCCATTGCAACCGCTTCGCCGTGGCGGATTTTGAAATCAGAAAGCTGTTCCGTTTTATGCGCGCTCCAGTGCCCGAAATCAAGCGGCCTCGAAGAGCCCATCTCAAAAGGATCGCCTCCGGAAATGTGTTCGGTGTGCAGCTCCGCACATTTTTTAATTAAATATTTCGTTGTCGTTGTTTCGCGTGAGGCGAGAGGAGAGGCATTTGCCCGAAGCCAGTTGTAGAAATTACCGTTCCGGATCAGCGCCACTTTCACGGCTTCAGACAGCCCCGCCCGCCAGTCTGCATCAGTCAGTGTTTTAAGAAAATTAAAATCGTTGAACACGGCAACGGGGGGAACGAAGGTGCCGAGGAAATTTTTCTTTTTAAAATAATTAATTCCATTTTTCACGCCCACACCGGAATCATTTTGCGAAAGTACCGTTGTGGGTATGCGAATATGCCTGATGCCCCGGTGTGCGATTGCCGCTGCATAGCCCGCCAGGTCCAGCACGGCGCCACCTCCAATGGCGGCGAGATACGAATGCCTGTCGATGCCATACCGGTCGACGGCACTTATAATTCTGTGAAGAGACTCTTCTGAATTTTTTACCTGTTCGCCACCAGGCACGATCAATAGCTCAGGAATTAAAGAAACAAATGGGTTCCCCGAGAAATAATCGTTTATATCCTCCTGTAACCGGTCATGATATTTTACAACCTTCTCATCGGCAATGAAAAGCAGTTTTTTGACGAGCTCCGATTTCTGCTCCCGGAGAAAGTCGCTGAACACCGAATTATCTTTATTAAATAAATTCTCCGTAAAAAATATCCTGTATTCAAACCGTACACTGAAAGCTTGCTGTAGATAGTCCATGATCGATCGCTAAGTTACTAAAATCATTGCCATCAGGTTACTGCAAAACGCCCTGCAAGCCATAGGGATAATGGCAGCAGCAACAGGATAAAAACGGCGAAATAAATATTGCCCAGGGCGGCGGCCCAGGACGCGTTCATTGCGATTAGGGCGATGACTCCGCTTTTCACGGCCTTGCCTATGCGTGGCCCTTCGGGGTTTTGAATGGCTTTCTGCAGCGGGGGAAAAATCAACAGGCCGAAAATCAAAAGGAAAATTATCGTGGTGAAGAAATGCGCATCGGCATAAGCAAAATACCCGATGATGATTATCACCAGCATGTAAAGCAACGCCGCAATATACAGGGTGATCTTCTTTCCTCCATGCACTTCTCCCCTGCTGATCATCGTGATGGCTGCAATGTATATCATCGGCACGATGGCAAGAGGCCACAGCGCCCACACGGCATAATCGGCGATGCTCATGCCCAGCAATAAATTCAGTGCGCGGCAGAGACCCATGTTTATCGGCCCGAGAAAAGCATTGTGCTTACCCCATTTGTCATATACCACAGCCGCCAACGCAATAGCTGCGGCAATAGCGGGAGACAAAAAATTATCCTGTGAAAGCCACGCTGCAATTATACCGGCTAATAATAATACCGTTCCAAAAATGGCCGCAGATGATTTTGAAATCAAACCGCTGGGAATGGGCCTTTCGGGCCTTTCCGCTTTATCGAGCTCCGCATCGAACACATCGTTCAGCACCACGCCGCCGCCATAGAGGCACATGGTGGATAACACAAGGAAAAATATCGCGCGTATATCGTCGATATTGTCTATCGCATTGGCGATGACGATACCTGCCAGTATATCGGAAACAGCCGTGACAATATTTGCGAGCCGCAACAATCTCAGATATCCGAATAAACGGCTCACGAAAAAAAAGTTGAAATGATCACTACCTGATTATGATTGAGTTTTTATCTATTCGCGGTTGCTGGCCGCCTCTTAAAATGGTGTTGCCACTGAATTTTTGGCTTTGATCGACTCCTTTTTCGTTCGAAAAATCTTCTTCGTTGATCTGCCCGCTTTGCCCGAAAGCGGTTATGGCGTTCAGATAGGTCACCAGCCGGATGTCTTCATCTCCGATCCCATGCGCTTTCATCAGGGCGGCAGTTTTCGGAACGGCAAGCGGATCGCTTATTCCCCAGTCTGCTGCAGAATTGATCATTATTCTTTCAGTACCATATTTTTTTACGATCTCTACCATTCTTTCATTACCCATTTTGGTAAACGGATAAATAGTGAACGCGGCCCAGAAACCGCGGTCGAGCACTTCTTTCACCGTTTCTTCATTGTTGTGGTCCACAATAACCGTGTAAGGATCGAGCCCATGTTCAATGGCAATGTCCATGCTTTTGGTGGTACCTTTTTTCTTGTCGCGGTGGGGTGTATGAATCTGCACCGGCAGGGCCGCCTCCTTTGCAAGCCCGAGCTGCTGCCGGTAATATTTTTCTTCTGCGGCCGTCTGGTCGTCGAAGCCGATTTCGCCAATGCCCACGACTCCTTCTTTGTAGATAAACAGGGGAAGGATCTCCATTACCTGCTCGGCAAGTGCCTCGTTGTTCGCCTCGCGGGAATTGAGGCCGATGGTACAGTAATGTTTTATGCCAAACTGCGATGAGCGGAATCTTTCCCAGCCGATAAGGCTGCTGTAATAATCCCTGAACGTGTCGAGCCCGGTGCGCGGCTGACCCAGCCAAAAGGCAGGTTCTATCAGGGCCACCACGCCTGCATCAGCCATGGCCTGGTAATCGTCCGTGGTGCGCGAGGTCATATGCACATGAGGGTCGAAGAATTTCATTCCTTTTATCCTGTCGAGATAAACGGTATCGTTTTTTCCCGGCGCCAGGTCCTGTTCCGAGAGGTTATGACTGCAGCACATATTCTTTTATTTGATAATAATCAGGAATTGTTTTTTCATCGATAAAGGGCGCTATGCATCTCCACAACTGCGGATCGACCGCGCGATGCGCCGAGAGACGTTCATGCGCGTAATCATATAAAGTAGAGGCAAGCTTTTCGTTGGTCCGTTTATCCAGGCCGATGATCTGGTCAATAGGTCTTTCTGTAAAAAAAGCCTTGAGCACAAGCTGGTTCCACGCGGCTTCCTCCAGGTATTGCGATGGATAAGGATTGTTGCACATGATGGCAGTGAGTACATCCCCGATATTGCTCCGGATGCCTTCGGCGCAGCGTGCGGCCCAGCTTTCAGGATATTCTAAAACAGGTAATGCGGAATAGAGCGCCACCAGTTCGTTTACCTCTGCCGACCGGAAAAGCGATTCTATTGCAGCTATATATTTCTCCCTGTCGGAAGCATCCAGGGTCATTAAAAACCATACGCGCGCGAGGCGGTCGGTGGTCCAGCCTTCAATGTGCAATGCCGGCACTTCTCCGGCCATCGCCTTTTGCTGGCTCCCGGTGGTATGAATAGGCTTTCTTCCCGTTTTTCGGGGTATGGCGGCATAGGTTGCAGACAGTGTACCCGGTAACTGCGCTTTCTCTATCAGCCATTTAATTCCTTCTTCGGAAGCATTCGTTTTTAAAATATCTTCGAGGATCGTTTTTAATCGTCCGGACCGCTGCTGAGTCATGAGAATACTGTTGTCTTAATCGTTTACCAAAGTAAGCATATTGTATTTAAAATAGCTTTCGATTCTCTTTAATAACCTAATTTTAAGTCATGTCTGTTTTTCTCAGTGTATTGAATATTATTTTTTTTCTTGCTTTTGTTGCATTTGCCTGGCTCAACCTGAACGATAACGATTCCTGGCTTTGGGTGCCGATCTATATGGTGGCGGCTGTTCTTTGCGGGCTTGCCGCTTTCAAATACTTTTATCCTACTATTTCAATTATAGCAATTAGTTTCTATCTCGTATATGCAGTGGTCTTATTTTTTGTAAAAGATGGGGTAAAGGACTGGATTACGAAGTATAATGCGCAGCATATTGCACAGACCATGCAGGCCACCAAGCCCTATATCGAAAGAACGAGAGAGTTTTTTGGTCTCCTGATCATAACCGGCGCCCTTGTTATCAATTTATTCGCCACCTTCTGAGGAGCCGCCTGGTGCGCTGCATTTCTGGTTATCGGTCTTATTAAAGTACCGTACTTTTTATTACGATTAATTTTTCGCGCAACATCTCGTTCATGGTGTACCGTATGCCGCCGGTGCCCAGACCCGAATGGTCGCGGCCGCCAAATGGCATCCAGTCTACCCGGAACGCGGTATGGTCGTTGATCATTACCGAAGCCGCATCGAGGTTCCGGATGCAATACATTGCATTATCGATGTTTTTGGTGAATACGGCAGCCTGAAAGTGCAGGTTCAGCGCATTTGCCTGCCGGACTGCCTCGCTTCTTTTTGAAAAAGAATAAATGCTCACAACAGGACCGAATACTTCCCGGGTGGAGATACGGATATCGGTTGGGGGATTTAATAGTACGGTAGGCGCATAGCAGGTATCCGAAATTTTTTTTCCGCCGCATAACAATTTTGCGCCTTTATCGATTGCTTCTTTGATCCATTCATGCACGCGGTCCACTTCTTTCGGGAGGATCAGTGGCCCCACCTGCGTGTCTTTATGCAACGGATCGCCGACAATTAATTTTTTTGCGGCTTCGGATAACAAGGATGACACTTCACCACAGATTTTTTCATGAATAAATATTCTCTGGATGGAAACGCAAACCTGGCCTGCGTGATAAAAGCCGCCTTTTAACAGGGAGGGAATTAATTCATCGAGGTCTGCATCTTCTTCCACGATCACCGGTGCCGCCCCGCCGTGTTCCAATGCGCAGCGTGTGCCTGCTGCAATTTTCGAGCGCAGGTACCAGCCTACTTTTGCCGATCCGATAAATGAAAGATAGTGCACCCTTGCATCACAGGCGATTGACTCGGAAATTTCATCAGGGCAGATAAGATATTCGGCCCAACCGTCGGGCAGCCCGGCCTGTTTTACTATTTCAATAAAATTAATACAGGATAAAGGAGTGGTTAATGCTGGCTTAACGATAACGGGGCATCCCGCAGCTATCGCCGTCACTGTCTGATGTATAATAAGATTTAGCGGATGGTTGAAAGCAGAAATTGAAAATACTACGCCACCGGGCTCTTTTATTGTAAATGCCAGCCTGTTTTCCGATGCCTTGTTGAGGCCCATCGGAATTTGTTCGCCGGCAATTTTTGTGATCTCATTCATCGCGATCCGCACACCATTTATCGCGCGTTCTACCTCCGCCCTAGAATCAATATAAGGTTTGCCCCCTTCCCGCACAGCGATTTCGGTTAATTCCTCTACCCGCTCCTGCATAATGCGCGCAGTTTTTTCCAATATTTCTATTCTTTTTGCGGCAGGCAGCCATTTCGAATTATCGCTAAACAGGTTATAAGCCTGCTGCAACAATTTTTCGGCCTCCTCTCCTGACGACATGGGGATCTCTTTAATAAGCGTTCTATCGTATGGAGAAAATATGGGGAGCATGGCTATTTTATTTTCTTGTCGAGGTTCGGAAGGAAGCCGGTGATGATCCCTAATAAAGGGAGATATGCACAAATGCTAAATACAAAATCTATGCTCGTATGATCTGCCAGGCGGCCCAACACGGCAGATCCCAGCCCTCCCATACCAAACGCGAAGCCAAAAAACAACCCCGAAACCAACCCTACTTTTCCGGGGATAAGCTCCGTTGCATAAACAAGTATCGCGGAGAATGCGGATGCGATAATGATCCCGATGATAATGGCCAGCACACCAGTCCAGAATAAGCCCGCGTAAGGAAGAATTAATGTAAACGGCGCCGCGCCGAGGATCGAGATCCAGATAATATATTTCCTTCCGAATTTATCGCCCAGTGGTCCGCCGAGCAACGTGCCGGCTGCTACCGCCGCCAGGAACATAAACAAATAAATTTGTGATTGCTGAACGGACACATGAAATTTTCCGATCATATAGAACGTGAAATAGCTTGTCATGCTGGCCAGGTAGAAATATTTTGAAAAGATCAGCACCAGCAGAATAATAACGGATAAAATAATTCTTGACTTGGGAAGGTCGGGGTGATAGTCTTCTATAAGCGTTTTATTGGATGCCCTCCACTGGAGATGGTCGCTGTACCAGCGCGCTACTCTTACCAGTAGAAATATGGCAATCACGGCTGCCAGCGCAAACCAGGTGATATAATGCTGTCCGTGCGGAACAATAATTAATGCAGCTAATAAAGGGCCTATGGCGCTGCCCGCATTTCCTCCCAGTTGAAATATCGATTGGGCCAGGCCTTTTTTTCCACCTGAAGCCAGACGGGCCACGCGCGATGATTCGGGATGGAAAACAGAGGAGCCGAACCCGATCAGGCACACCGAAAGCAGGATGGAAACAAAGTTGGGCGAAAAGGCAAGAAAGATCAGCCCGATAAGCGTAAATCCCATTCCTATTGCCAGCGAGTAAGGGCGCGGGGTGCGGTCGGTATAAAAGCCCACGAAAGGCTGCAGTAATGATGCGGCCAGTTGAAAGGTAAGCGTGATCAGCCCAATCTGCGTAAAGGATAAATGAAAGTTCTCTTTGATCATCGGATAGGTTGCAGGGATCACCGACTGCATCATATCATTCAGCAAATGCGAAAAACTTATGGTAAAAAGTATCGGATAAACAGTTTGCGAAGCGATTTTTTTCGGACTCACTGTTGTCCCCAGAACAGAACCCTGGCTCATATCAATTTCTTTAAATACGAGCGCAAAGTTACCGGAAATCAGAGATATCGTTCTTTCACTATATTAATGTGATGAAGCGGATGGCCCAGGATCATGTATCCAAACCCCAGGGGCGTAACAGGCAGACCGAATAATTTTCCTTCGGTCCTCAATTGTTTTTCGGTAAGATTTTTATACAAAAATGAAGAGGCGTCTCTTACTGTTTCAAATTCTTTTATGATATCAGATAATGAGCGGTCGCGAGGATTGGTGTTGGCCGCGAATAATTCTTCATCCATGTTAGGAAATACCGCGTGAATATCTCCGCGTGCGATTGTAAGTGCGCGATAAGTGAATATTCTCTCTACATCAGCAATGTGCAGCAGCATTTCCTTTATGGTCCATTTCGCCGGCTGATAGCGGTATTCGTGTTTTTCCAGGGGAATGGAGGAGAAGAAATGTGCCACTTCTGCTCTATTGCTTTCCAGCAGTTCAAAAAAATTGCCTGCAGGAACGAGATCAACGTATCGTTTTGCGGCAGGAATATATTCCGACGAAGAAGGTGTTTGCATTTTTAAATTATGCCGTTGAAAACCGGGTCTGCGGAGAAATTTTTCCGGAGACCCGTATTACGCAAGATAATTAATTAATCCGCTCTTCCCCGTCCGTCCTTTGGGCGGTCCTGGGGATTTACTGTAGGGGGAACTCCTCCTTTTTTCAATCCATCAAGCTCTGTTAGCTGTGGGTCTACCTTACCCTGTTTGGGATCTTTATTAGTGGAATGATCTGACCCATCGGCGCTCTCTTTCGGCTTCTTATTTCTTTCGTCGTTGTTCATGCTGGCAGGTTTTAAAAATTCACATTCAGTTTAAGAGAGTTATCGCAACAATCATGCCCTGCCGTGGAAATAAAAGATTATGGAAAAAACTGCGAAATACATCTCAGCACAAACCGCGGTTAAAGAAAAATTAAAAATAGTTCCTGCTTAAAGAATCTCCGATTTATTCATATTAAAAGCTACATTATGGAAGCCCAGAGCATTCTTACGGCCCCGGTCCTGGATATTTTGTTCGAAGGAAGAAACAAAGCATACGGAGCATATACGCTTCGAAAAGAATATAACCGGCGACTGGCTACCGCATTAATCATCACGATTTCATTTATCACCGGAATATCTTTTTACTTTTATTTTCAGCCTTCCAAACATCTTATTGAAAGAAAAATTATTCCGGATATCATATTAGATCCCGGCCCCGTAATGGAAAAGCCAAAGATTGATCCGCCCAGACCGCCTTCAAAGCCTCCTGCGCAGGTGAAAGTACAAACGATAAGGAATACGACTCCCGTTATAGTGCGGGACGCGCCTGAAGAAGACATGCCACCGGAAAACAATGCGCTTGAAAACGCCAAAACAGGGAGCCAGAATCAGGACGGACCGGCGGATGATGCTATTACCGCAACGGCCGGGGCCTCGAATGGAATAAACGGGATAGAAGGGGAAAAAGACGAGGGAGATGAAAATAAAATTTTTGAAACGGTACAGATAGCATCCGCTTATCCGGGCGGGCCCGCGGCCTGGAAAAGATTTCTATTAAAAACAGTACGTTATCCTTCCGATGCGGAAGACAACAGGATTGAAGGAACGGTAATCGTTCAATTTGTTGTGGATACCGATGGAAATGTCAGCGATGTTGAAGCGGTCAGCGGCCCCGAAGAGTTGAAAAATGAAGCCGTGCGCGTAATTAAAAGAAGCGGCGCCTGGACGGCGGCGATACAGAACGGGCGTAAGGTAAAATCATATAAAAAACAACCGATCACGTTCCGCCTGGGCATAGAATAAATAAAAAACCGCAGCACGAAGCTGCGGTCTTTTGTTATTATCCAAGTCAGCAATCAATAGGGCAATATGATTGAAAAATGCGCACCTTTTTTAGTGGCACATTCGAGAAGGTAAAAATAAGATTCATTTTCTGCGGGGCAGCTGCTCGCAACACTGCCGTCCTGGTTCAGACCTAATGTTATTGTCGCCACATATGCGGGCGTGGAATGAGTAACCACTCCGGAAGTAATGCGCATATCACAGGACTGCCTGACAACCACCGGTGTACTAACCACCGTAGTGAATGCATTACCGAACCGGTTTTCTCCCCATTCCGCGATGCCGGATATATTATCCTGCGTGTGGGTGCCTGTAATGGACAGCACGCCGCCATTGTCATAAGTAAACGTGTGCTTTCTTGCCACATGCCAGGTGGTTGCAGTAGAATCATCAAAAGAAACCGACATGTTATCGCTGGTGAGTGTATGCACGATCGGCCCGTTATCGGCAAGACTGTTAAGCAGCTTTCCACTTACGTTGGTGTATTGATAACTTCCGTTGATAGTAACTGATTTATGATCAGAGGTGCGGGTGATTTTGAAATTCTGGTATGCCACCGTTATTGCAGCACCCTCATTCACCCATGCGGAATTTTTTGCCATGGAAATGACTACCGTACCGGTCCGCGTTTTCTTTGCTGAACAGGCTTCTCCATTATATGTAATGGTTATGGTCATTGGGTCGGATTCGGTATTGACGTCCACAGAGGCGTCGCATATGGGTTGGGTAAGAACGGCATAGTTGCCCGAAAATACCGGGCTCAGTTCCAGCAGCGTATTGACGTCGATGACAGAAGCCGTTACTTCCGCGGAGAGCATAGATTCATCGTCTGCCTGGGTTGCCATTTCCAGGTTCGATACGTCTTCTTTATCGTTAGCGTCATTTGATTTCTTACAGGCGGCAAAGGCCAGCCCTGCACATAAGGCTACTATGGAAAAGGACAGGAACTTTTGTTTCATGGGGAAATTGATTTGTTTAAAAAAAGTAGTTTTCAAAGGGTTTGAGACTTCCGGCGATGGAATGTTTTATCCGTTGCGCGGAATAATTAACGCCGCCTCGCAATCATTATTCTGTAATTATGATTTGGGAATCAATAAATTGATCTGTTACAAAATGGGAAATTTTCCCAGATGGCACATTTAAGGATAAATGGTAAGACTATTCCCAAATATTCCTTTATTTTTCCAAAAACAAAGACCATGAAAATCAGGAAATCTGTGGTGCTGATCACGCTCCTTAGTTGCTTTGCCTTTATTCCTCCCAAAAAGAAATTTATCGATCCGGCAAACATCGATACATCTGTGCGGCCCGGGGATGATTTTTTCGAGTACTCCAACGGGATATGGATGAAAAAGAACCCTGTGCCGGCATCAAAAGTGCGCTGGGGAACCATAGACGTGTTGCGCCAGCTGAGCAGTGAAAGAATGAAGAGCCTGCTGGAGGGTGCCGCGGCGGCAAAGGGATCGGAAGGGTTCGTTAAAATGCTCGGCGATTTTTATACCAGCGGTATGGACAGCCTTAACCTGGAAAAACTCGGCTATCGGCCTATTGAAGCGGATCTCGAAAGAGTCGGCCGTATTAAGGATGTCCGGGGCGTGCTCGATGAAATCGCATTCCAGCATGCAAACGCTGTCAGCTATGCACTGTTCGGATTCAGGATAGCCCAGGATCAGAAAAATGTCAGCCGTTATATTCCTCAGTTTTACCAGGGGGGAACTACACTGCCGGACCGCGATTATTATTTGAAAGAGGATAACAGGAGCGTGATGATCCGCAATGAATATAGAGATCATATCCGCCGCTCGTTCATGCTCATCGGCACCGATAGTACAACCGCTGCAAATTACTCCGATGTAATCATTCGGATCGAAACCACTCTTGCCAAATCCCAGTTGCAACGGGTAGAGCTTCGCGATCCCTATAAAACCTATAATATTTTTTCGGTAACGGATTTCAGTAATACCACTCCTTCCATAGATTGGAAAATTATGCTGGAGAAAATGGGAGTAAACAAACCGGTCGACAGTATCGTTTCCAATAATCCGCAGTTTTTTAAAACCGCCGATGTTCTTCTGTCTGCACTGCCTGTTGAGAATTGGAAAGTATATCTGAGCTGGAATGTATTGAGGAATTCGGAATCGCTGCTGAGCACGCCTTTTGTAAACGAGGCTTTTAATTTCGGAAAAGTATTGAGCGGGCAGAAGGAACAGACTCCGCGCTGGCAGCGAATGAGCGGTTTGATCGATGGAACGCTTGGAGATGCGATAGGCAAATTATATGTGTCTGAATATTTTAAGCCTGAAGCGAAAGAACGAATGCTGGAACTGGTAAATAATCTTCAGCAGACATTCGCTTCGCGGATTAAGCGGCTCGACTGGATGAGCCCCGAAACAAAAACGAGGGCGCTGGAAAAATTAAATGCATTTACCAAAAAAATCGCTTATCCGGATAAATGGAAAACCTACGATGGAGTGGTAATTACAAAGAATGATCTCGTAGGCAATGTGCGTAACGCATCAAAATGGGATTACCAGGAAGCAATAAAAAGATATGGCGGCCCTGTTGATAAAACGCTTTGGGCAATGACGCCGCCGACTGTTAACGCGTATTACAGTTCATCGAATAACGAAATCGTTTTTCCTGCAGGCATATTGCAGTTTCCGTTTTTCGACTTTGCTGCCGACGACGCAGTGAATTACGGAAGTATTGCAGCGGTGATCGGCCATGAAATGACGCATGGGTTTGATGACCAGGGAAGAAAATATGCTGCCGACGGAAATCTGAAAGACTGGTGGACGGCGGAAGATGCCGCTAATTTTAAAAAGCTCGCCGATAAGGTAGTGGCTCAATATGATGCGGCAACGGTTCAGGATACTATTCACGTAAATGGCCTCCTGACATTGGGCGAAAATCTTGCTGATTTCGGTGGCCTTGCCATGGCGTACGAGGCGTTTACACATACCCGGCAATTCAAAGAGAATAAGAAAATAGACGGCTTTACACCGGCGCAACGATTCTTTCTTGGATGGGCCCAGGCATGGCGCACGAATATCCGTCCCGAATACGAAGCGCAACTGATTTTAACGGATCCGCATTCACCCAATAAATACCGCGCTAATATACCACCGGCCAACATGGATGCCTGGTACGAAGCTTTTGGCGTAAAAGAAGGCGATAAAATGTTTAAGCCCGAATCGGAAAGAGTTAAAATCTGGTAAGAAATTACGCAAGGTGCTTCAGGCGGGATAGCCTTTCCAGCAACACCAACTGATTTCCTGCCCTGACCAGGTTGTGGCCGGAATATTTGGCGCCGTAATAAATATCTCCAAGCAGGTGGTCGGTAAGAAAGCGGATCGCCTGCATATAGATCATAAACTGGCCGGCATACATGAAATATTTTTTTTCAGTGCCGGTCAGATGATTGCTCATCTGTTGGCTATAACCACTCACTATCGCTTTATAAATATCCTCCCTGATTTCGATTTTTGAAAAATCACCTTCTTCTTCGCTTACGGGGCAGAGATACGTGCGCATCATATCGCCTACATCGCTGATAAAATAGCCGGGCATCACTGTATCGAGATCGATCACGCAAAGCCCCTCTTCCTTTTCATCGAACAAAACATTACTGATCTTGGTATCGTGATGGATAACACGCGTACAGAATTCATCGCTTTGCGTAATAGCCGTATAGGTTTTTACAATGTGTTCGGATGCTAATATTTGCCGGATTAATTGCTGCGCTTCTTTAATTCTTAACGGATCGCCCGTTTTAAGCGATTGTAAAAAAGCGGAGAACCGCAGGGCGAGATTATGAAAATCGGGAATTGTAATTCGCAACGAGCGGGCAGGAAAACCGGATAAGAGACTCGTGAATTTTCCGAATTCAGCCGCGGCATTATAAGCCTGAACTGCAGTTTTGACTACGTCAACGGTGTGTGAGCCTTCGATAAATGGGAATAATCTGAAATACCCGTTTTCCCTGTCGTAAAAAAGATCTTCACCTGTTATCGTTTTAACAGGAAAAGTGAACAGGTATTCAGGATGTTTTGCTTTCAGATAATTGCCTATAAGGCTGATATTTTCTGCAATGTCCTGAGGCACATGAAACACGTGCTGGTTAATGCGCTGCAGGATAAAGCTGCTGTCTCCGGAACTTATTTTCCAGGTGTTGTTGATCAGGCCCGATCCAAATGGATGAACACGGGCGGAAAGGTCGAGGCCGAAGGCGGACAAAACATTCTGCAGCATGGCTAAATATCGGTAAATGTGTGTGAACGCAGACCTGCAAACGATTGCGAAACGTGCTAATGCATCACGAGCTGCGATTCGAAAACGATATTATAGTAAGGCGTTGCTTCCGCGCTATTTTTATTACCGTTTAACAAATGAATCAGGGTTTCCATGGCTTTTTCACCCTGTTCATAAGGAAATTGTTCAATAGAAGCAAAGGGAGGTGTTTCGAAATAATCCCAGATAGGCAAATTGGAAAAGCTGATAATCTCCAGGTCCTTATTGATCTTTAATTTTTTTTCCCTGGCGTACACGATCGTATCCAGTGCAACATAGTCGTTGAATACGATAATAGCGGTTGGCTTTTTGCGCAGTGAAAATAAATTGTCAATGGCGTGGCGCGTACTTTCTTTGTCGAGATTGGAAGAGATAACATAGGACATATCTATTTTAAGGCGGTTTTTCTGGAGCCCCTTCATGTAACCGCTGATCCTGTCTTTGCTGGCTTTGAGGTTATCAGGACCGTTAATGAATCCGATCTGGCGGTGCCCTTTTTTTAACAAGAGATTTATCGCCTGCATCATACCCGCTTCGATATTGCATTCTATCGAATGAATATTGGACATGCGTGGGATCCTGTCGAAAAAAACAACCGGAATATTATAGCGTTTCAGATTTTCGAAGTGCGCATAATTGGTTGTGTGTTTGGCAATGGAGATGAGGAGGCCGTCTACGCGGTGATTTTTCATTGTTTCAACGAGGCGTATTTCTTTTTCCGTGTCGTCATGCGATTGCCCCAGGAGAACGGTATAGTTGTTTTTCTGTGCGATGTCTTCAATGCCGGTGATGGCGGCTCCAAAAAAAGCTTCAGATAATTCGGGAAGGATAACACCCACGGTGAACGTGCGGCCTTTTTGAAAAAAGATGGCAGTCTGGTTGGGCTCATATCCCAGTTCCTTTGCCAACTGCTTCACCCGCGTTTTGGTGGCGAGGCCTATGCTGGAATGATCATGCAAGGCTCTGGAGACCGTAGAGGCCGAGATGTTTAATTGTTTTGCGATTTGCTTGATGGTTGGGATGCCTCTGTCCATACTGCAACTTAAATAATCTTCTACGCATTCTTTTTGAAAATGCCTGCCGTTTACTAAGTTTGCAGATCATTAAATCACAATAGCTTAAATATGGGAACTTTCAGAAAAGCCACGTTTGCCACAGTTATAGCTGTTTTCGGCGCAGCATTACTTTCCGGCTGCTCAGGAGACGAAAATGCCCTTGATGAATATAATGCCAACAAAGCAGATATCGACTTTACGAACGCTGCATCCGTGGCCAATTATACGCAGGTGATCCTTGGAAGAATTGACCAGCAGAGAGGAACAGATTCTGCGGGGAAAGACTACGGCGATTCAATGGTTGCTGTTCACGCCGCTTCCAACAGTCTGCTCAAATCGCTGGCAATGCCCCTGGGACTGGGCACCCGCGATACGCTGGATGCTGAACACCAAGCCCTCAGGGTTTATCTTAACACCCTCTCCGGCAGATCATTCGATTCTGCATATATCAAAAATATGGTTGCCGATCACCAGGCGGCCGTTGACCTGTATAATTATGAAGTAGCCCATGGCCAGCAGATTTCCATCAGATCTTTTGCCAGCAGCCAGCTTCCTGTTCTGCAGGCCTATCTCGACAAGGCCACCGCTATTGCCGCGCAATACTAGGATCTGCCGAAATTCCCTGATAATTCATCTTTGACTGGTTTTTTACCAGTCTACAGGGTACTTTTTTGCAGGTAAGTTTAAAAATGGGGGGAATAGGATGCCAGGTGAAGCCGTGGGGTGATAGTGTTCAGCAGGCTGGAGTAAGGTTTCACAAATAAAGCTTTCAAGATGGTGAATACATCGTACGACGTTGTCTGTGGGGCCGGCGCCGCGTGAACTGCCGTATTCCCCTCAGGCCAGGTTACCATCATAACCGACGCCACTCCTAATACCAGGGTTACCAATAAAAGCATCAGTATGTCTTCGATTGTTTTTCTGTAGATGGCTTCTGGTCTCATCGTACTCTATTTTGCACAAATCTATGCCATTATTTGGTACTATGCATCACAAAGTACTAAATAAATTCACGCTGATCGACAACTGATTGATTATCAATATGAGGGTTTGAAAAATTTCTTGTTGCGCCCGATTTTTGTGATTGTGCTCACTATATTTGAAAATAACCGGCTTTCGATGCAAGTTCAAACCAGGGGCAGACAGACTTCAGCGCTTACATTTATTTTTATTACCCTTCTCGTGGATGTGATCGGTTTTGCTATCATTATTCCCGTACTCCCGAAATTGATTGAGAAACTGAGTCACACCGATCTCAGCCATGCTTCAAAAATATCAGGGCTGCTGCTCGTAGCTTTTTCAGTGATGCAGTTTTTATTTTCTCCGTTGATAGGAAACCTCAGCGACCGGTATGGCCGCAGGCCGGTGCTCCTATTATCGCTGATTGGTTTCGGAATCGATTATCTTTTCCTTGCTTTTGCGCCTACGATCGGATGGCTGTTCGTGGGCCGGATAATTGCCGGCATAACGGGAGCGAGCTTTACTACGGCATCGGCTTATATTGCCGACGTGAGCGCTCCCGAGAAGAGGGCGCAGAATTTTGGAATGATCGGTGTGGCTTTTGGACTGGGATTCATTATTGGCCCCGTGATCGGCGGATTATTGGGAAAAATGGATACGCAATATCCGTTTTACGCTGCCGCAGCGCTGGCATTTCTCAATGCAACGTATGGCTTTTTTATCCTCCCGGAATCATTATCAGCGGACCACCGCAGACCACTCGACTGGAAGCGGTGCAATCCGCTCGGATCGTTATTGCAACTTCGGAGATATCCCGCAGTGTTGGGATTGGCCATTAGTTTTTTCGTGGTTTATTTTGCCGGCCATGCTGTGCAAAGCGTCTGGACATTCTACACCATGCTCAAATTTGAATGGAACGAAGCAATGGTAGGTTATTCGCTGGGCTTTGTCGGGTTAATGATTGCGGCGGTGCAGGGTGGGCTGATCAGGATCGTTATCCCAAAGCTTGGGCAGAAAAAAAGTATTTGGGTAGGATTACTGTTATATTCAATAGGAATGCTCCTGTTTGGGCTCGCTTCCGAAGGCTGGATGATGTTTGCTTTCCTGGTGCCTTATGCCCTGGGAGGCATTGCCGGCCCGGCAATACAGGGATTTATGACGAATGAAGTGCCCCGCAACGAACAGGGAGAGCTTCAGGGCGCTCTTACGAGCCTGATGAGCCTGAGCTCTATTTTTGGTCCCTGGTTCATGACCTGGATATTCTACTATTTTACCAATAGCCACGCGCCGCTTTATCTTCCGGGGGCCCCTTATTTTATCGCCTCGGTGCTAATGCTGTTCAGCGTATTGCTGGCGGTATACAGTTTTAAAAAACACCGGCCCGGCTGAAATTGCGGGTTGTCAGCTTCCTATCTGGCCGTGGGCCTTTTCGAAAGAATAATAATTGGTAAAGAAAATTAATGCGGCAGTAATAAATAATAATGGATACAAAACGGAAAGGGCATCTGCAATTACGAAAAAATATTCTACACAGAGCACAACAAGTAACGCCCGCAGGTATGCTTTCATACTGAAGTCGTCGAGAAAATATAAGCTATTGATAAAAAGCAGCACTCCGAAGGCGGATAGCCCAACATTCCACGCGTCGTGAGGGGTTAAATGGAAGGGCGTCAGTGTAATGATGATGATCCATTCGGGTATCAGCAGGATTGCATAGATAATCACATATTGCAGAAAGCGTTTTATCAACGATACAGGCATATTCCGGTAAAACAATAAATATGTTTCTTCAAATACGCGCAGCTTATATACGATATAGCCATTGGCCATAACGCCAAAATTGAAAAAAAGGAAAGGAAAATTAATATCATAATCATCCGGTGAATTATTCAGCGCCATTCCATATAACACTCCACAGGTAAATATTTTTATCGCGACGAAAACCCATTTCTGACTGCCGAAAATAAATCTTAAAAGGATGAATGGATAAGAATGCAGCACAGATGCCCTGTTGAAAGGATGCCAGGAGATAACTCTTCTTTTCCTGAGATAATTCAGTTGATCCATCTGTCTTATAGCGGGAATTACACAACATAGAACCATACATAGTGTGAGTGCCACGGGAGTAATAAAATAGTGCTGATAAGCCCCGGTGATTACGAATATGCTTCCATAAATCAGAACCGGTGCGAATAATAATAGCTGTATTTGCAAGCAGAGCCCGAAGCGTTTTCTTGCATCTACTATAGTTAAGATATGGAAAAAGGAATATCCGGGATCAGATTGTTTTTTAATAACAAATGATGAACATTTTCTGGCAAATAATATCCATCCTGCGCATATCAGTAAAGTAAATACCTGGCTTTTGAACGCAGCTGTCATCAATGAGTAATGGTATTCAATAACCCCTGCGCCATTCAGCGGGCCGACACATAAAAACATTATAGTGATAAAAAAGAAAAAAGCGCCGGCATTTTCGCGGTAAAAAGGAAGGACAAATGATTTTATTAATATTGGAGACAATCTGTTCATGCAAAAACGCCATTATCTCTTACGGTCAGTTCGCGGGCTGAGTCAGGAAGATCCTTATCCAGGTCCATATGCGAGCTTACCAGGAACATAGTGCCCGATTCGGAGTGTGCACGGGTAATTAAACGGCTTACAACATCTACGGCTGCCGAATCCAGGGTGATAAAGGGTTCATCGAGAATGACCAGGCTTACCCGGCCTGTAAAAGCCAGCACGAGCGATAATTTTTTGGTCATCCCGCTCGAATAGGTGCTCACCTTCTGGCCGATATAATCCCTCATGCCGAGAGTTTCAATCAGGGCGTCTGAATTACCCGGAGCTGTGTTGCGGACCGAAGAATAAAATTTTACAAGTTCCGTTCCGGTCAGGAACGCGGGGTACTGTGGTTCCGCATCTGCCCAGCTTACCAGTGTTCGGTATTCGAGGCTTTTCTGCTTGAGATTCACGTTGTTAAGCGTAATCTGTCCCTCGAAGGGCAGCAGGCCCGCGATCATCCGCAGGAGGGTGGTTTTACCGGAACCATTCGGACCCTTTGCCCAATAAACAGACCGGTTTAATTCGAGAAAGGGGATATCCAGCACCAGGTGTTTACCGTAATATTTCCTGATATTATGCAGATGAAGCATGATTGAAATTACTTATCTCAACTATCAGAATAAGTGAAATTGGGATGAGTGGAGAAGGACCCGGGCCATGAGTAATTATTTTTTTCTGTAATATGAAAATTTGCCGGGATGAAAATGAATTTTCTGTAATTTGCCTAAATGTTAGCCAAGACCACACATATTGAAGCGCTGATGCAAACTCCCGAACAAAAGCTTCAGGGAACTGTGACCTACAGGATTTATACCGATGACGCCTGGAGAAATGTCGAAGGTCTGAAAGAATGGAATTTACTTACACAGTCTCAGCTTGTAGCGCTTGTAGAAGAAGTTTATCAGAAAAATAAACCACGCAGAACGGCCTAATGATTTCCGCTTCCGAATTTGGTTGTCATTACGGTTGCAATATTTTTTGCCCTCTTCTTGATTAATTCTGCTTTTTCCCCTTCGTAGAAATGGTTTACTGAATCTGCAAAAAGCTGCAGCCAGCGGTTGAAATGTTCCTGAGTCACTGGAAACTGTTGATGCAAATGAAGATGCGTTTGCAGGGGATTTCCGGAATAACTTCCATTGTAAAAAATGACATTTTCCCAGAAGGAAACCATCAGCGGCAGATGCTTTTCCCAATTCACCTGCACGTGATCTGTGAAAAACGGGGCCAGCAGCGGATCTTGCTTTACCTGTTCGTAAAAGTGTTTCACCAGCAGCCGGATATCTTCCCTGGATTCAATATCCTTTTTCATCGTGGTTGTATTATAATAGTGATCGGATCTGATCGAACAATGGCTCTTCAATGCTTTCCTGTATCAATGGAAATAAAATGCGCTCCTCTTTCCGGATATGATTATCGAGGGCGGTGCCAAGTTCGTTCATCAAATGAGTATCGGGAGAAGCGGCGTTCAGTTGGCTGAACTGTAATTCAATCTGCCGGTGTTCGTTTTCAAGTTCGCGGGTGAGCGCATCTACTTTTTCATTTGCGCCTTCCAGCAAATGGAATACAGCTTCTTCCTTTTTGAAATGCGGCAGGATATGCGAATGATATTCGGCAAGCGCATAATTGATTTTTTCCGCAGGCGCTGTTGGGAGCTCGCGGTAAGGCGGGGCATCGATGCGTAATAACCGCGACAATATTAGCGAGTTGTGATGCTCCCTTGATAAAGGAGCGAGAGCGTCATGTCGTTTCATCTTATAGGTCTTTATGGTTAAATTTTCTCAGGGACAGCCAGAGCGGTACAAGAATCCACAATAATGAAACCGCCAGTGAAATAAAAATGCCTTTCGCTGTTCCGAAAAAATCTTTAAAAATTGCGCCCGTATAACCCATCATCGCGGAGATATCCATTTTCAGCAGGATCAGTATCCTCGACAGATCGATTGGGTTAAACATGCTTACCACGATCATTGGTTTCTCAATAGGATAATCTGCAAACTGGAAGAGAAGAAATAAAACCAGCCCATCGAATAGTAAGGAAAAATAGAGCCATAAAAGAATTGCCATCCCAATACCTTTTGCTTTATCTCTTGTCATTACTGCGGCGAGCATGGCAATCGCGGCGAATACTATGGATAACAATATGCCGGCGCCGGTCATAAGCAGGCCCGTGGCCGATGGTTCATAGATCAGCAATGCAATGCCTACCCCTACCAGGTAGGCGAGGCTTAAGGAGCCTGCGAGCCCGGCAAACAAGCTTAACCAGATCGTTTTGCGGCGGAGGGGCTGGCTCACCAGTAACTCCACGAACTCAGCGCTGTTATAAATATAAATAGTTGAAAAAACGATGCTCATCAGCGGAACAACGATCAGCACAATATTGAGCATACTCAACAGGCCTTTGGCGGTACTGTCTTCCAGGCTGAATACGCTGAACGAGATGGCCAGCAAAAACAGGGTGTAGGCCAGCACAATTTTATTGCGCAGGATATCGGTTATGACATATTTAATAATTTTCTGCATAGATCATGAATGATGCATAAAATGTACAACAGCGCGTGCGAGTTTTTGTTCGCCGGAGTCTTTTCGTATTTCTTCAACGGGTTTATGAAAGCGTACCACTCCTTCGTGCATATAAATTACCTGCGTTAACAGGTCGTCCAGATCACTCAGTACATGCGAAGTGATCATGATGAGCTTTCCCTTCTTTTTTTCCTGGATAATCTTTTCCTTCAACTGTTCGGATGCAACCGGATCCAGGCCGGCAGTCGGTTCGTCCAGTATTAATACGTCGGGATTAAACAAGAAAGCGATACAGGCGCTTACCTTTTGCCTTGTACCGCCTGAAAGCGTACGCATTCTTTTTTTATACAGCGGTTGGAGCTGAAAGGTATGAATAAGGTCTTCGTCGTGCTTTTTCGTTTCGTGACGGATGTCTTTCATCATATCCAGCACCTGGCCGATAGTCATATTATCCGGGTAGCGTCCCATTTGCGGCATGTAGCCGATCTGCGACCGGTATTGCCAGTGATGTATAATATTATTTCCATCGAACATGATATTGCCGCTGTCGGGCACCACCATGCCCAGTATACTTTTTATCAGCGTGGTTTTTCCGCTGCCGTTGGGCCCAACCAGTGCGATGCATTCGCCCCGTTCGCATTGAAGGGAAACATTATCGAGTACACGGAGGCGGCCAAATTTTTTCGTAACATTTATTGCGCTAATCATAACGGTAATGGTCTCATTAACGGATGTTCATCCTTCAGGTTTTCTGGTGTAAGGCTCGGGATCACTTTTTCGGTTTTGTCCATCAGCGAAGTAATAAAACTTCTGTAAAGTATCATCACGGGTGGATTTCTTTCGGTTATCATCGAGTAAAGGCTTACGGGGCGATAGGGAATATCCCCGATACCGTCTTTATTCAGATCGTAGCCTTCATATTTATCCCAATAGTTATTATTAAAATGATTCAGCACCAGCGATCCGTTGGTGGCAACATCAAAAGTGTTTTCGAGAAAATTATTTTCTTCCAGTGTTACGTCGGAACAACTGGCCTGTATTTTGAAAGCCCAGCCGTTGTTCAGGAAAACATTTTTTTTCATTACGATGCGATTGGCACCTTCGGCATAAATAGCGGAAGTATTTCGTTCGAACCGGTTGTTTTCGATATAACTATCATTGATCTCCTTCAGCAGTATGCCGTAAGCAGCGTCTCCCCAGTTTTCGAAGAAGCGATTATTGAACATTTTTACACCTTTTGAAAACATGACGGCTACCCCGGCCCCGTTATTTTCGAAAATATTGGAAATGTACGCGTCGTCGTTGCTAAACATAAAGTGGAGACCGTAACGGATGTTGCGGCAGGAATTATTTCGCCAGATAACAGAGTTGGTAACGAATTCAAAATAGATCCCGTCTCTGTGGCCGGTAATCGTGTTGCCGATAATCTGCATACTGTCGCTTTTCCAGCAGTGGATACCGTTACCACTTTCCTGCTCCGTTTTTCCCTTTGCGGTAAGCGTGTTGTCTTTTATCAGGCAGCGCGTACCATATTGCGAATAGATGCCAAAAAAAGCGTCATCGATAATATTATTGATGACGGCCACGTTGCGGCTGTTGTAGATCTTTATCGCGGCAAAATCAACAATGCTGGAGACGCCGGTGTGCTGCAGGTGAAACCCTTCTATGGTTACATTATTTGTCCTGACGGAGATGTTTTCATATTTTTTCTCACCATCCAATACGGGGTGGCCAATACCTTTCAGCACAATGGATTTGTTGACCGAAAGATTTTTTTCAAAATAAGTACCGCTGTCTACCAGCACCGTGTCGCCATTACTGGCAGCCGCGATACCGGCCGCAATGGAGGTATATTGCTGTTGCCTGCCCACTTTAATAATACCGGCAAATGAGCTGAGGCTGCAGCTGCATAATATCAGAGCCAGTATTTTCATTTCATCAGTTGTTCCCGGTTTATCTCGGCAGCGTGCAATTGTGCCGCAACCATTTTAAGACTGTCGGCATTGCTAAATGCAATTGTATTTCCGTTCATTGGGCCGTGTATTTCACCGCCCTGCAGGAAATGGGCTTCATTTGCATTAATTAATGCGTGAGGCGCTGTA
>JBGAJL010000183.1:0-4660 GCA_044224935.1 Flavitalea sp.
TTTCGACTGTCCGAGCTTCGCTACATAGCCGAGCTCCGCTTCCACATGCGCATGATATGCCGCTGCACGCCTCACTACTTTTTTTGTGACTGCTATATTTTCATCCAATGGTTTCTCGCTCGCATCGATCATTACAGAATCAAAGCCAGCCTGCAGGCATTCGCATACAAGATCGTACGAGTCGCCATGATCAAGATGAATCCATCCTTCCACACCATATTCGTATAGTGCAGTTTTTGCCATACTTACTGCAGTATCAAGCCCTATATATTCAATGGAGCTGCGGGTTAGTTGCAGTATGACAGGTTGTTTGGTGGCTGATGCCGCGAGCATAATGCCTTTTAATGTTTCATAGTTATAAAAGTTCGTTGCCAATAAGGATGCCTTATTCCGTTGCATGCCCTTCAGCTTTTCCGTCATACTATTTTTCTGCATAGCCAAATCGTTCTTTTGCTGTCTTTAAAATTTTCTGTTTATCCTGGAAAGCGTTGGTACCACCCGCTGCCGTAGTAGATACTGCTCCAATTACATTACCAAATTCCTGGCATGCCTGTAACGGCTGCTTCTGAATAAATTTGTATACAAAACCAGCATTGAAGCTGTCGCCTGCTCCAATGGCATCAATTACCTCTGTATTTAAAAATGCAGGTTGAAAAAAGGAAGCGCCACGGGCAAATACTGTAGATCCTGTTTTTCCCTGCTTCACCACTATTATATTGGAGAATGGCTGGATCTTTTCCACTGCCTCATAAATAGACGCGCAACCGGTAATGTGTAACAATTCTGTTTCATTGGGCAGAAAAATATCCACATGCGGCAAAATATCACTGAGCTGTATTTCCCATTTTTCCGCCGGATCCCACTGCATATCGAAAGAAGTAGTGAGCCCGTATTTTTTTGCTTCCATGAAAACCTTCCCTATATCTTTCTGAATGCCTTTCTGTATAAAAAAGGAAGAAAAATGAAGATGTGAGGAAAGTTTCACGATGTTCCAGTCTATGTCATCCGCATTCAGATCTTCCATTGCGCCTGGATGGGTGATCATTGCTCTGTCATCTCCAAAATTAAGTACAACGGTAGCGCCTGTACGCAGTTCTTCCTTACGTTGAATACTACAGGTATCCACTCCCTTATGTTCCAGCGTTTGTAAGACCATATCTCCAAACGTATCCCTGCCCAATTTCCCCAAAAAACTTACTTTGGCGCCAAGGCTGCTGAGATTACTGGCGAAGATGGCTGCGGAACTTCCCAGCGTTACATTCATCTGCCGGGCAAGAATTTCTTTGCCGATCTCAGGAAGCGAGTCGTGGCCGTTTAAAATGATATCTATGTTCAGTTCTCCTATTACGGAAACATCATATTTTTTCATGCGTGGGATACTTTTATGCAAGCCTACGTCATTTCATTGATTACTCATGTGGAAATGGATAAATGGTTACGCCTTTTACAACCCTTGTGATCGTTTCGGTCTCAGACGGGTTATCAGGGGTTAGTCCAAATTCAAGACATTTATAAAATCCAAGGATCTGGGCAGGTAAAACACTGCACACTGCTAAAAACTCTTCCTCAACCGTTTCTCCATTACCCGATAATTCTATTACCAGGTCCAGTTCCATCTGCTGCTTTGCGGTTTCTGTAATTCCTATACTGAATAAGCCTTTTTCTCCCGAAGCGATAGCCCTTACCAGGTCCTGTTCATATTGATGTACATAAGGATTGTTGGAAAAAAGATACACCAGCAGGGTAGACGCGTTGATTACTGCCTTGGGGCCGTGCCTGAAGCCCAAGAAAGAGTCAAATTTACAAATCACCTTTCCCCCGGTCAGTTCCTGCAATTTCAAATCAGATTCATTGGCCGCCGGGCGCAAAGGACCCGAACCAAGAAACACAGCCCGCTGAAAATCGAGTTTTGCTACTGCCTTTAATTTGTCAATATATTCTTTTAAAATTTTTTCACCATAAGCCGCAAGTTTTACTACGGTTGATCTCAAGGCTGTTGTCTCCTCTATTCTTGATACCAATAAACCTGCAAGCAGCATGGCCGTAAAACTTCCGGTCATCACCAGGCTCTTGTCGTCGCCTTCAGGTGGTAGCAGAAATATGAAAACCGGATTATTACTTTTCGCTCTTGCGAGTTTTCCTTCCGGGTTACAGGTAATTACAAGGTGAAACACTTTATCGCACATTTCATTGGCCAGGTTCACCGCGGCAACACTTTCCGGGCTATCTCCCGACCTCGCAAACGAAATCAGCAAAATAACTTTGCCTGAAAAATAATGTGATGGATGAGAAATCAGGTCGGTGGTTGCTACAGCAGTGGTTGTTTTACCGGTATTTTTCTGGAACGGTCCCTGCAACGCGTTTCCAATAAAAGCAGATGTGCCTGCACCGGTAAGCATCACCGTAAGCGCTTCCTCGCGGTATGCGGTTGATAGAAAGTTGTGGAGCGCCTCTTTATTTTTGTTCACCAGTTCCCAGGTGTTCATCCAAAGCCGCGGTTGCTGGGTAATTTCTTTTGCAGTAAAATAACCACCATTCTCCTTTAATTGCTCCAGGTCAAATCCAAGCTGCCGCTCTTCATCCTGCTTCCTGCTTGCGGCAAGAAGACCGTCATTAGCTGAATTTAATTTCATTTCATTTCGTTGATTTGTCGAAAGTAAGAATTTACTTTCAAAACATGCCTATTTTTTATTTAATTTAATTTCGCAACCTATTTTTTTTATTTTTTAATAATGGTATGAAAGCTTTATTTTTATAGCTTAATCAAATGTTTGTATATGAGAAAAGCTGGCGATAAGTCCACTGTGCAGCGAAGGGTGATGATTCTTGATAAGCTCCATGAAAACGGTCAGGTGGATGTGCTTTCTCTCAGCAAGTCGCTAAAAGTAAGTGAGGTAACGATTAGAAATGACCTGAAAAGCCTTGAGCAAAAAAATGCCTTGATACGTGCAAGGGGAGGCGCTTTTAAGATTGAAAGAACGGGTGCGGACTTTACCCTTTCTGATAAAAATAAACAACATAATGAACAGAAAACCGCCATCGGTAAGGCCGCTGCGGCGTTGATTGAGGAAGGAGATACCATCATACTCGACTCAGGAACCACCACCCTTGAGATCACTAAAAATCTTTCCGGTATTGAAGAACTTACTGTAATTACCAATGCACTTAATATCGCAGGACAATTGGCGGAGCATCCGAAGGTAAATGTGATTATACCTGGTGGATTTCTCCGGAAAAATTCTCTTTCTCTGATCGGGAGCACCGCGGAAGAAAGTTTCAAAAATTATTTTTGCGATAAGCTGTTCCTTGCTGTTGACGGCTTTAGTGTTATATATGGACTTTCTACTCCTAATGTTGAGGAGGCACATCTTAACAGGATGATGATGTCTATTTCCAAACAGGTGATTGTAGTAGCGGATTCCAGCAAGTTTCTTAAACGGAGTTTCGCTTTTATTGCTCCTATTACAGATATTGATGTGCTGATTACCGACAACGGAATCCCGGAAGAAGACCGGAAGAAACTAGAAGGCGCCGGAATAAAAGTAATTATCGCCTAACCGGCGTGTCATTATATATCTATCGCGTTTGTACTGCCTGCTTTTTGCAAAAATGTTGTCTTCTTACCATTTTTTCCTGCTGCATTTGAAATAATTCCGAAAGGCTTTGCTGTGTTTTGTAAATAATTGTAACATTTTTTCTTTAAACGAAAGGTTACGAAATTATTTATTTTTCATTTCTTAATTTTTAACTACATTCGTTCAGTTCTTTTCTTTTTAATAACATTTCGTAATAAATGAGGAATAACAACTAAAACAACTTTTATGAAGATTCCCGGGTTGATTATTTTATTTTTCTTCGCATGCCTGATATCTGGTATGGCTCAAGGTAAGGTTGTTACCGGCAGGGTAACAGATGAAACAAGTGCTGCAGCACTGCCAGGCGTTTCCGTAACCGTAAAAGGCGCCAAAGCGGGCACTACAACAGATCTGGATGGGAAGTTTTCCATTGATGTTCCTGCTAAAGGAACGCTGGTTTTCTCCTTTGTAGGTTATGGCACCAAGGAAATGCCGGTGAATGGCCGCTCCATTGTTGACGTGGCGATGGCCAGTGAAAATGCGGCTTTGAACGAAGTGGTGGTAGTGGGTTATGGGAAAGAGAAAAAGGTTAACCTGATCGGTTCGGTGGCTACCGTTTCTAGTAAAGATATTGTTTCAGCTCCGGTGTCCAGTGTTTCCAATGCCTTGGCAGGCAGACTTCCGGGAGCTATTGTGCAGCAAAGATCAGGTGAGCCCGGAGCCGACGCTGCGTCAATTCTTATAAGGGGATCAGCTACATTTGGCAATACTTCGCCGTTGGTAATTATTGATGGTATTCCCGGGCGTGATGCCAATACCAATCAAACTACCAATGATTATGGTGGACAGATTGTTGATGGTAGCGCAGGACGTGATTTAAATTCCATTAACCCGGAAGATATTGAAAGTATAAGTATATTAAAAGACGCTTCAGCAGCAATATATGGCGCAAGAGCCGCGAATGGTGTAATTCTTATTACAACTAAACGTGGTAAGGCTGATGCGCCTCCGAATTTTAATTATTCTTTTTACACAGGCTTATTAACGCCCACTTCCTTGCCCAAAATGGCTGACGCTGCCACTTA
>JBGAJL010000054.1:0-29440 GCA_044224935.1 Flavitalea sp.
TGGCCGTTTGTGCCATTCTCCTGACGGCATGCAGTAAAATGCTCGATACCAAAGTCTACAGCATTGTTGAGAACAGCAATTACTGGAAAACGCCGGAACAGATCAAAGCAGGAGTAGCTCCTGCATATAACGCATTGCGCATGCTGTCTATAACAAACACCACCAGAATGCTCAACAATGTCAGTTCCGATGAGATGATCGTTCCCACTAGGGGTACCGACTGGGGATCAGGAGGCATTTATATACAGGAATGGCTGCACACCTGGACCGCCACCCATCCCAATATCAATAATCTTTGGGATGGAATATTCAACGGTATAGGAAATATCAACTTCATTTCATCGATCGTTAATGATCTTCCGGAAAAACCCGCAGATATCGATGCTATTAATGCAGAGCTGAACACGATGCGGGCATACTACTATTACCTGGCCCTCGATAATTTCGGTAATGTTCCCATAGTCAGGGATTTTAACACCGATCCCAATACAATTAAAAACAATAGCAGGCAGGAAGTGTACGACTTCGTGGAACAGGAACTGCTGAATAATATTGACGGTCTGCCAGCAACGGTTGATGGAACCACTTACGGAAGAGCGACAAAATGGATGGCTCATGCCACACTTGCCAAACTGTATCTCAATGCAGAAGTGTACACAGGAACTCAGGAATGGGAAAAGTGTATAGAGCAATGTGATTTTATTATCAATTCCGGCAACTACAGCCTGTCGGCAAATTATTTTGATAATTTTTCCGGCAACAATGAATCTTCAAAGGAAAATATTTTTTCCGTGCCGCTCGATGCTGTATATACAGATGCAATAGAATGGCAATGGCCCACGCTGCACTACCAGAACACAGTTAATTTTCAATTGCCTTATTCGCCATGGAATGGCGACTGCTCCACAGGAGAATACTATTTCGCTAACTTTGATACCACATCTGAGTATGTAAAACGGGGATCAATTGTTTACCGTACCTTCCTCGACTCACGAACCGGTCAATACCTGATTGGCCAGCAATTTGCCATTCCATTTTCCTATCCTCCAAACAAAGATGTCGTATTTGACACAGACGATGAATCGCTGAAGCTGAAAGATATTGCAACGGGCCTGTTTCTTTCGTTTGATCCTGATGTATTCGCCACTTCGCATCCTTCGGGAAAGTTCAGGATTGTGGGCCTGCGCAATATTAAATATTTCCCTGCGGCAAATGCCATCGGACAGTCCAATGACTTTGTCATCTTCAGGCTCGCAGATATCTTGTTAATGAAGGCGGAAGCGCAGGTAAGACTGAACATAGATCCCTCCGGTTCACTTGACCTGGTAAATGCAGTGAGGGAACGGGCATATGGCAATCCCGATCATAACTGGTTATTGCCCGATCTGACTCTCGATAACATACTTGCTGAAAGAGCAAGGGAACTCTCGTGGGAGTGCTACCGGCGGCAGGATCTGATCCGGTATGAGGTTGCGGTGAATGGACAAAAAAGGTATTTCAGCGCAGCGCGCTCTCCGGAAAAAGGCATTGATCCCGATAATCATTACCGGATATTCCCGATCCCACAGGCAAAGATCATTGCCAACTCAAATCTTAATCAGAATCCAGGTTACCAATAACAGATTCTATTCACAAAAATATATATGAAACATCTTCACGTGAAAGGACCGAATCTCTTTTTTTTTCTTATCATAGGGTTTTCGTTGGCAATCAATGTGAATGCGCAGGTGGAAACACATGCGCATTCCATTAAAAAAGATTCCAGGAAAATACCCGCATTAAATAACGTACACATTGAAGGGGCGCTCGCCACGCGGTACAATGCTGCAACAGCCAATTTACTGACGCGGCAGGATCGTTATACCATGGAAACGTTCAGGGCTAATGCCCTTTCGCTGCCGGCAACTTTCTGGGGCGACTGGCCCGGAGACCAGTTGGGACGATGGCTCAGCGTGCTGCATGTTGCAGAAGGCTCGGGATGGAACACAGCAACAGAGAATCGGAGCGAGGTGCTCAAAACGGTGTTGCCGCTTCAGCAGCCCGGCGGGTATTTTGGTACAATACCGCCAAAAAACACCGATGCAAGGATGCCATCGGGAAATGCTTTCGCCCTGCGTGGCCTGCTTGATGCGTATGAGGATACGCATGATGAAAAATTACTTGCCGCTGCGGGCCGCATGGTGGATTTTTTTCGCGTGAATTTCGATTATTATTCCAGAAGGGGAAACGATGGGGCAGTGGACGAATATTATGCGCATTGCATCGATGGCCTTGTAAAACTATATGCACTTACAAAGAATGAGCCGGCACTTGATCTGGCAGAAAGAATTGCAGACAGGATGGGTTACAATGCACACACCCATCACTCTTTATCGGCTTACCGTGGAATTATAGACCTGTATGTGCTCACGCAAAATCCAAAATACCTGGAACATACGAAGAAATACCTCCAATACATCAGGAGCAACCGCATTGTATCAGGTGGCGTTCCCGAACACCTGCCGGCTTCGGAACAGGATGAAGGATGTGCTCTTGCGGATTATATAATAACCAACCTGATGATGTTTTCCGTAACAGGTGAGGACAGTTATATTGATGAGGCTGAGCTGACATTGGTGAATCATTTCTTCATGAATCAGTTTCACACGGGTGGCTTTGGCCATAAGAGCTATGGAAGTGAAATTGTAGGCGGTAAAAGCTGGCAGGGATGGGGTGGACAATACGGAAGTGAAAACCCGGGATGCTGTTCACTGTGGGGACAATGGGCACTGGGACAGGTAGGCCAGTATGTTTGTACCAGTCATGATAATGGATTCGAGATTAATTTATATGCCGATGCTGAAATCGAATTTCCTGATAGGAACGTGACATTTAAAATACAATCGGATTTTCCTTCATGCGAAAAGTCGGTGATCACCGTTTATTCAGAGGGATCGCAGTCGTTTCCGTTGAGCCTTCGCGTTCCTTCATGGACATCAGCATCCGTGGTGCTGGTAAATGGTTTACGAACAGGCGTCCGACCCATAAAAGGAAGAATCGTTATAGACCGCAAATGGATGCCAGGTGATAAAGTGGAAATTCGATTGGAAAGTCCTTTCAGGCTGGTCCGCTGGCCGGATGCCCGTTCCTCGCGCGCGGCAATCTTTAAAGGCCCTCTTTGTTACGGATTATCTGCCTCGCAAAATAATATTGACAATACAATAGAGGTTGCTACAGATAAAACGGGAAGCCTGGTGCTTGGAAAGAACAATATGCCTGTTATGCTGGAAAACGATAAGCCCGTTCCTCTTATCCTTGAACCCATTGGTGAGGAATGGATATCAGGTGACGTGAAGAACCCTAACCGCATCCGGATACTGTTTACTGTAAAAAACTGACAGCATGAACACAAAACAATTTATTGCTATCATATCGGCGGCGCTGACAATATTTTTTAATGTTCTACCGCAGCCGGTGTATCCGCAATCCGCGCCGGCCCTGCAAAGAAAATTCAATACACCGTATCAGGGAGCATACAATTCAAGAATCGCATTTCCTGTTGGCGGTATCGGGGCAGGTATGTTTTGTGTGGAGGGTACCGGCGCTATATCCCATATGTCGGTGCGGCACCGGCCTGAAATTTTTAATGAGCCGCAAATGTTCGCTGCTATTTGTGTGAAGGGAAAGAATTCTGTGACCAAAATATTGGAAGGACCCGTTCCTTCATGGAAGAAATTCGGCATGCCCGGTTCGGGCCTGGGTGCAGAAGGAGTTACCTGGGGGCTTCCGAGGTTTCAGGATGCAACATTCAGCGCGAGATTTCCTTTTGGCGAAATAAAATTAAAAGATGAAGATATTCCTCTGGATGTATCGATAATGGCGTGGAGCCCATTTATTCCTGCTGATGCCAGTAACAGCAGCCTGCCTGTGGGCGCACTTGAGTATACATTTAAAAATACGGGAAAGGAAAATAAAGAGGTGGTGTTTTCGTACAACAGCAAAAACTTTATAAGGATCAAAGGCGATTCTAACTTTATACGCCCTGTTGCAGGAGGATTCGTATTAAGCCAGGCTGAAACAAAAGAGGAATGGTTTGACAAAGCCGATTTCGCGATTTTTACTGATGATTCTTTGGCAATGGTAAATCATTGCTGGTTCAGGGGAGGCTGGTGGGACCCACTGACAATGATATGGGAAAGTATTAGCAAGGGAAATACAGGAGCTGTTGCTCCCGTTCCTTATGGTGCGCCCGGAGCTTCGTTGTTTGTACCGTTCACTTTGCATCCCGGCCAGTCGAAAACAATAAAAGTGCTGATGGCTTGGTACGTTCCCGGATCCAACCTGCGCACGGGACCAAATCCAACGGCCCCAACGGATATTGCAACCAATCCCGCAGATACGCTTCCTTTTGGATATTATAAGCCGTTTTACAGCAGCCTGTTCCCGGGAATATATGAGCTTGCTTCTTTCTGGAAAAAGAATTACAACGACCTGAGAAATAAAACAGATCTTTTTACCAAAGCATTTTATAAAAGCACGCTGCCTCCGGAAGTTACAGAAGCGGTTGCCGCCAACCTGAGCATATTAAAATCTCCGACTGTTATGCGTCAGTATGATGGAAGGATGTGGAACTGGGAAGGTTGCAATGATAATTACGGCAGTTGCCCGGGATCCTGCACGCATGTATGGAATTATGCGCAGGCCATACCTCATTTATTTCCAGAACTGGAAAGATCGCTGCGCAATACAGAGTTTGGAGAGAGTCAGGATGTAAGAGGTCACCAGGCATTCAGATCGGCAATGCCTATCCGGCCCGTTGCCCATATATTTCATGCTGCTGCAGACGGGCAGCTTGGCGGGATAATGAAGGTGTACCGCGACTGGCGGATAAGCGCCGATCATAAATGGCTGAAAAGCATTTTACCCAGGGTGAAGCTAAGCATGGATTATTGCATCAGCACCTGGGATCCCAAACACAAAGGGATTATAGAAGAGCCTCATCACAATACATATGATATCGAGTTTTGGGGGCCTGATGGCATGCATACCAGTTTTTATCTTGGCGCTCTTCAGGCATATATTGAAATGGCGGCGTATGAAGGCGAACCTGTCGAAGAATACCGCGACCTTCTCCGGAAAGGCAAAAAATATATGGAAACAGAATTGTTCAATGGCGAATATTTTATTCAGAAAATTCAATGGACAGGGCTCGAGGCCAGCGATCCGGTGGAAGTGTCGAAAGCAGCAATTTATGGAGGTGGTGATTATTCCGAAGAAGCACTCGGTATATTAAAAAGTGAAGGGCCTAAATACCAGTATGGAAAAGGATGTTTATCCGATGGGATACTGGGATCCTGGATGGCAAAAGTGTGCGGCCTCAGTGAACAACTGAATGCTTCGAAGGTCAGAAGCCATTTGGCTGCTGTTTACCGTTATAATCTGAAAAGAGATCTGAGCAGGCACGAAAACCCACAGAGGCCGGGTTATGCAATGGGTAAAGAAGGCGGATTGCTACTGTGCACATGGCCCCATGGAGGGAAACCGTCGCTGCCCTTTGTATACAGCGATGAGGTGTGGACAGGCATTGAATACCAGGTGGCATCGCATCTTATCTTTAATGGAATGGTGAAGGAAGGACTTGATATTGTGAAAATATGCAGAACGAGATACAATGGCACAGTGAGAAACCCCTTTAATGAATATGAGTGCGGGCACTGGTATGCCAGGGCAATGTCCAGCTATGGGCTCATTCAGGCACTTACCGGGGTGAGGTATGATGCGGTGGACAAAGTGTTGTATGTGAATTCTAAGGTGGGTGATTTTACGAGCTTTATTTCCACCGCAACCGGATTTGGAAATGTTATCTCCAGGAACGGAAAGATTACAGTTGATGTGGCGCTTGGTAAAATTGATATCAGGGAAATAGAGCAGGGAAACAAATAAGGCCTGCTCCCTGTCACTGCAACGTTACGGTAAAATATTCTGATTCAACATATTCTGTATGATCACAACCCTGATGTATGTTTTACCAGATTGATCATTAAAAATTCTTATCTTTATTGCAGGCATATTAATTATCACTACAGCCTTTTACCCCTTTCGCTCTGCATATATGATTCCGGTCTATACTACATATAATGATAGAGAATTGATTCAGTTTCTGAAAGACGACGACCAGGAGGCGTTTCGCGAAATCTATGATCGATATTGGAAAAGAATATTGTTTAAGGCAGTTAAAAAGGTGAATGATATTTCTCTTGCGGAAGAGGTTGTTCAGGATGTTTTTCTTTCAATATGGAACAGGCGGCATGGGTTGATGATAGAAGGGGATCTGGGAACCTATCTTGCTGCTGCAGTATTTTATAATGTAGTAAGGGCCCGCTGCCGTAAACGTCGTGAACTGGAGGTGCATTGCGAAGCAATGTCCGGTCGTTCCGGTACGGAGAATACCACCGAGAATATGCTTGCGTTTAAGATTCTTAATGATGATATTGTAAGGTATGTGTCGGCTTTGCCAACGCAAACCCGTTTGGTTTACCGGCTTCATAAAGAAGAGGGGCGCTCTTACCGTGAAATTGCTTCTTATCTTAATATTTCTCCCAAAACAGTCGATTATCATATTTCCAAAGCGGTTAAGGGCCTTCGCGCGACCCTCTCATCTCTTTTCAGCGCGATTGGTTTTATTTTTTAAAGCGATAACCCATTGTTCAACTGGCTCCAGTCAATTTTTGACAACAACTCTTTTATTCTTTGCTCATTTCCCATAATGATGATAATTATATTTTCTATAAAAGGGCTGTTGTTGGGGTGAATGAAATGAAACCGGTAGTCATCATATCCCTGCGAGGGCTTTGCCGTGCTCCAGTTGCCGAAAGCAAGCACATAGCCGGTTTCAAGGTTTCTGTCGATACCCATCCAATGGTTGTGCGGCAGTCTGGAAGCGAAAGCGCAGCCTGGAACTCTAAGATTTTCCTTATTGTCTTTACCAGGGTTTACGGACAGATACGGGCTGTTTAGCTCCACTTCAACAAAAATATCTTTCAGGTTTTTATATTCTTTTGAGAGCTGTTTATACGCCTCCATCTGTTTTGAATCATTGTAATCTGCCGGCGGATGCATCAGCTTTTCAAACATAGGCTGCAGTTTCTCATTCCAAAGCGGTGATTTTTCTTTTACCGAAAACTGCCAGTCGTTAAAAGGTGCCGTATTGATAGGAACCTGCGGCTTTGTGCTGACAGAATAATCACCGGTATTGTTGGCGCCTCCCCTGATAATCGTCCAGTTTTCGTCTGTAAATTGTTGCATCGCCGGCAATACGGCGTGTACGGCACGGTCTATCACAGCTTTTTCCTGTGGTGTGGGTGGCCTGTTGCTTTGCGCAGAAGAGGAAAAGTATAAACACGCAAAACAGATTGTCAAAACAGTATTTGTTGCTCTTTTCATTTTTTTGATAGTCTTACATTTTTATAAATTCCACCCTCCTGTTGTTTGCTTTTCCTTCTAACGTATTGTTGCCGCTGACAGGTTTGGTATCGCCGAAGCCTTTTGAAGTAAGGCGTGAAGCATCAATTCCCATTTTTACCAATTGATTTTTCACCGCATCCGATCTTTGCTGCGATAAAGTTAGATTATGTGCTGCAGTTCCTGTATTGTCTGTATGGCCATCCACTTCAAATTTAATATCAGGGTTGTCTTTCATCACCTGCACAATCATATTGAGTGTACCCATGCTTTCGGGTTTGATAGTGGCTTTATCTGTATCGAAGTTGATGCCGTGCGTTACGATCTTTGATTCTGTGAATCTTTTGCCTATCATATTCATGTTGCCGCCGGATGCTATGCGCACATTGGCAAGTACCATTGGTGCATTTTGATTTCCTATCCCACCGAAACGCAGCGATACGGGTGTCATTTTTATGTCAGGGACCACCAATACGCGATATTGATCCACATACACTTTCAGTTGACTGTTTTTATATGCAATGGCTATATGATGCCACCTGCGTTTGAAATTATCGTCCTTAACAGCATCAGGTAATGCACTGTTCATCCTGAAATTTTTTCCTTCTATACTGTTTTCATAGCCTGCTTCGTAACTACTAACAGTAACAAGTGCATCATAATCGTTTGAAGAGCCCGCTGTTTTAAAGAATAAGGTGAGCCCGTAAGCACAGCCATCAGTTTCGCTGCAAGGCATATAATCGTCATATTCAACGGTGAAGGGATCGGTAAGGTAACTGGCAGTTTTCATTCGCGGCGCTACATATACGTAATTGCCTTCAGTCAATGTCAATGCTTCTGTTCCTTCAATTTTATTTAACACTGCCTGCCCTTTATCCAATTCCCAGTGTGCAGGAAATTCACCATCCTGGTCTCCTTCAAAATGGTCCTCAAAAAGGATTTTATCGCCGGGTATAAAATCATAGTTCTGATAAGATTTGATCGATGAAGTTGCAGCGGGTGAACCTGTCGATGAGGTTTGATCTGCATTGTCTGCATTATTCGTATTGTTATTCGTGCTCTGCTGATTATTGCCATTATTATTTTTCTTCTTTTTAAAGATTCCTTTTATAGCATTTTCGGCTTTGGATACGCCATTGTCGGCGGCGTTGCTGATATTGTTATTGGCATGATTGGTGGCCGCATCTTTGCCGGCCTGGGCGGGATTGATGACCTGGGCATGCAGATAACCTGCGCACAGCAGGCAGGCCATAGGGATTATTTGTTTTTTCATCATTTTATTTTTAAGTGAATTTTGATCTAAAACTACCATGCGACCATCACGCGGAATATCCCCTAAAAACGGTAAGTTTTTATGCTGCCGCTTCACCCAACTTTGCTTATCAGATAAATGATTCTTTTTTATAATTTGCATCGGATGAAGTGCCTGTCTGCCTTTATTTTTGCCGTATGTATATTGTTGCCCTGCAAAGGCAGCGCGCAGCATTCAGCAACAAAGGACAGTTTGATGAAGGCTTTGTCAAAAGCAGCGCAGGATACCCTTAAAGTAAAACTGCTGCTCGATATTGGCGATAGCTACCAGTTTGACGATAATGATTTTGAAACGGCAAAGGCCTGGTATAAGAGGGCCGGTGAGCTGAGTGAGCAATTACACTATCACGCGGGAACATTCAACTATTTATTTTACTACCTGGATGTTTTGATTCAGCAGGGGCGATATGATTCCAGTCTTCATTATAGCCGGCAGGCCATTGCGCTGGCGCAGCAATTAAAAGATACCGCCCGCATAATGCAGGGTAATTTTACCGCGGGGGTAAGTTATGACGGGCTGGAAGATTATACCGCTGCTGTTCCTGTTTTGCTGCAGGCAGCTGATTATTATGACAGCCTGCATAATGAAAAAAAAGCAGGACTTTGTTATAATGAAATGCAATTGGCCTACCGCCACCTGGCGCAATACGATAATGCCATACGATACGGAAAGAAAGCGGTGGACATTTATCACCAGCTGCATCTCGTTGCGCAATCAGTATCTCCATTGTCTAACCTCGCAAGCAATTATCTTGCTGTTTATCAACCGGGAAAAGGTATTCCCCTTTTAAAAGAAGCGCTCGCCATCAGCAAAGCGACCCATTCCGGCTATAGTGAGCTTGTAACAACCATTAATCTTACGGACGCATATTTCCTGATGGAGCGGTATGATGACAGCGTAAAAACACTTGCCGAGAGGGCTTTATATCTTGCCAAAACGCTTCAGCAGAAAGAACTTGAGGCGCAGGCCCTGTATTTATTGGCCACATGGTTTCTCCATCAAAACCAGTTGCATAAGGCAGAAGCATACGCAGACAGTGGATTGGTAATTGCAAAAGGAAATAAACAAAAAGAAAACCGGCAAACGGGTTATTCCCTCCTTTCTAAAATAGCGTATGCCCATCATGATTATCAAAGGGCCGCCATGATGGACCGCGAAGTTGACCTGGTGAAAGAAGAAATAGAAAATGATCACATCAACCGGAATATTCTCGCGTTGCAAACGCAGTTTGAAACAACAAAGAAAGAGCTCCGGATCAACCAACTGGAAACGGCGCAGCAGGTGCAGCAACTGACTCTCCATAAAAGAAAAACAGTGATCTTCCTGCTTATACTGTTGCTTATAATGATCCTGATGGTTGGCTGGCTGCTGCTGCGAAATAACCGTCGCAGGCAGGCGTTGCAGCAACAGCAGATCCTTCAACTGCAGCAGGAAAAACAATTGTCGGCAACGGAAGCGGTGATAAAAGGTCAGGAAGAAGAGCGGGTGCGTATGGCCCGCGATCTGCATGACGGGCTCGGTGGCATTTTATCCGGCACTCGCTACCTGCTGGGCAGCATGAAAGAACATGCTGTTACGGGTAAGGAACATGCATCCACCATTGACAGAACGATAGGCATGCTTGACCATTCGATCGCTGAATTAAGAAGAGTGGCGCATAATATGATGCCGGAAAGCCTGCTGAAGCTCGATCTTAACAATGCCTTACAGGACTATTGCCAGCAGATTACCAATAGCAATGCGCTGGAAATCACTTACCAGGGATTTGGACTGAGTGATATTGAAGCGGATCACACGGTTAAAATAACCGTGTACCGCATTGTACAGGAGCTTATCAATAATATCATCAGGCATGCGTCGGCAAAAAACGCCGTAGTGCAGGTGATAGCCAAAGATCGTGAACTGAGTATTGCTGTTGAAGACGATGGTAAGGGATTTGATACGGCTATGCTTGACAGCGCCAAAGGGATCGGGTATAAAAATATCAGCAACAGGGTTGAATTTCTGAAAGGAAAAATCGACGTAAGTTCGGAGATGGGAAAAGGAACGTCTGTTTATATACAAATACCGCTACAACATGATTAACCTGGTGCTGGTGGAAGATCATTCGTTTGTTACGGAAGGAGTGAGGGCTATGCTCGCTACGGAAAGCGGCATTGCCTGCATACATTATTGTGCCACCGGCGCTGCACTTTTGCATTTTTTAAAGCAACAGCAGCCGGATGTGATACTGATGGATATTAACCTGCCGGATGCAAGCGGTATTGATTTGTGTAGGGAAGTGAAACAGATATATCCGGGCATATTTATTATTGCGTTGAGCATTAATAACCAGCCGGGCGTGATCAGGAAAATGATGGAGCATGGCGCCAGCGGTTTTGTGCTGAAAGACGCGGATAAGTATGAGTTAATCAGCGCCATCACTGCCGTAACGAGGGGAAAACAATTCTTCAGCAGGTCCGCCGCTGCGGCTATGCGCAAGCCCGACAAATCTGTAGTTCCTGCGCTCACCCGCAGGGAAAAAGAGATATTAACCCTGATAGCTGATGGGCTGACGAATAAAGAAATCGCGGAAAATTTGTGTATAGAAGTGTCAACCGTAGATTCGCACCGTAAAAATATGCTGGCTAAATATGATGTTAAGAACAGCTCTGCGCTTATCAAAATTGCCGTGATGCACAAATTGATATAAATAAAAAGCACAAGCCGGAAAAGGGCGCGTTATTCTTTTCGCTGGCCCCGGATTAGTAGGGAGATTCAATTATAGCAACTACACCTCCTTTCGTTTGCTTTTATATACTATCATGATCAGGTATATCAAACTCAATACGACGAGTGTAATACTGAAGCTCACAATTTCCGGCATTGATAAGGTGAACAGCAGCCAGGTGATGGTGCCCACGGCTAATAAAGGAATAGTTATACCTCCTGGAAGGGTGAACGTTTTTGAGGTACCCGGAATCTTTTTGTAACGAAGCTTAATGGTAGCCAGCACAACTCCCAGGTATATCAAAAGAATTGATGCGGTTGATAAAATGATCAATTGCCTGAAGGCGCCAAAAATGGCAAAAAGATAATCAACACCAGCATAAACAATAATGGAGATATAAGGTGTAAGGTATTTTGAATGGACACTTTTTAAAAACCCGGGAAGAATGCCATCCCTCGCTCCAGCAAATAAAACTCTGGGAATAGCCAGTACAGCCGAACTGACGCTTCCAATCATGGAAACTGCTGCTGCTGCGGTGATCAATACAACACCGGTGTATCCAAACACTCTTTTGGAGACTTCTGCAAGTGGTGCATCCTTAAACAAACCCAACTGGCTTCCCAATATTCCCTGAGCAATCCATTGGATCAAAAGATAGAGCAGGAGTACAAATGAAAGGCCGGAGAAAATTCCCAGGGGCACTGTTTTTGATGGTTTTTTGAACTCGCCGCTATTGGTCACAGCATTTTCGATCCCGAGAAAAGCAAAAAACAGGATAAGCGTAGAAGAACCAATATCGCTAAACGTAAATGCGATTTTCCATTTAAGATTGTCCGCAGAAATATGGCTGATTCCAAAAATAATCAGCAAGATCAGCGGAATTAATTTGGCAAATGTGGTAACCACCATAAACTTTACTCCATTCTTTGTTCCAAGGATATTTATCCAGGCCAGACCGCCGAACAATAATAAAAAAAGCAGGGGACGAAGCGTCGAATCCATTAACGGATAAAAGTAGCCGAGCGTCTTTGACAAGCCATTTGCCACAGCAGCGTCTGACAAACAGCAACTCAGCCAGAATATATTATTGGCCAGAAAACCTGCATACGAACCAAATGCGCATTCAATATAACTGTAGGTGCCGCCACTGGCAGTTACTTTACTGCCAACTTCTGCGAAGCAAAGAGCAATTAAAAATATTAGCAAACCGCAAATCAGGTAACAAATAATGGCTGCGGCGCCTAAATTTTCAGCCACTAAAGCTGGTAATACAAATATTCCTGTGCCTACGGTGATATTGATCACGGCACAGGCTAATCCAAAAACCCCGATGGTCCGCTTAAGTTCCAGGGGATTTTTACTTTCGGCAGCTGAATCGTTAGCCAGATTAAGAATTTTAGGTTAGGGGATAAGCGAAGTTAATGGTCTCGGGCCGAATGCTTGAATAACTTACATTTCTATTACCTCTTTCCAACTCATTATTTGCATCCCGTCACTGAGCTCCTCATTCCTCTCTCCGCCGTACATTAAGATCCCCTGACCATTTGGGTTATTTTTTTTCCAATATCTTATCCCGGCAAACATGCCCGGATCAATTCTTTTTCCTGATTTGATCTCAACAGCAATAATGTTTCCTCCTTTTTCTACCAGCAAGTCAACTTCATTACCTGCGCTATCCCTGAAAAAGTATAATCCACCATTTATTCCGGTATTAAACCTGTTCTTTTTTATTTCAGTAATTATCCAGTTTTCAAAAATGCTGCCATATAGGGTATGTTTTTCAAGGGATGATTGGGTATTGATTCCTAATAAGTAACAAAGTAATCCCGTATCGTAAAAAAAGTAGTTTTGGAGCTTTAACTATTCGTTTATTCAGATTATTATACCATGGTTGAAGAATATAAATGATATAACTGCTTTCGAGTACACTTAACCACGCCTGAATGGTCTTTGTATCCACTCCTATACTTCGTGCCATTTCTTCACGGTTAATTAATTTTCCAACTCTATTTGCACAGAACAATATAAAACGATTAAAATCTCCTAGGTTAGTTATATTTCGTAAAAGCCTGACATCTCTCTGTACATAAGTTTGTACATATGAAGCCATCCATTTATCCGGAAGAAGTTGCTGATCCAGATTTCAGGATATCCACTGGTAAGTATATGTTTATTTATATTATTGTGTGAAAGCCCTGCTGAATGAATCTCTGCGTATGAAAAGGGTAATAACTGTAAATATCCAATTCTGCCTGCGAGTGATTGTGATATTTGTTCTTGTTGTAAAAAATTATTCGATCCCGTTAATATAAACTGACCTCTTTCTTCTTTGCTGTCCAGTACACCTTGCAAATATCTGAAAATATCAGGTACCCGTTGCACCTCGTCAAGTATGGCTCCATTAGGAAATTGGTTTAAAAAAGCTTCGATATTCTCTTCTGCTTTTGATTGTATATTGGGATTTTCCAAGCTTATATAAGGCTTGTTTCCAAATAGTGACTTGCTTAGCGTGGTTTTTCCGCTTTGTCTTGGGCCCACGATACTTAAAGCGCGGAACTGCCGGGACAGGAGTTTGGCCTCTTCAAATATTTCTCTTTGAATAAATGACATAGTATAGCTTGTTGATTCCATTTCTGCAGATTATTGCAAATCTGGAGTTGGAATCCATTTTTGCAAAAAAACAAATCTCCCTTCAGGAAGAGATTTAGGAATAAATATCTCCCGGCTTCAACTTAGCCCAGTGAATTTTGGCGGGCCAGCTTGCCCCGCTACCGTAAAAAACAAAGAGGGTGCCTCTGCTTTTGAGACACCCTCATTCGTTGCCCAAACGGGACAATTTTCCGAAAATTTTGTTTGGGATTTGAGAAGATTATAGTGGATTGGCTCGCTTTAAACTAGCGACTATTAAATATTTAAAGTTTCAAGATCTGTGAGAGAATGATGAGCGATTGCCCGACGACTTTTTCCGTTTAGCAAATTGTTTGCATTTCAAAAAATTCATACCACTATTATTTTTCCAGCGCAAATGAATAACCGAGCGAGCGATCTAATTCTGTGCGCTCGGTTTCATTCATTCTATCGCGTAGTACACGAATAGTGAATCCACCATAGATGCTATCGGACTTTTTAAACATCCAATCACTTACTACTTCTTCACTTACTGAAATAGTATCTCCTAGTTGTAAAGAGGGAATATTATTTGGGGCATTATCAATTACTCCTTTCATTTGACCGTCTTTTATTTTTACCTGGCTGATCCAGATATGCTCTTGGCCTCCATTTGGAGTTGAGTATTTCAGTTTGAGTGAAAATTGATTAGCTGCGGAATCGTTTGTTAGCGCTTTTTTAAAGTTGGGTAATGTTTCTCGCGCCAGGCTTATTGCTTGATTCATGCTGCTATCGTCGAACTCAACAGTAATAGTAGGATCGCCTTTGACGTGTTTACTTGTCTGATTGTTGCAGGCGAGCAGGGTAAGTTGAATCAGGAATATGAAATAAAAAATGGAGTTAAACTTAACCTTCTCATATGCCTGAATAACTATAGAAGTTTGCTTTAATCGTTCGGTTTCTTTTTTCGAAAGATTGCCGAACCCTTTCTTTATTAGGTTCTCAATCTTTGCTAACGCATTCTTATATTGGCTATTTGATGTGATTTTTATAAGTTTTGATGATATGGAATGCAAAGTTAAGGGCTGATTGCTAAGCCTAACTGATTGATTAATATGGGTTTGTTGCTTTTTATGGGGTTGCGGGCGGGTTTTGTATTTAATAGTCCAAATAGTTATTTTTGTAGCAAATGTTAAGTGATGACGTCCGACAAAAACTTCAACATATCGTTCGAGGAACTGTCATTGAGACAGCGCAAGATCATTGCACAACAATCCGCAACTTCCTATGCTCAGGCTATAGCACAAGTACTGAGGTTAAAACAAACTTCGAAAGTCAGCTCATCATCAAAGAAGAGCAGGCCGAACGCTTAAGGGAGTACGCTTATGTTAATGCCATCTGGTTAAAATCTCTTCCGGAAAATTCTCAATATTTGACAAGAGGCGGTGAATCGAAGATTTACCTTGATAATGACAATAGGCACGTTATAAAAATTAACGATGCTGTATATTATGCTACATGGCTGGAATATTTCAACAGTCTGGTACTTCATAATTTAATATTTCCAGGAACAGCCTATGATTTTTTAGGATTTATTGATATTGATGGAAATCTCAATACTGTTGTTAAGCAACTATATATTACTTCCGATGCGTCTGTTAATCTTACTGATATAAGCACGTTGCTTTTAAGTAACGGGTTTGTTAATACACGGAGGCAGGATTATCTTAATGCAGAATATGGATTAATTCTGGAGGACATGCATGATGAGAATGTATTGATGAATTCTAATACTTTGTTTTTTATTGATACTGTCTTTTATACGGTAGAAGTATAAAACATTCATAGATTAAAGCATCATCTCCCAAGACAAAAGTTTTGGCTGAAATAAAAAGGACAAAGCATTAAACCTTGTTCTTTTCTATCTGGATGATCGACATGTTAATTATTGTTATCGGTAATTTTAAGTCCTTTTCTATATCCATTTAATCCAATAGTTGCCCGTTTGCCATTAAGCATAAAATGATAATACAGTCCATATTGGACATTTAGGAGTTCCGGATAGGTGAGGGTGGTGGCTATGCATGCTTTCATTTGCAGTGATCAGTTTGGGCTAAATTATGCTAACCCCCTTTCCATTTTATAAAGATATGCCCTTCTTGTGCAACCGAGATAAGTTAAGAAGAGTAATGTTGACTTTTCTTAACTAAAGTTGCCCGACCTGGATTCGAACCAAGACAAACAGAACCAAAATCTGTCGTACTACCATTATACTATCGGGCAAAACCTGTAAAACACCCTAAAGGGCTGCAAAAATACACGGCCAGCCAAAATGTTCCAAAACATTATTCCTGCAAACTATCTAAACCCGTTCTGTCCGGAGCCCTCCGCACATCACTTCTTATAATGAAGCTGCCTGCTTTATACCACCGAAAAACGCCTACACCGCACGCACCAGGTAATAGCTCTTCCTGCCCTTCTGCACCAGCAGGTATTTCTGATGAAGCAATAACCTCCCATTCACCATAAAGCCCACATCCTGCACTTTGCTCCTGTTCACGCTTACGCCCCCCTGCTGCACCATCTTCCGCGCCTCACCCTTGCTGGGAAACACTCCCAGCTCCGCCAAGAAGCTCACGATATCCACGCCCCCCATAAGCCGATCCAAAGCAAAATCAAATTTTACCACGCCTTCCATCCCCTCAAGATCTTCCATGCTCAGCGATTCCGCCGGCGCATCGAGGCCTGAAAATAATTTCTCCGTCGTTTCCACCGCACGGCTATATTCCTCCTCTCCATGTACAAACACTGTAAGCTCCCGCGCCAGTGCCTTCTGCAACACCCGCCTGCCCGGATCAACCCTGTGCCGCAACAGCAACCCGTCTATCTCCTCCGCACTTAAAAAAGTAAATATCCTGATCCATTTTTCCGCATCGGCATCCGTGGCATTCAGCCAGAACTGGTAAAACTGGTAGGGAGAAGTCTTCTCCGGATCAAGCCACACATTGCCTTTCTCCGTTTTTCCAAACTTTCCCCCGTCGGCCTTGGTGATCAGGGGACAGGTAAACGCAAAGGCCTCGCCACCGGCTTTCCTTCTTATAAGTTCAGTGCCCGTTGTGATGTTTCCCCACTGGTCGCTGCCGCCCATCTGCAGCTTGCAGCCTTTATTTAAATACAGCCAGTAAAAATCATAACCCTGCATCAACTGGTAAGCAAACTCGGTGTAACTGATTCCCGTTTCCCCTTCAATTCGCTTGCGTACACTGTCTTTCGACATCATATAGTTAACCGTAATGTGCTTGCCGGCATCGCGTAAGAAATCAATAAAGGAAATGCCCTTGAACCAATCGTAATTATTCACAATTTCAGCGCCCGAACTGAAATCGATAAACTTCGACAGCTGCTTTCGGATCCCTTCCACATTTTTTGCCAGCTGCACTTCCGACAGCAGGTTTCTTTCCTCGCTCTTGCCCGAAGGATCGCCGATCATACCCGTTGCACCTCCTACCAGCGCCACCGGCTTATGACCCGCCCGCTGCAAATGGATTAATAATAAAATAGGCACCAGGCTGCCGATATGTAACGAATCCGAAGTAGGGTCGAACCCGATATAACCGGTGGTGCGCTCTTTAAGAAGCTGTTCTTCGGTGCCGGGCATCACTTCCTGGATCATACCCCTCCAGGACAGTTCTTTGATCAGGTTCGTCATTTGTATTTGTTATAATATATCAGTTAATCAATGAATTGCGCAAAAATAAGGAATACCCCAGGCTTTAGCTCCAAATGCAATAATTTCGTCAGTTCCCCGTTTGAAATATTAGCAATTTTCCGAGCAAGACCCCGAATTATAATCCATGAGAAACATTTATTGCCTGGCTGTTACGACCTTGATGTTCGTGCTGTGCTGCTACAACAGCGAGGCGCAATTTCGTAAATATTCGAATGAATTTCTGAACATAGGCGCCGGTGCACGTGGCCTCGCCATGGGCAGCGCCCAGATCGCTTCCGTAAATGATGCCACTTCAGGTTACTGGAACCCGGCGGGACTGGTGAACGTAAAAAATGAGCCGCAGCTCAGTCTTATGCACGCCGAATATTTCGCAGGTATCGGGAAATATGATTATGCCAGCCTGGCCCTTCCTTTAAAAGATAAAAAAAGATATCTCGGTCTCTCATTGCTCCGCTTTGCCGTGGATGATATTCCCAACACAGTGTTCCTGATCGAGCCCGATGGCACGGTCAATTTCAGCAATATCTCGAGCTTCTCTTCCGCCGATTATGCGTTTCTGCTATCCTTTGCGCAGGAAGTGAAATTGAAGAAGAATAAAAAGATTAATGCCGGCATCAACGCAAAAATAATTCACCGCAAAGCCGGTGATTTTACTTCTGCCTGGGGATTTGGGTTCGACGCCGGAATACAGATGCAGGGAAATAAATGGAAGCTCGGCATAATGGCCCGCGATGTCACGACCACCTTCAATGCCTGGTCGTTTAATCTCTCCGAGAAGATGCGCGAAGTGTTTTATGTTACGGAAAACGATATTCCCGTGAAATCGACGGAGCTTACGGCGCCAAAATTGATTATCGGAGGCTCCTATAATTTCAAATTGAATAACAACATGAACCTGCTCGCAGAAGCTGACGCCGACCTGAGTTTCGACGGAAGAAGAAATACCGTGCTTGCTTCGAAGGTGGTTAGCTTCGATCCTAAGCTCGGTCTCGAAGTTTCATGGAAAAATATTTTCTTCGTGCGCGGTGGCATTAATAATTTTCAAAAAGCGCTCGAAGACAACGATTCAACAAATACCAAAAAGGTCTGGATATACCAGCCCAGCATTGGCGCAGGCTTCAGAATATCAAATGTGCAGATCGATTATGCATTCACCAACCTCGCCAATCAGTCGAACCCATTATATACACATGTGTTTTCTCTGAAAGTAGACCTGAAGAAAAAGACAAAATAGCGCCTGTACCCAATGAAGAACCTGAAATTCCTTAGGATGAAACGAATTATAACCATCATATTAGTGATGATCAGCTTCGCGGTTTCTGCGCAGCAGTACAACAACGAATGGATCAGGTTTACCCAGACCTATTATAAATTTAAGGTGGTAAACAGGGGGTTATACCGCATTCCGAAATCCACGCTCGATGCGGCAGGGATTGGAAATACCAACGTTCAGTATTTTGAATTATGGAGAAACGGGAAACAGGTTCCATTTTACACCTCCACATCTTCAGGCCCCCTCGATACAAACGGATATATCGAATTCTGGGGCGAAGGAAATGATGGCGTTCCCGATCAACCCTTATATAGAAGCGCGACCTACCAGCACACAACGGCTACAAGCCTTGAAACAGATACGGCGGTTTATTTTTTAAGCGTCAACACAACGGGAACAGGGTTTGCCTATTCCGATCCGGGAAATAATGTAGCTTCCAATTCATTGCCGGCCGAACCCTATTTTATCAATAAGGCATATTCATATTATAGAAATAAGGTCAACCCAGGTCTCGCGGCCGTTATTGGAGAATATATTTATTCTTCTTCGTATGATAAAGGCGAATTCTGGTCGAGCAATCCGGTCAGCCCCTCCGCACCGCTGGTGACAACGCTTTCCGGGTTAAATGTTTATTCGGGAGGCCCTAACGCAACATTGAAATACGGGGCGATGGGTGGTGCGCTTAACGCCAGGAACATTAGAGTTTCCCTTAACAGCTCCCTGTTGAAAGACACAGCGATGGATTATTTCAATGATATTAATTCAAATGTATCTGTTCCCCTTTCATTGATCAGTTCCGGCACGGCAAACGTACAGTTTGAGAATACTTCTGCGGTGGGAACGGACAGGATAGTTGTTTCATATTTTGAGCTTACTTATCCCAAGCCATTTAATTTTGATAACCAGACGAGTTATAAATTCAGTCTCCCTGCAAGCGGCGCGAAATATCTTGAAATCACCAATTTCAATTATGGAAGCGCTGCGCCCGTATTATTGAATCTTACCACGGGGGAAAGAATTACGGGCGACATCTCTGCACCGGGAATGGTGCGGTTTGTGATAGCTGCCGGAGGCGCGAGAGATTTCGTGCTTGCCAGCCAGGATCCGGCAACCATCAGCACCATTTCTGCAATAGAAACTAAAACATTCAGGAACTTCTCCGATCCGGCGAATCAGGGTAATTACCTGATTATCTCGAATAATGCGTTGTTCGCGGGAACCCATGGCAACAATCCGGTTGACGACTATAAAAATTATCGATCTTCCGCCGCGGGTGGCGGCTACAACGCGCAGGTCTTCGATATTGATGAACTGGTTGATCAGTTTGCCTTCGGTATTAAGAAGCACCCCTCATCAATAAAAAACTTTCTCCGGTACGCGAGAGATAAATTCAGCTCTACTCCCAAATTTGTATTCCTCATCGGAAGGGGGGTGAACTATATTGACTATGGAAAAAATCAAACGGATCCGAAAGCAGACAGGTTAAATCTCGTTCCAACGTTTGGCCATCCGGGATCTGATAATATGCTTAGTTCGGAAGACGCAACTGCTTCCACTGCGATCACCCCGATTGGCCGCTTATCCGTTGTACAGAGTTCCGAGATCGAAGATTATCTCGAAAAAATAAAGGAATACGAGAATCAGCAGAAGAATGCTCCCAATACAATCGATGCAAGGGGATGGATGAAAAACGTATTGCATGTGACCGGTTCCAGCGATCCCTATCTCGGAGTGGTGCTTTGTAATTACATGAGCAACTACAAGCAGATCATACAGGATACCGCTTATGGCGGTCGTGTGCAGACCTTCTGTAAAGCCAGCACCAACGCGATCGAACAGATCAATAATGAAAAGATTTCGCAGCTGTTTGAAGAAGGCATCGGGATCATTACCTATTTCGGGCACTCGTCAACAACAACGCTTGAGTTTAATCTTGATAATCCACAGGCCTATAATAATCAGGGGAAATATCCTGTCTTTTTTGTTAACGGCTGTAACGCCGGGGATTTCTTCACTTACAATACGACAAGGCTCATAGTAAATGAAACGCTTTCTGAAAAGTTCACCCTGGCCAAACAAAGAGGCGGTATCGCATTCGTGGCCAGCACGCATTATGGCATTGTCAACTACCTGAATATTTATCTGAATTATTTGTACGATTTCATTTCCCAGAAGGATTATGGGAAATCCCTTGGTGAAACCGTTCGGGATGCGCTTAAACAGATGGTGGTCGCTACCGGCCCCAACGATTTCTATGCCCGCTCACATGCAGAAGAGATGACGTTGCATGGTGATCCGGCCATTCATATCAACCAGGAAGCCAAACCTGACTATGTAATCGAAGAGCCTCAGGTAATCATCAATCCCTCATTTATTTCAGTGGCGGAAGATAACTTTCAGGTTAAGGTGCGGGCCTATAACCTGGGTAATGCCCCGGGCGATTCAATCTATATCGATATTAAAAGACAATACCCCGATGGAACCTCGGAGCTGATCCTGCATAAGAAAATTGCCGGCATCCGTTCTGTAGACTCGATAACCGTGTATGTTCCCATCGACGTGCTTCGGGATAAAGGCAACAATAAAATCACCGTTACAATAGACCCCGGCAACCAGGTAGATGAAATGTCGGAATCGAATAATACGATCACCAAGGATGTGTATATCTACGAAGACGAGGCCAGACCGGTTTTCCCGTATAATTATGCGATCATAAAAAATTCCACGCAGAAATTATATGCATCAACCGCCAACCCTTCGAGCCCGTTGAAGCAGTACGTTATGGAAATGGATACCACGGCACTGTTTAACTCATCCCAGAAGTTGAGTAAAACAATCAGTTCCATAGGCGGCCTTCTTGAATTTGATCCGGGAATTACTTATGCCGACAAGACCGTTTATTACTGGCGCGTTTCTCCGGTACCGGCGGGAAATAAAATTCTGACATGGAGCAATGCCTCTTTCATTTATTTAAACGGAACGAACGAGGGATTCAATCAATCACATTATTTTCAACATCAGGATTCAAAGGCCGATGGCATCCTCTACTCCCGGGATGCAGGATGGCAGTTTGATCAGAACACGAATAGTTTGTTCATCAGGAATGCGGTTTATCCCTATAGCGGTACAACCGATCTCGATTTCTCTATTGATGTAAATGGCTCTACCCCTATTCAGAGCGCCTGCGTGGGGCAATCTCTTATATTTAATGTGTTCGACAGCATCACTTTCAAACCCTGGAAAAATGTAGACGCTTCAGGTCACGACCTGAATCTCAGCGGCAGTGGATCCGCAAGCTGCCTGGCAAACAGGAACTATAATTTTGAATTTAGTTACATGACGCCGGAATCCAGGAAATATATGATGAACTTCATGGATAGCATCCCTGCAGGAGATTATGTGGTAGTAAGAAATATTCCTATGGGTGATTCGGCATCCAATAAATATATAAGCACCTGGATGTCGGATACCGCTCTATATGGTTCGTACAATTCGATCTATCACAGACTGCTCGCAGCCGGGTTTACCGCTGTGGATTCGTTCTACAGACCGCGCTCCTTCATTTTTGTTTATAAAAAAGGATCTGTGGACTATGTTCCAAAATCCCAGATGAGCAATGGTATTTACGATAAAGTATTTATGTCTGTTGAGTGCGAAACACCCGATTCGATAGGCTATATCACTTCGCCCGTATTTGGTCCGGCCAGAGAATGGAAAAATGTGATCTGGAACGGCGTCAGCAAAGAATCGCCTTCTGCAGATAATCCCATGATAGATGTGATCGGAATCGATGCATCGTTCAACGAAACGGTTTTATATACGCTTGATAAGAACACGCATAATTTCGATATCTCTTCCGTAAGCGCCGCACAATATCCGACCATGAAATTGAGAATGCGCAATATTGATTCGGTTACCCTTACGCCCTATCAGCTTACGGACTGGAAGATATACTATCAGCCTTTGCCTGAAGGTGCGCTCGCGCCGAATATCCGGTTTTCGTTTAAAGACACGCTTGAAGTAGGGGAGCTACTCGACTTCAGCATCGCATTTAAGAATATGAGCCACGAAAACTTCGATAGTGTTGCCGTGAAGATGAATATTGTTGATAATAATAATGTCACCCGGCCCGTGGTCCTTCCTAAACAGAAACCCCTCGTTACAGGCGATACGATAGTGGTCAGATATCAATTGGATTCAAAGGATTTTCCCGATGCAAATACGCTGTTCATCGATTTCAATCCGGATAATAACCAGCCCGAGCAGTATCACTTCAATAATTTCATGTACCGTAATTTCTATGTCAAAACCGACAGAACGAATCCTTTGCTAGACGTTACGTTCGACGGGGTGCATATCTTAAACCGGGATATCGTTTCGGCAAAGCCGCACATCCAGATCAAACTGAAGGATGAAGCGAAATATTTATTATTGAACGATACGGCGCTCAGCAGCGTACAGATACAGTACCCGGACGGATCGATCCATACGCAGCGGTTTGATAATGATACCCTGCGATTTACACCCGCAGCCGGCGGCTCGGATAATACCGCAACGATAGATTTCTATCCTGCCTTTACCAATCAATATAATCAGCAGGGTGATGAGTACCAGCTGATTGTTACCGGTAAAGACCGCAGTGGGAATAAGGCAGGTAATCAATACCGGATCTCGTTTACCGTGATCAGCAAACCGATGATCTCGAACCTCCTCAATTATCCCAATCCGTTTACTACGTCAACCGCGTTTGTGTTTACGATCACCGGCAGCGAAATTCCGGAAAATATGAAGATCCAGATATTGACGGTAACGGGTAAGATTGTGAGGGAGATCACAAAAGAGGAGCTTGGCCCGTTGCATATCGGGCGCAACATAACAGATTTTAAATGGGATGGGACGGATCAGTTCGGACAGCGCCTTGCCAATGGCGTGTATCTGTACAGGTTTGTTACGACGCTCAATGGTAAACGCATGGATAAGTACAAGGCGCAGGGCGACAATACCGACACTTATTTTAATAATGGCTACGGGAAAATGTATTTAATGAAGTAGGCTGTAACTTTGCCGGATGGGCAAGATCAGCATCAATATATCGACCGGCAGTTTGCAGCAGGAGGAAATGATCGTTGGAATAGACCTGGGAACCACGAACAGCCTTGTTGCCATTATCCATCCCGAAGACCGGCGCCCCGTTGCACTAAAGGAGCACAACTCAAGCGCGCTCGTTCCATCCATCGTATATTTTGATGAAGCGGGCCATCCCGTTGTAGGTGAAGAGGCAAAAAAGTTTTTAGTGGAAAAGCCGCAAAGAACCATCTTCTCCGTAAAACGGCTGATGGGAAAATCCTTTCATGATATCCGCGAGCGCTCTTCTTTTTTCATGTATAAGGTTTTTGAAGACGATACCGAACGGCTTGTAAAAGTGCAGGTGGGAGATAAATTTTATTCGCCCATAGAATTATCCTCGTTTATTTTAAAAGAATTGAGAAACCGGGCGGAACATATTCTTAAAACGCCGGTTACAAAAGCCGTTATCACCGTTCCGGCCTATTTCAATGATGCGCAACGCCAGGCCACGCGCGACGCGGGTAAGCTGGCAGGCATCGATGTGCTGCGTATCATAAATGAGCCCACTGCCGCAAGCCTCGCCTATGGTCTGGGAATAAACAGGGAAGAAGAAAAAACAATCGCGGTATACGATCTCGGCGGCGGAACGTTTGATATTTCCATCTTAAAAATAGCAAATGGAATATTCGAAGTGTTATCAACCAATGGCGACACTTATTTAGGTGGCGATGATTTTGATGCGGCAATCATGCATCACTGGAAAAAACGGCTGAATATCAGTGATGAGGCATTGGATAATAAAAGCCTTGCGCAGGAGCTTCGGCTTGCAGCCGAAGAAGCGAAAAAACATTTGAGCTTTAACGAGGAATATTCGTCAGCGCTCGCCGGCAAAAGATTATCATTGTCGCAGAATCAGTTTAATGAATTGATTAAGCCGCTGGTGGAAAAAACAATTAACAGTTGCCGGGCTGCCTTAAAGGACGCCGCACTGTCGCCGGGAGATATTGACGAAATAGTATTGGTTGGCGGTTCAACCCGCGTGCCATACGTGAAAAGATCCATAAAAGAATTTTTTCAGAAAGAACTGCATGATAGTTTAAATCCTGATGAAGTAGTGGCCCTGGGTGCTGCGGTTCAGGCAGATATTCTTGCCGGCAACAACAAGGATTTTCTTTTGCTCGATATCACTCCTTTATCACTGGGAATTGAAACGATGGGCGGGCTGATGGATGTGCTGATTCCGAGAAATTCAAAAATTCCCTCGAAGGCGGGAAGGCAATATACTACGCAGAAAGACGGGCAGGGAAGCATGCGTATATCTGTTTACCAGGGCGAACGCGACCTGGTAAAGGATAATCGTCGGCTTGCTGAATTTAATTTGACAGGAATTCCCGGTATGCCTGCCGGCCTGCCAAAAGTGGAAGTTTCATTTTTAATCAATGCAGATGGAATTTTGTCCGTACATGCAAAAGAGCTCCGCAGCGGCGTTGAGCAAAGTATTGAAGTGAAGCCGCAGTATGGGCTCACGGATGAAGAGGTAGAAAAAATGCTGATGGATTCGCTCACGCATGCACAGCAGGACATAAAAATCCGGTCGCTTATCGAAACACAAACGGAAGCGCAGCAGCTCATCGACACGACAGAAGGATTTCTGGATAAAAACAAACAATACCTGGGAGCATCCGAAATATCGGATACCAGAACGCTTATCGATGAATTAAAGCAAACACTTTCTTCCGGCGATAAAGATATTATCCACGCAAAAATTGAATTGCTTAACGAGTACACGCGGCCATTTGCTGAGCGGATAATGGATATAGCGGTTAGCGAAGCTATGAAAGGAAGAAAAATCTGAACAATATAAACCCGTCTGCCTGACAACGAATAATACTGTAAGATTTATCTGGTATCCGGTCGCCGCATTGACGATCGTTTTCTTTCTTATGGTTGCGCACCCGTTCGGCTTAAGTTTTCTGAACGATGATTTTATTCACATACCGGAAGCTGCCGAAGGCCATTTTTTTCACAGTAATTTATTAAGGCCCGTATCGGATATTACGTTATGGGTCGATCATTTCTTCTGGAACTGGAATGCCACAGGGTTTCATTTTACCAATATTGTAATTCATCTTGCCAATTGCTTCCTGGCGTATAAACTCTATTCGGGTATTTTTAAATACCGGAACAGAGAACATTCTGCGGCTATAGCGATTGCCGCGGCCCTGCTGTTTACCTTATATGCCTTTCACAGCGAATCTGTTTTCTGGATAATCGGGCGGGGTGGTTCCCTCGCTGCATTTTTCATGTTGATATCGCTCAACTGCTATTTCATTTCACGGCGGATGGTCTCGATGTGTATTTCACTGCTGTCTTTTGTGGCAGGATTGTTTACCTATGAATTTACCTGGGTGCTTCCGCTGTTCATTATCGTGTTCCAGGTATGGGATCTTTATTACAAACGTCCTTCCGCATGGCGATGGACCCTCAGCTTTGTGTTTGTTTTTATTATTTATTTGCTGGTCAGGCTGAAAATAGACAGCGCCTATTTTAGCAATTACGAAAGCGCTGCGATCAGGGAATTGCGGATTGAAAAACTTATTACAAATTATTTTGCCACGCTGGTGAGATGCTTTCTCCCGCCAATGAAAAACTCTAACCTGTTCATAGGCGCTACCGTGGGCGTATGGCTGCTGATAACAGCCTGTGCTGTCTATATTTTAAAAAAAAGAAACCCATCGGTAAAATACCTGGTTCTCCCGCTTTGCCTGATGATGATCGCCTGCCTGCCTTCCATTTCCCTGGGTATCGATACGCACGATGGTGAAGGTGGCCGTTTCCTGTATGTGCCGTCAATATTTTTCTGCTGGTTTATTATTGAGCTGATCTGCTCGTTATTTTCTTCGATGCAGCTGCGCATCCTGCTTATCGGTCTTCTGATGATAGTTCACGGTTTTTGGTTTTATCTCGCGTCGAAAGAATATCGCTATGCGAGCCGTGTGGTGAAAGGTTCGCTGAAATGTATCAGTGAAGCTCCTTCTGCCGATACCCTGATCGTAATGGGATTGCCCTCCCAATACAAAGGTGCGCTCATATTCCGGTCGGGATTTGAGAATGCTGTGCGGCTTTTTAATCCTGGAAAATTTAAAACGGTAAGGATAGTATCGCAACAGGAGATTTATTTACCGGTAAATTATTCCTGCATAGGCCTTGTTCTGAAAAGTCATTACCCGGCGCTGTATATTAACTGGAGGGAAGACGGAAAAATTTATTTCATTGATACGATGCGCTGAATATATTTCCCCACCACATCAAATTCCAGGTTAACCCGGTGGCCGGATTTTATCCTTCCGATATTCGTATGCTCGTATGTATAGGGGATGATGGCCACGGTAAACTCATTTTTGCCCACATTAAATGCGGTGAGGCTGATTCCGTTAACGCAGACAGAGCCTTTTTCGATAACGAGCGCTGCAAATTGCGGGTCGAAGCTGAACCGGTATTCCCAGCTGCCGTCCAGGATCCGGATGCCGGTGCACTCGCCAATGCCGTCTACATGGCCCTGAACGATATGCCCGTCGAGCCGGCCGTTCATCAGGAGGCAGCGTTCGAGATTGATAAAATCGCCGGGCTTCCAGTCGCCGAGATTGGTCTTTTGGAGCGTTTCATGTATGGCTGTTACCCTGAACTCGTCGTTACGGATTTCCTCCACTGTCAGGCAGACACCGTTGTGAGAAACGCTCTGATCCGCTTTGAGTTCTCCGGCGATGGGGGCGGAGATCCAGAATGTTTTGCCCGATCCCTGCGGATGCACCGACCTGAGTTTTCCCATCGTTTCTACGATCCCTGTGAACATGCCGCAAAATTGAACTTTTTTGTTTTCCCGGTAAAGAAATTGTTGTATCTTTGCGATCCTAAAAAAAGAAAAAAGGAATAACAGTTATGTTGATCATTGATTCAAAAGATTGCGAAAACATCGACAAAGCGCTGAAGAAGTACAAGAAGAAGTTTGAGAAAGCCAAGATTCTTTTGCAGCTTCGTGATCGTCAGTCTTTTACCAAGCCATCGGTAAGACGCCGCGGCGAGGTATTGAAGGCAATCTACAAGCAACAGATCGCGACCGGCCATATCGAAGCATAACCAGCTTCGTATCATCATATTACAGGCTGTCCATGCGGACGGCCTTTTTGTTTTGTGCTATTTCTTAAATTTATTCTGTGAGCGGATCCATTACCAGCGAAATCAACATTTTTCTTGACCACCTCCGGTTCGAGAAGCGGTATTCGCAGCATACGCTCCGTTCTTATTCCGACGACCTCCGGCAATTCAGCGACTACCTGCAGACCGCTTTCAGCGGCCTTGCGTTGCCTGAGATCAGTGCGGGCGTGGTTCGGAGCTGGCTGGCCTCTTTAAAGGATGAAAAGCTGGCCGCCAGAAGCATTAACCGCAAAATATCGACCCTTAAATCTTTTTTTAAGTACCTGATGAAGGTGGGCGTGGTAAAAAAAAGCCCGCTGACAGGTGTTTCTTCGCCCAGGGCTGGTAAAAAATTGCCTGGTTTTGTAGAAGAAGAGGATATCAGTACCCTTTTTCAGCATGTTGAATTCCCGGACGACTGGAGCGGCAGGACCGCGCGGCTGGCCTTGCAGATGCTTTACCAGCTTGGATTGCGCCTGTCTGAACTGGTCAACTGCCGCGAATCCGAAATCGATTTTTTCAACAGGCAGATCAAGGTGCTGGGAAAGGGCAATAAGGAAAGGATCATCCCGGTGGGCAACGAGCTTTTGTCGGATATTGAAAAATATATGGCAGACAAGGCGCCGGGCGGGAGCGGTTACCTTTTAATCAATGACAGGGGCAGGAAGCTGTATCCCAAATATATTTACCGCGTTACCAGGCAGTACCTGCCGCTGGTGACTACCATCGCGAAAAAGAGCCCGCACGTGCTCAGGCACAGTTTTGCCACTCATCTGATGAACAACGGAGCGGAGCTGAACGCCGTTAAAGAACTGCTTGGCCATTCCAGTCTTGCGGCCACGCAGGTGTACACGCACAATACGATAGAAAAGCTGAAAAACGTTCATAAAAAAGCGCATCCCAAAGGGTAAAAAAACGATATTTTTTCAGGTCATATTTTTTGGAAAAAAATTACTGTTGGCTTATCTTCATAGGCCTTGCCTGACAAGTTCTTTATAATATTTTTCACTGTTAAAATCGTTGAATTATGAACGTAAACATTCAGACTGTGAGATTCAATCCAGATGTGAAATTGACAGACTACGTAAACAGGAAACTGGAAAAGCT
>JBGAJL010000184.1:0-4248 GCA_044224935.1 Flavitalea sp.
GGCGCTGGATAGTCGGAAATATAGATGTCTTTTACGTCGGTTTTATTCACCGCATCGGATTTAAGGAAAGCCAGGAGGCAGTGAATATCATCGAATTTGAAAGCTCTTCCTTTGTTCGTTAGCAGTTCTCCCGAATATTTTATGTCGCTGATGCCCATCTTGCAAAAGGCACAGCTGTCGCTTCCGGCTTTGATAGGGTCAGGCCCTGCGTTGCAGCTGCTGAATAAAAAGGTTAGTGCTATTACAGCAGCTGCAGCAGGAGTTTTCACGGAACGGTTTCGCCTGGTATTACCTGCTTCGAGAACTATGCAGATAAGTAGAAGAACTCCCGCGGTTATAAAAAGCCACCCACCTGTATTGGGGGCCGAATAAGCGCCAAAATTTAATAGTTGCTTAAATCCGATCAACGGGGGCTGGTAGGCCATGCCCGGTACCTGGATCGCTGCATCCGGGTTCAGGTTATGCCCATAGTCATATTCCCATTTCCAGAAATCGACCATAGCAATGACACCGAACAGAACAAATAATGCGAAGGTGATATATAAGAAGCGCCGGCTATTCAACAGCGCCGTTAGCACAAACAGCAGCGCGAAAAAAATAATCGCGTAGGGAAGAATTTTGAACTCCACAAAATCTTCATTGTGCAGGGTCTTCATTCCAATATAGTGATTGAGACCGTTTATTATATCAACATTTCCTTTCAATCCTGTTGCATGGATCTGCAGGCTTAATCCTTCGGGATATTGGGGGGCATCGAGGTCAATTTGCCAGATAGGGGTAAAAAGAACCACTACGAGTGCGGCTGCGGCAATGAACAGTAGCAATTTTGATCCGATGCCCGGTTTTTTTTTCATATCTGTAGTTTTCAATTTCACGATATCTTCCTGGTATTCCCAGGTTGCATTTCAGCTCCCGTTATCGGGTATTCAGAAAGCTGGATCTACTTGCTGCCTGTCGCTAAGGTGCTATCCGGTAATGGCTGATTTTTTCCCATGCTGAATGTCAGCGGTACATTGCTGCCCACAGGGGAAACTCTCAGATAGCCTTGCATTTCCTGGTGCAGAGCGCTGCAGAAATCGGTGCAGTAGAATGGGAATATACCTGCTTTTTCCGCAACCCATTTCAGCGATTGTGTTTCGCCCGGCATAATAAGCAATTCCGCATTGTTGGCGCCTTTTATAGCAAAGCCGTGCGGTACGTCCCAATCCTGTTCCAGGTTGGTGACGTGGAAAAATACTTCGTCGCCTACTTTGATACCTTCGATATTATCCGGGGAGAAATGTGAGCGGATGCAGGTCATATAAACATCAACTTTATTTCCATTCCGCACCACTTTGGTTTGCGCTTCACCTTTTGATACGTAAGGGTGGTTATTTTCATCGATCTTGAAAAACTTGACGGAATTATTTTTAATTAAATCCGCTGAAACCGCCTGCGCATAGTGAGGCTCACCGATGGTCGGATAGTCGAGTATGAGCTGCATTTTGTCGCCGGTAATATCGTAGAGTTGTGCGCTTTGCGCGAGCTCGGGGCCGGTGGGCAGATAGCGGTCTTTAGTGATCTTGTTATAGGCGATCACATATTTTGCGTTGGGTTTCCTGCTGTCGCCACCGGGAATACAAAGGTGACCCACAGAGTAATAAGTAGGTGCCCTGTCAAGCACTTTCAGGTCTTTTATATTCCATTTCACCAGTTCGCTGGATACAAAGAAAGTAGTATAGGCATTTCCTTTGCCATCAAATTCGGTGTGCAAGGGGCCCAGGCCGGGCTTCTGAACCTCGCCATGCAATGCGGCTTCATATTTAATAACGGGAATACCTTCATATTCCCCTTCGAATGCTTTGTCTGCAATTGCTTTTTGAATTTTATCGAAACTGAAAACGGGGATCAGCGCGGCCAGTTTGCCACTGCCCACGATATATTCTCCGGTCGGATCCACGTCGCAGCCGTGCGGAGATTTGGGACAAGGAATAAAATAGCAGATATCTTTCAGCTCGTTTACGTCGAGTACGGATACTTCCGTTCTCATTTCAGTGGTTGAAGAATGTGTTTTGTCGCTGTATTGGTTGTGAGCATACTTAACGGTCTGTTTCCTGGCTTTACCTGCTTTTAAATACTCTTCTGCTTTTTTCCAGTTAACGGCCATAATAAAATCCTTATCCCGTTGTGAAGCGTTTACTTCGAGCAGGGTATTGGCCTGTTCCGTATTATAGCAGCTGAAGAAAAACCAGTCGTGTGATTTTCCCTTTCCTGCATGGCTCAGGTCGAAATCGATACCGGGGCATTTGATCTGGAATGCAATATTCATATTACCGGTTTCTTTGTCAACGCTGATAAAGCTCAGGTAGCCTTTGAAATTTTTCCTGTAAGAGTTGATGGGTACGTCGCCGTTTACATCGTCGGGAGGCACGCTGAAACGTGTGCCTGCTACAACATACTCCGTGTTTTCTGTGATAAAGGGAGAGCTGTGATTACCGGCACTGTTAGGAATTTCAATAATTTCTGCGGTGCGGAATGTTTTGAGATCGATCCTTGCTACGCGCGGAGTGTTGTTGGCATTTACGAACAGCCAGCGGCCATCGATCTCGCCGTTGGTCTGGGAAAGTTCAGTGTGGTGCAGGTCATCCCAGGGAACGGAGCCATGCGAAGTATTCAGCATCGCCTTTGTTTCTTCGCTGTAGCCATAACCTTTTTCCGGGTCAACGGAGAAAACAGGAATAACCCTGAGGAGTCTTCCGCTTGGAAGTCCGTACACGCTCAGCTGTCCGCTGAAGCCTCCGGAAACGAAGTTGTAGAATTCATCGTATTTACCCGGCGCCACATATACTTTTGAGGCGGCGTCCGAATTTACGGCAGTGCCGGCGTTTCTGGGTTTGCAGGATGGCAGCAGCATCACCCCGAAGGCTGCTAGTGCAGCCATCTGCATTGTTATTCTTTTCATTGTATGTATGTTGAAATTGTCTGGTTTATTTTACCCCGTCGTTTTTGCGCATAAATTCATACAGCGCTCTTGCCTCATCGTCGTGCAGGTTCTGATTAGGCATGCGGACAAGGCATATTTCCAGCATGGCCTGTGCCTTGGGATCCTTATCCAGCATCGCATCTGTGTTGGTAACAAAGTTCATGATCCACTCTGCGCTATGGCGGTGGGTCACATCTTTCCATCCCGGCCCTACCAGCTTTTCATCGGTAAGCTTGTGACAGCTGCTGCATTTTACTTCGAATGTTTTTTCACCTTCTGCAGCCATTGCCGCATCCAGGGTAGCACCCACTTCTACTTTGGTAAACTTTCCTTCACCCCGGTTAGGATCATAGGAAGGGTTGCCATTGGCTTCTGTTTTTTGCTCATTTGCTTCAGCTGATTTTTTTTCTTCCGAAGAACCGGAGTTATTACCGCAAGCCACCAACCCTGCGGCAAAAAGACCAAGAAGGAGTACTCTTTTCATAAAATCAATTTTATTAGACTACAAGATTAGAGCTGCATTTTTTTTCGTTTTATGCGTATGGTCATATTTTATTCATGACGTATGCGCCAGGGCTTTAAAATCAGGCTGTTGTCTGCTGAAAACCCCGGTGATAGCGGGTTTGCGGGGAAAGGAGATTTTCGTTTGCTTTTAATATGATTTTAATCATACCACTCAATTCAAAAAGTCATATATTGAAATGGATATACCGCGTTATTTTGATCACTTTTCATGCTGTAGAAATGATGGTCAATTCGGATTTACTCTTAGCCTGGGGCGCCACGTATAAGAAGCTGGAAGCCGGCGAAACAATATTCAGAGAAGGAGCTGAGGGCAACTTCTATTACCAGCTCGAATCCGGCTTGGTAAAATGGGTGAACATTACAGAAGACGGCAAAGAATTTATTCAGGATATGATCGGAGATGGAGAATGTTTTGGGGAGCTTCCTCTTTTTGATGGGCTGCCGTATGCCGCTTCTGCAGTGGCCAACAGGGATACCATCGTGCTGCGGCTTCACAAAAACACTTTTCACCAGTTGTTAAAAGAGCATCCTGAAATTCATCTTGAATTTACCGCGCTGCTGACCCGGCGGCTGCGATTCAAATTTCTCTTTCTTAAGGAGCTGGCCAGCGACAACCCGGAACATATTATCAAAACCCTGCTGAACTATTTCAAAGAAAACAAACGGCATATTTGTTCAATATGTAATAAAGTTAAGCTCACCCGCCAGCAGATCGCGGATATGACCGGCCTGAGAGTGGAAACGGTTATCCGCGCGATCAG
>JBGAJL010000055.1:0-29191 GCA_044224935.1 Flavitalea sp.
CGGCACCCTTACCTGATTTCGGCAATAGGAGAATTGTTAGTAAAGAATATATAGCTCATCTATATGACTGATTATGAAATGACTACCTGATTTTAAAATAGACTGCTGCAAGGTCAATTGGCTCATAGATCAAGGATAAGCTGGTTAGTGCTTTTTATATCGCCGGCAAGCCGTTCGTTGAAATTGGAAACCGAAATCCCCAGCAGGCGAATACCTTTTTCATGCGGCATAGCAGCGGCCAGCAGGTCCCGCGCAGTTTGAAGAAGAATACCGATATCCTGCTGGGGCTGACCAAACGAGTGGCTGCGCGTGATCAGCCGGAAATCGGCATACCTTATCTTGAGTGTAATGGTTCGTCCCCTGAGGTTATGCCTGACGAGCCGTTTATGAAGGATTTCAGCAATATTTGCGAGCCCGTTGTACATTTCTTCAATATGAGTGAGGTCGTAGGGAAAAGTGTCCTCTGCGCCCACGGATTTCGTTTCCCTGTCAGCCTGAACCGGCCGCTCATCGATTCCTCTTACTATTTTATAAAAAAATCTTCCTGATTTGCCGAAGTGGGTAACCAGTTCCTGCTCGGAAAGCTTTTTAAGATCGGCTCCGGTAAAGAGACCCATTGCATTCATTTTTGCCGCCGTTACCTTTCCCACCCCGTGAAATTTGGCTACAGGTAACGCTTCCATAAACGATTCGATCCGGGAAGGCCCGATAAAAGCCAATCCATCCGGCTTTTTAAGATCCGATGCGATCTTCGCCACGAATTTATTAATGGAAACGCCCGCGGATGCGGTCAGCTGCAACTCATCCGCCACGGCCCTTCTTATTTCTTCGGCTATCGTAATGGCCGAACCGATGTTTAATTTATCAGCAGTCACATCGAGATAAGCCTCGTCAAGTGACAGGGGTTCGATAAGATCGGTGTATCTTGCAAATATCTGTCGCAGATGATTGGAAACCGACTGATATACGTCAAAACGCGGTTTAACGAATATCGCCTGGGGGCAGAGTTCGTAAGCCTTTTTGGAAGGCATCGCCGAACGAACGCCGAACTGCCGCGCCTCGTAGCTTGCAGTGGCCACCACCCCTCCACGACCCTCTGGTAAGCCACCTACGATAATCGGTTTTCCGCGGTAAGAAGGCTCGTCACGCTGCTCGACAGAAGCATAAAAAGCATCCATATCTATGTGAATGATCTTACGCATTGCTCAAATTTACTTCATCGACAATGAGAATCGATATTCTGAATAAACAAAACAATAAACAATGAAAATATTTATTACCGCTGTTCTTGCATTGACGATCAGCATAACCGCAGGTGCACAATCTTATCCTAAAATGATTTCCTATAAAAACGTGCTGCAGCCCGGTTTTGTGTTACCTCTTCCTTATACGACGCAGACTTCCGAACAGACTATTCTAAGCAAATTGAAAGAAACGGGTTATACCCCGCAAACGAAAGGAAAATTATTCTGGAAAAAAAATAAGCAGGAGGGATTTTACGTATTTCCGCAGGTGCAACTGCCGGCGCTGAACAACCAGCGGCTCGACCTGTATTTTAAGGTGGACCCTGTCACCGATCCCGTTAACCGCTCCACTATCACGTTGCTCGTAAGCAAGGGCAACGAAATATTCGTTACACCACAGGCCGACACGGTCATCTACGCCGAAGCGCAGAATTTTCTCAATTCTTTCGTGGCCGAGACAGCTACTTATCACCTGAATAAACAGGTGGAAACGCAAAAGCAGAAAATAAAAGAATCAGAAAAAAAATCACAGACCCTGCACAGCCAGCAGGAAGATGCAAAGAAAAAAATAGCGGAGCTCGAAGCAGACATTAAAAAATGTGAAGAAGAGGAATCCCTGCAAAAAAATTACCTGGATACCGCGCGGGTAACCCTTCAGAACCTGGAAGTGCAACAGAAGGCTGACACTACAAAATAAATATAGATGTATATTCATTGAATGAAATACATTGCTGCCCTCTGCTTATCACTTTTATTTTATTGCCCGCAGGCACAGGACCATTTTAAACTGGAAAACGGGAAGTACAGCCTTACAGTGACCGGTGCCTCGCACCTGGCAAGCCTGCCGTTGAAATGCATTCAACAGCAGTTTCCTTACAAAACCGGGGTTGTTTTTACCGATTCGTCCCTGATTACCGCTCCCGCCAACTATCATCCTGCATTTTGCGGCTGCTTCGACTGGCACTCCAGCGTACACGGGCATTGGATGTTAGTGCGATTGGTTAAATTATTTCCTTCACTGCCGGAAAGTGAAAAAATCAGGAATATTTTAAAGCAGCAGCTTACCAATGCAAATATTACCCAGGAGCTGAAATTATTCAGCGATAAAAACAACAGCACTTTTGAACGTACTTACGGTTGGGCGTGGCTCCTTCAATTGCAAAAGGAACTGCTGGAATGGAACGAGCCGATCGGCAAACAATTATCGGCAAATGTGCAGCCGATGGCCAGCTATTTTTCACAGAAATATCGTGAATATCTTAAAAAGCTGGTTTATCCGATAAGAGTAGGTGAACATTCCAATCTGGCATTCGGATTAAAGCTTGCCTGGGATTATGCGGTCACTGCAAAGGACGATTCGCTGCAGACAGCCATCCGCCAGGCTGCAATAAAATTTTATAAGAATGACACCAATGGCCCCCTGAGATGGGAACCGGGAGGCACTGATTTTCTGAGCCCCTGCCTCGAAGAAGCCGACCTGATGTGGCGCGTGCTTCCCGCTGCCGAATATGAAAAATGGCTGGAAAAATTCCTGCCAGCATTGTTTGTTCCTAAAATTAATCTCGCGGTAGGAGAAGTAAAGGACCGGAGCGACGGGAGGCTTGTACATCTCGACGGGTTAAACTTCAGCCGCGCATCCTGTCTCTACGGTATTGCACATCATATCGGTAAAAACAAAGCAGCCCTGCTGGCACTGGCTAATAAACATCTTAGTGCCGCGCTTCCCCATGTGGCTACGGGAGAATATATGGGTGAGCACTGGCTCGCGTCTTTCGCTGTGTATGCGCTTACCGTGGCAGGTGCGCAATAATAGTGTAGCCAACTACAACGATAAGATGAATTATCTGCGCTCACCGATAACTTTGCCGGATGGAATATTTCAGGAGCCTGGCAGAATTACTTAAAATAGAACGGCAGGAAGACAGGGAACAATACCGCTTGCTGAATGAGCAATCAACCGTTTCCCAGCGACGAAACGAGGGACTGTGCTGGTATCCTGTCGCCATACGGGGTTCGGAAATGAGCCGCGGCGACTATCTTACCGTTGAAATCGAACGAACCACGCATCACGAACTTCCGCACCAGCTCCGGTTCGGCATGCCCGCCGCATTATTTTCCAACCATGACCCGAAGCAAAACAGGATCGAAGGTGTCATTACTCATCTTAACGACAACCGGCTGAAAATAAATTTCCGGGTAGATGAATTACCCGATTGGGCAGATGACGGAAAGCTCGGAATTGACCTGTTGTTCGACGATAACAGTTATGAAGAAATGAACGCTGCCCTTAAACAGGCATCCGTTCTGGCAGAAAAAGAAAAGGAAGGATCGCTGGTGAAAATAATAACCGGGGAAAAACAACCGGTGTTCCATCACCGCGATTCCGAAACATTTTCCGGTTTAAATCATTCTCAAAATGAAGCGGTAAATAAAATCCTTACAGCAAACGACCTCGCTATCGTTCATGGGCCACCGGGTACCGGAAAAACGAGCACGCTGGTGCGCGCCATTACAGCTATTGCCCGAAAAGAGCCGCAACAAATCCTGGTGGTGGCGCCGAGCAATACCGCCGTAGACCTGCTAAGTGAGAAATTAAGCGATGCAGGGTTAAATGTGTTGCGGGTGGGTAATCCCGCGCGCGTATCCGATCGGTTGGCCTCACTGACGCTCGACAACAAAATGAACCTGCATGCGCGGATGAAAGAAATCAAAAATATGAGAAAGCAGGCCAATGAGTTTCGCAATATGGCGCATAAATACAAACGAAATTTTGGACGTGCAGAACGGGAACAGCGCAAGGCTTTATTTGATGAAGCGCATAAGATAATAAAGGAAGCAGGTAATACCGAACAATATATAATAGAAGATATTATTGCAAAAGCGCAGGTGATCACGGCTACACTGGTGGGCGCGAATCACTATACAGTAAAAAATCTTAGCTACCACACGATTGTGATCGATGAAGCCGGGCAATCGCTGGAGCCTGCCTGCTGGATTCCCGTTATAAAAGGAAAGAAACTGGTGCTTGCGGGAGACCCCTACCAATTGCCTCCTACGATCAAATCCGATGAGACTGCACGCAAAGGCCTGGGAAATACATTACTTGAAAAATTAATCGCGCTGCATCCCCAATCTGTTGTACTGCTGGAAGAACAATATCGCATGAATGAGATGATCAGCGCTTACCCGTCGAAGATATTTTATGAAAATAAACTGAGGGCTGATCCTTCTGTAAAGGATCACCTGGTGTTTCCGGGAGACTGCCCACTTCGCTTTATTGATACTGCCGGCTGTGGCTTTGACGAAAAAGTGGACGGAACCAGTGTTTGCAATCCCGAAGAGGCGGCTTTTGTTTTCAGGCACCTGAGCGATTATATCGAAGAGCTGAAAAAATATTATACGACGGGAGAATTGCCGTCGATAGCCGTTATCTCACCCTACCGGCAGCAAATTGAACTATTAAAGGAACAATCCGGACATACGCCGGCGCTAAAGAATTATGGGGGCAGCATTTCTGTGAACACCATTGACAGTTTCCAGGGCCAGGAGCGCGATATTGTTTATATCAGTATGACAAGAAGCAATACCGAAAACAGGATCGGGTTCTTATCCGATATCAGGAGAATGAATGTGGCCATGACAAGGGCGAGAAAAAAACTGGTGGTGATCGGCGACAGCGCAACTTTATCGCAGCTTCCTTTTTATGCGGGATTTATCGAATATGCGGAGCGGGCGGGGGCGTACCAGAGCGCCTGGGAATTTATGTCCTGAGCTTTAATATTACATCGCCAAACACCGGGTAGCCGGTACAGGTGAGCACCAGTTTGTCCCGGATATCTTTATCCGTCAATACCTCATTGTTCGACATCCACACAGTTCCGCTTACGCATTGTGCCGCGCAATTGCCGCATATTCCCGTTTCGCAGCTGTAAGGTAATACAAGCCCCGCCTGTTTTGCTGCAGCGAGTATGGTTTGCGGATATTGCACCTGCAGCGTCGTTTTTTCTCCCTTCCGGTTAATGATCACCTGGTGCCGGTGCTTATCGGGTGGCATGGCATAGCTGGGATCTTTCTTACGGGTCACAAAATTTTCCCTGCGGATATTTTCTTCCAGGATTCCTGCTTCTTTTAGCGTAAACAGACACATGCGCATATATGCTTCGGGGCCGCAGATATAAAACAGCGTGGGTACACTGCCTGGCAAATAATACTGACCGAGCAATTGCAGCAATAGTTCGGGGTTGAGCCGCGCCCTTCGCAGATCTTTAGTGGTGCTGAACAAAAATTCGATGGTAAAATTGGAATAACGGTTTTCAAGTGCCAGCAGTTCACGTATAAAAACAGTACGCTCGGGTGAATGATTACTGTAAATAAGCGTGACGGAAGTTGAAGGTGATAACTTCAGCAATGTTTTAACCAGGGAAAATACAGGAGTAATTCCCGCACCTGCAGCGAGAAAAATAAATCGCTGCGATTCTACTGTTTCGGGTAAAGTAAAAAGGCCACCGGTGCCGGTTGAGGTTAGAATATTTCCTTTCTTCAACCGGAAGAGCAATCGTGAGAAGGCCCCGTTGTCCAGTCGTTTTACCCCGATGGCAGGAGGTTCGTTTAACAATGGTGCGGATACCATGGAGTAGGAGCGCCGGATTTCTTCCATGCCGCTGTGTTCCCGTAAGGTGAGGTATTGCCCCGCTTCGTAAATCAGGGGAGCCCCATCGGCCGGCTCCAGTGTAAACACTTTAAAATCCTTTACAGGTTCACTGATTTCTGTGATCTTTAATTTCCGGTATGGTGTGAGCGGATCTATGCGCGAATTTAGAAAAGAAAGAATAAATCGTTAGTTTACGTTAAGATCGATCGTATGCTCCTGAAACAAAAAATCCTGCTGATCGTTTTTTCGTTGTCTGCAATAAATGCGTCTGCACAGCAATTCGGTGGCAACCCGCCTTCGTTAAAGTGGAACCAGATCAACACCGATACTGCAAGAATTATTTTTCCGGTGGGACTGGAAGAACAGGCCAAAGATGTTGCGAGGTTGATTCATGATCTGGCGCGTACCACGCAATACAGCATCGGTGACAGGCTGCGTAAAATTAATATCGTATTGCAGAACCAGACCACCATTTCCAATGGATATGTTGCGCTGGGCCCTTACCGCAGTGAATTTTTTCTCACCCCCACGCAAAACAGCTTTGAACTGGGCAGCCTGCCCTGGCACAAAACGCTGGCTCTTCACGAATACCGGCATGTGCAGCAAAACAATAATTTCAGAAATGGGCTTACCCGCGTGTTTTATTACGTATTTGGCCAGGAGGGCCAGGCGCTCGCCAGTAACCTTTCCATACCCGACTGGTTCTGGGAAGGAGATGCCGTGTACCAGGAAACGCTGATGAGTAACCAGGGCCGGGGAAGAATACCGTACTTTTTCAATGACTACCGCTCAATATGGGCAGCGGGTAAAAATTATTCCTGGATGAAGCTGAGAAACGGATCTTATCGCGACATGACCCCCGATCATTACCGGCTGGGATATATGCTTGTTGCCTATGGCCGCGAAAAATACGGCGACAGTATATGGGCGAAAGTTACCCGTGAGGCATCCGGATTCAGAGGATTGTTTTATCCTTTCCAGCATGCCGTAAAAAGTGCAACCGGTGAATCCTTCCTCAAATTCAGAAACGAGGCGCTGGATTATTTCCGCCTGCAACAAAAGCAGGACGGGAAAGATGCAGGGGCTGACTATGCAAAACAACACCGGCATTTTGATGGCGATGAAGAATTTCCGCAATGGCTCGGCACGGACGACATTATCTACGTAAAAAGCAGTTATAAAAAGATACCGGCATTCTACACGAAGAATATACATACGGGAAAAGAAAAGAGAATAAGCATAAAAGCGGTTTCGGATGATAATTATTTCTCTTATAAAAATGGGAAACTGGTATATGCGGCTTATAAATCCGATGCGCGCTGGGGATGGAAAAATTTTGGGGTAATAACAATCCTGGACCTTAAAACGGGCAGGGAACGCATTGTAACTAAAAAAACAAAATATTTTTCACCCGATATTTCGGAAGATGGCAAACGGGTTGTTGCCGTTGAAATGGCAGCAAATGGGAAGAACACTATTCAGTTGATTGATGCCGGATCGGGTGAAATTATTTCCAGCGTGCCTAACCCGGAACAATATGTTTTCACCTATCCTAAATTTTACGATGCCGGCCATATTATTTCGGCAGTCAGAAATAAATCGGGCGAAATGGCTTTGGGAATGATTAATCTGAACAGCGGTGAGGCACAATGGCTTACCCCCTTTACGATGAATGCCATAGCAGTTCCGCAGGTGAATAAAGATACGATCAGCTTCACGATGTCTGAAGAAGGGCAGGAGCGGTTATTTGCATCGATCAGGGGCGATCTTTTCCGATTTATCGCCCCCTTTGCCAATGCTTCGACAGGAAGCTATCAACTGGCCACGAACAACGGACAGGCAGCATACAACATGTTTACCGCCGCCGGCTATCATTTATTTACAGGTGCGGCCGTTTTTGAAAAAACAGACAGCTTTGCACTTCAATCTTCAAATATTAGAGATATTCCAGGAAGGTCAAAAGAAAAGATAAATCTTATAAGCGATACTTCAGCCGTAAATTATCGTATTTCGAAATATCCTGCAGCCTATCGCCTGATTAATGTTCACAGCTGGAGGCCGTATTTCAGCGATCCGGAATATTCCTATTCGCTGATCAGTGAAAATATTCTTAATACGCTTCAGTCGGAATTGTATTTTACTTATAACAGGAATGAAAAATATAAGCAAACCGGCGCATCACTGGCGTATGCGGGCTTTTTCCCCATAATCAGCGGAGGCGCATCGTATATCTTTGACAGGAGCGCGCTGAATGATGCAAACCAGGAAGTAACATCGAACGAGTTTAACACCAATTTCGGGTTGTCCGTTCCACTGGCTTTTACGAATGGATCGTTTAACCAGAGTGTTACGTTATCCGGTTCATTCAACGCGAGGCAGATTTATTATACAGGCGCTTCGAAGAATATTTATCCGGACAGGAAATTCAACTATGGAGAATTTATTCTCTCGGCGGTCAATCAGCAGATCGCGGCACGGCAGCAAATCTATCCGCGGTTCGCCCAGACATTTTATGCCCGGTACCGCAACCTGTTCGGTACGAATGCTACCCGTCAGTTATTATTGAGCGGCGCATTATATCTGCCGGGATTATTCACTAACCATAGCCTGGTGCTGCAGGCGGCCTACCAGGCCAGGGATACTACCAATGCAGGTCTTTTCTCGAATGGATTTCCAGCATCCCGGGGATATGCTGCTATTGATTTTCCCAGGATGTGGAAACTGGGTGCGAACTATCATTTTCCCATTGCTTATCCCGACTGGGGGTTTGGGAATATTGTATTTTTTCAACGGATCAGGGGAAATATTTATTTCGATTATACAAAATTAAAAAGCCTGCGAACCGGCCTTACTATTCCTTATCGAAGCGCAGGTGGAGAATTATATTTCGATACAAAATGGTGGAACCAGTTGCCTGTGAGCTTTGGAGTGAGATACAGCAGGCTGTTCGATACCGACCTTACCGGAAGAGGGCCCGGCCAATGGGAACTGGTGCTTCCTTTGAATTTATTGTCGAGGTAATTTATCTTCACCGCTCAATTACATCGGCGCGACATGGATTACATAGAAATCGGGTTTACCGTTTCATCGGAAGAAACAAAAAATATATTAACCGCGTTATTGAATGATGCGGGTTATGAAGGATTTGAAGAAGGGGCAGACTTCTTACAGGCTTTTATTCCTGCAGATCGATTTGACGAAAATGATATAAGCGAAATCGCCGGGCGCCTTGGAATGAAATATAGCCGGAAACAGATAGCCGATAGAAACTGGAACGCACTGTGGGAGTCGAATTTTCAGCCTGTGCAGGTAGATGATTTCTGTCTTATAAGGGCCGATTTTCACGCACCGGGCCAGGGTGTTCGGCATGAAATTATCATCACTCCTAAAATGAGCTTCGGCACCGGGCACCATGCCACCACCTACATGATGATCCGGCAAATGCAGGAACTGGATTTAAAAAATAAAAATGTGCTTGATTTTGGCACGGGAACCGGCATATTGGCCATCCTGGCGTATCAGTGCGGTGCGCGGCATATCACAGCAATAGACAATGACGACTGGAGCATTGAAAATGCGGATGAAAATATCGGCAAAAACGGCGCGACTGTAAAATTAATAAAGGCCGATACTGCATCGGGAGCTGAAAGCTTCGATATTATCCTTGCCAATATCACAAGAAACGTGATAACAGATAATTTCGATCACTTTATCATGCAATTGCAAACGGGAGGAACACTTTTGTTAAGTGGCTTACTGGAAGATGATGAAGCGCATATGATGAACCTGGCTGATCAATATCATCTCCGGCTGAAAAAGAAAATGGCTCACAATGGCTGGATAAGCGTTGCTTTTATAAAATGATGATGTATACCAGCCACCATCCCTGCTGTGCAGATATCCTGCCGGCCGTAAACATCATCATCAGTACAAAAATCTTTTTCATAATGATCCAACTGAATTGATTGGTGGTCAATGCTCTGAAACTCCGGCACTTTCCAGCGCCCTGTTTTTCGTATAGCCCCTGTTGATCCAGAATACACCGGCCAGGGTAGTGAGAAAGGCCAGCCATGTGATCCGTGTGATTTTTTCATCGAGAATGATAAAGCCAAGGATAATAGCAATAAACGGGTTCACATAGGCATAAATGGATACAAGGCCGGAAGGTAGGTGCCTGAGCGCATACAGGTAACACATGTATGCGATGATCGAACCAAATAAAATCAAATAGATCAGCGCAAGAATGCTGTCGGTCGACACCTGGCGGATCTCCGACCAGTCGTCGAGAAAAAAGCTGATGACCAATAATAGGAGACCACCGCTGGTAAATTGTATGGCCGCATTGAGAAAAGGATTGCCGTGAGAGGGGCGCTGTTTGGTATATACCGTGCCAACCGCCCAACTGAAGCAGGAGAAAAAAGCGAGCAGCACGCCTCCCAGGTAAGCGCTGCTTTTCATGTCCGAGAGATTATCTTTAAAAATCAGCAGTACACCCACTGCGCCGAGCAGAAGGCCAAAAACGATCTGGGCGTTCATTGCCTGTTTTTTTACTCCGCCGGCATAATTGATTAAAATAACATATATGGGCATAACGGAAACCACGAGCGCAGCCAATCCGCTGGGGATATATTTTTCAGACCACGACAGAATGCCGTTGCCCAAAGCGATCATTAAAATGCCGGATACCGATTGCCGGAGGAGATCCCTGCGCGTTGCTTTAATTTTTCCTGGCGTAAATAAAAGGAATATCAGCAGGCACAGGCCGGCAATGATCTGGCGCACGGCAGAGAATAAAAACGGGGGAAATGTCATTACACCGATACGCAGCGCGAGATAAGTGGTGCCCCAGAGAAAGCATACGACCAATAAGGCGAGGTATGCTTTGGAATTCGTGTCCTTCATTTAATCGAAAATATTGGCAAAGGAACGTCAAAAATGAGTGTTGTTGCAATATTTTCACAGCGGGCCCCCGCTCACCAGTGCACCATTTTTATACACGGCTTCAATGCTGCGCGTATTTTTTATATCACCGGCCGGATTATTCTTCAGCACGATAAAGCTAGCCGACTTTCCCTTTTCCAGTGTGCCATACCGGTCGTCGATCTTCAACAGCCGGGATGCATTTTTGGTGGCTACCATGATGGCCTGGAGAGGAGTGAGACCTGCCTGCACCATTAATTCCAGTTCGAGATGTTCCGAAAAACCCTGCACACGTACCGGCGTGGCGCCGGAATCGGTACCCATTGACACGAGAATTCCCGCGTCGAAAACGCGCTTCAGATTCTGCAAAGCAATTTCAAAGGCTTTTTTATTTCGTTCGTAGTCAGGCGAGTTCCTTAAGCCGTCCTGGTATTTTTTGGAAGTGATCATTTCATATACTCCCGGTTCGAGTGCGGCCTTAAAAAAAGGATCATTTATCCATTCGGGCTTACGGGCATATATATACGCATATTCGTCGAGCGAAAGCGTGGGGATGTAAGCGACATTCTTTCTTTTCATTTCCCGCAGCAGGGCATCGTCGATAATGCTGTCGCGCACACTGTGCGCGATGATATCCAGGCCGTCTGCAACGAGCCGGCGCGCATCGGATAAGTAATACAGATGCGATGCAACACGAATATGCCGGGCATGGGCTTCTTTTATAATTGCGGCATATACTGCTGGCTCCATCTTTTTAAATTTGCCTCCAAAATCATCTACCCATATTTTTATAACGGCAGGGTGTATACGCGCATCTTTGTCCATCATGGCGGGAACATCTGCCGCACTTGCGGGTCGCAGCACATTATTCATCGCATCTCCCGGCGGTGCATTCATCGGCACGCCAAAACCATAACCGGCAGAGAACAGCCTGGCACCGGGAAGCAGGTTTTTCAATGACGAATCACGAAGCCCGCTCTCGAAAAGCATAGGTCGGTCACTACCCATTACCAAAACATTTCCGACGCCGTACGATTCATATTTTTTGATTTGCGAAAGGATATTTTCGCGCGTATAATTTTCCGGGCTGGTCTGTGTGCCTTTCAATGTGCCGATATGCATATGTGTGCAGATCAGTTCGGGCATGACTGTTTTGCCCGTGAGATTAACGATTTTCGCACTGGTGGCAGTTAAGTTTTTCCCGATGGCGGCGATCGTACCTCTCTGCACTTTGATATCCATATTCTGCATGGGGGCCGCACCATTGCCGTCGATAATGGTGGCATTCCTGAAAATCGTGATATCAGCCCTGGGTTCGGTCTTGAAAAGACCCACGCCTAAACCCGCAAGTATCAGCAAAAAATATTTCATGGCTGGAAGTTTTAAAAAATAGTAATTGCAATAATTGAACTAAATTTACAGAGTGAAGAGTTTTTTTTCACATACCGAAACGGAATTACTGCGTTTAGTAGCTGCGGAAGATCAACAGGCGTTTCGCGAACTGTTTCGGCGTTATGCCCATTTATTATTTCCTTTTTTTGTAAAACTGACCCACTCAAAATTGGAGGCTGAAGAACTGATTCAGGAAACCATGCTGCGTATCTGGAAGAACCGGCATAAACTACCGGAACTTGAAAATCCCCGGTCCTGGTTGTTTAAGGTCGGCGCCAACCAGGCATTCACCTGGCTCAAAAAGCGGTCGAGGTATAATACCGTAGAATTAACCGAAGAGTTGCAGGATGAATATTGTGATCCTTTATCACTAAAAGAGCTTCAGCATAACATTTCAAAAGCAGTTGATGAACTCTCCGCCCGCCGTAAACTTATATACCAGATGAGCCGGGAGAAAGATATGAAAACCAACGAAATAGCTTCGCAACTCAATATAAGCGCCAGCACTGTCAAAAACTCCCTTGCCTCCGCTTTATCCTTCATTAGCACCCGGATCCAGAAAATAGGATAAAAATATTTTTTCTTCCGATAGACCATTTGAACACATGCGTGGTCTTCTTGTGAGAAGGCAACACCTGACGATTATGCCAAAAGATGCTATCCTCTTCTTACTGGAGCAATGGCTTTCCGGCAGAGCAACCGCTGCGGAAAAACAAAAACTGCTTGATTTAATCAACAACCCTGATCATTCTTCAGAGGTCCACAGTTTATTGGAATCACAGATTGCAGGAAAATATTATTCATTAACCTGGGATGAAAAACACCTGGATGAAATGGTAGGGAGAATAGTTAAAACCGAAGAAAACAGCAAATCTGTAAAGCTGGTCAGCTGGCCGCGTAGAATTTCCGTAGCAGCGGCGGTTCTTATTTTTATTTCGGGGGCTTCTTATTTTTTGCTTCATAACAATAAGCGCCTGCCGGCTGCTCCGGCACAACCGGTTGTCATAAATAACGCTTTCGCCGACAAAGTACCTAATTCCGGCAGGGCCGTGCTCACACTGGCAAATGGAAAAAACATATTACTCGACAGCGCTTTAAATGGAAAGATCGCCGTAGAAAATGGTACGAATATCGTGAAGCTGGCCGATGGACAGATCGCTTACCATACAAACAGCGGGAAAGAACTTCTGGCAGAAAATACCGAGTATAATACTTTATCTACACCCAGGGGAGCTCAATACTTTTTATTACTACCCGATGGATCGAAAGTCTGGCTAAATGCAGCTTCAACGATCAGGTACCCTGTGCAGTTTACCGGAGATGCCAGGAAGGTAGAGATCACCGGCGAGGCCTATTTCGAAGTAGCGAAAAACACCAAAGCTTTTTTTGTTGGTTTGCCCAATGGCGCTGATATCCAGGTGCTGGGCACACATTTCAATGTGAACGCTTACAATGATGACGGAGAGATCAAAACAAGCCTGCTGGAGGGCGCCGTAAAAGTGCGTAGCAAAACAGACAGTGTAATCATGCGACCCGGCGAGCAGGCGCAGATAAGCGGCAATGGCCAGGATGATATTCATACTATACGCGATGCTGACATGGAACAGGTGATGGCCTGGAGAAACGGACTGATTTCTTTCAGAGGTGCAACTATTAAAGGAATTATGAAGCAGCTTGAACGGTGGTATGATGTGGACGTGGAATACCGGGGCAATCCATCAGACAGAATATTTACGGGAGAAGCGGAGAGCAATCTTTCCCTTTCAGAAATGATCAGGATACTGGAAGCGAACCAGATCCATTTGAAAGTTGAGGGACGAAAAATTATTGTTATTTAATAAAAACCAAAACATGCTAATCAACATTATACTTTTCTGCTGTTGCACCTGACACGCACCGATCAGCAATGATCCATGCAACGGATGATCTCATAAAAAGGCCGAAAACAGGGCAATGTTTCCGGCCGGTAGGGCTCGTCCCGATAATTTATTTTATAGGAACTGCATTATTCACCCTAATCTTTTAAAGGTATGTATTTTATTGCTACTGACCGGCCATGGCTGTTTTCCGCCGGTTTTACGCTGCGACCTGTTCGACAATCAATCCTGGTTATGAGGCTCACAGTCTTTTTTCTATTTGCCCTGCTCTTTAAGGGCTATTCGCATGGATTCGGACAAAACGTTACACTCTCCGAAAAAAATGCGCCCCTCGAAAAAATATTCAAATCGATCAAACAGCAGACTGGTTATATTTTCTGGTATGAAAATAAACTGGTGCGCCAGGCCGATGATGTGAACATAGATCTGAAAAATGCTTCTATTGATGAGGTGATGAAGGAATGCCTGAAGGGTCAGCGGTTAACCTACACGATTGTGGGGAAAACAATTGTGATAAAAGAAGCAAAACTCAATCCAACAACGGCCACACTTCCGGTATATCTAGAGCCGCCTATAGTAATTATTGGATATGTAAGGGGTCCGGATGGCAAGCCATTGCAGGGCGTTACTGTAGTTAATCACATGAAAGACGCCAATGGCGCCACACTCCAGGCGCTGACAGATGAGAATGGGAAATTCACGATCAAAGCCAAAGCTGGTGATGTGCTCAGCTTTTCGTCTATAGGTTACAAGCCTGAGAACTATAAGGTAAAAGCAAATCAGGAAAGCATAAGCATAACCATGGATATCGTTGTGTCGGAACTAAATGCTTCTGTGGTGATAGGATATGGCAGTGTGAAAAGGAAAGATCTTACTGGCTCTGTTTCTACGGTAAACCCTTCCGAACTAAGAGATGTTCCCAGTATCAGCGTGGATAATGCGCTGGCCGGCAAGGCTGCCGGTGTGCAGGTCATTAAAGCAGATGGTTCACCCGGTGGTGCTATCCGTATCCGTGTTCGGGGTGGCACTTCCTTATTAGGCGGTAACGATCCCTTATATGTAATCGATGGTGTGCCGATGGTGATCAGCAATAATTATATCGCGGGCTCATCCGATATTGTCAACCCGATCGAAGCTAACGGTGGCGGGGAACCGAATTTCAACAATTCACTGTCCGGCGCATTTAACCGCGGATTAAATAATCTTGCAGGGCTAAACATCAATGATATCGAATCGATCGATATCCTTAAAGATGCATCTGCAACTGCCATTTATGGATCGAAAGCAGCAAACGGCGTAGTGATCATCACCACTAAAAAAGGTAGAAACGATATGTCTCCGCAATTGGATGCGCATGTATTTTCCGGTATGACACATTCTTTGCGCCCTTCATTGTTAAATGCATCGCAGTATAAAGAACTGATCACTGAATCGGCAAAAAACCTGCATGATGCACGTGCTGCGGCTGGAAGCCCACCCAACGCGACCGCTGAAAAAATACTCAATGATCCCTCTTTCTTCGGAAGCGCAAATACAGACTGGATGAACCTTGTATTGAGAAATGGCATGACCTATAATGCCGACCTCTCTGTAAGAGGCGGTGGAAGGGCCTCACGTTATTACACTTCGCTTTCCTATCTGAAACAGGAAGGAACAGTGATAGGAACCGATTTTTCCAGGCTCACCGGCAAGATCAGCCTCGACAATGATTTCTCCGACAGGTTCAGGTTAACCACCAATCTTGATTTCGGTGTGACGAATACTAACCTGACCAATGGTGTTTATGCGCAGGCATTATTGGCCCGCCCCGATTATGTTCCGTATAACCCGGATGGTACGTTCACATCATTTTCCGCAGTGGATGGAAATTTCAGCTTACAGAACCCTATCGCATTGTCTACCGCATTGAACCAGGGAAAAAACTATCTGGTGCTAGGAACGATGTCCGGTGAATATTCCATCTTAAAAGATCTGAAATTCAAATCCACTGTTTCTGCCAACCTGAACATCTATAACCAGAGAAATTATACCCCAAGCTATGTGCAGGTGGGAAACTATTATGGTAACACGTCTTCCAATGGTGGCCTTGGCTCACAAGGTCAGAAAACTTCCAGGAGCCTGTATTTCGAGAATACGATTAACTGGAACAAAGAATTCAACCCCGATAATGTGTTGAACCTGCTGGCAGGTACCTCCTGGCAAACCGACCGTATGGATTATTTCCTGGCAGAGGGTCAGGGCTATCCTGATGATCATGTGCTCAATAATCTCACCTCTGCTGCATCCGCTGTTTCAGTGAAAGGCGCAAGCCCCGCCAGCACGAGCGCTTTGCTTTCTTTTTACACAAGGATCAATTACACATTAAAAGAAAAATATCTCGCTACGTTTACAGGCAGGGTGGACGGTTCGTCAAAATTTGCACCCTCCAATCAATTCGGTTATTTTCCCTCCGGTGCACTTGCATGGAGAATTTCAAAAGAAAATTTCCTGAAGAACGTAAAATGGCTCGATGAATTGAAAATAAGAGTGAGTGCAGGTTTAACCGGCACACAGGATATCGGCGACCATCTCTGGAGAACGTTATATACACCTGTCGCCTATGCCGGCACCAATGCATTCATCCCGTCACAGCTCGGCGACAACCGGGTGAAATGGGAACAGACATTCCAGAAAGATCTGGGCGTCGATTTCTCTTTATGGCAGGGAAGACTGAATGGAACTTTTGGTTTGTATGAAAAACAAACCAATGGCCTGCTGCTGAATATGGATGTGGCTCCAAGCTCTTCCTATACTACATTGATCAAGAATATTGCCGATATCCGGAACAGGGGCGTGGAGTTTGAGCTGAGAGGCGACATTATCCGTTCAAAAGATTTTCAATGGTCCGGCGCATTTAATATTTCAGCCAACCACTCGCTCGTAACCGATGTTCATGGCGGGCCATTTTCTGATCCCGCTGACCGTGATGCTTTGAATCTGGGAACCAGCATTGTAAAAGAAGGTGAGCCACTCGGACTTTTCTATGGTTATGAGGTGCAGGATATTATCCGTACGCAGAAACAACTGGACGAGTTTAAAGCCGCCTTCCCGTATTATATATATTTTGACCGCTATGTGAACCTGGGAGATTATCTTTTCACACTTGATTCTTCAAATGGTTATCCATATCCCAAGCAAGGCATTATCGGTCATGCCGCTCCTAAGTTCTATGGTGGTTACACCAACACTTTCACCTACAAGAATTTCCAGTTGATGACCCTGTTTACTTTTTCGTATGGCGGGCAATTGATCTACCAGGATGATGTGGACAACCTGAACTTCTCTAATCTGGCCAACAAGGGAACATCCATGCTGGGACGCTGGACGCCTGAAAATCCCAATGCAACAAGACCAAGACTATTATACACGTATGGATTTACTCCATTAACGAACAGAAGTGTATATAATGCTTCTTATATAAAGCTTCGCTCGCTTACCCTGAGCTACAGCCTGCCGAAAACAGTCATGAACAGGTTGAAATGGAGAAATGCTTCAGTGTATATATCCGGTACTAATTTGTTCACCCTCACCAATTATCCTGGTCTTGATCCTGAAGTGAGCGATGACCCCGGAAGCATAATAGGTGGTGGAAGAGATGTAGACAGCTATCCTACAAACAGGTCTTATACATTGGGTATCCGTGTGGGTATATAATCTTTTAAAGTTTATTACAATGAAAACATTAGCGACATATACATTTCTCATTATTTCCCTTGCACTTTTTTCGTGCAATAAGCAACTGAATGCGCTTCCCGACGAAGCGAAAGTAGATGGCAATGCCATTACCGATCAGCAAAGCGCGAATATCGCCATGAATGGCGTGTACTACCAACTTGCAGCAGTTGAAGACTACAGCGATATCATGATGGCGCATTATGAAGAATATCATGAGATCGTAGGTGCCTTTCTTGCGGGCACTCTATACTCCGATTTTAGCAGTGGTCTGTCGGATAACGTTCCCGATTATAGCGGCTGGATACTGACCGGTTTGTGGACCAACAGCTATCGCATCATCAATGCTGCCAACGGCGTTATCAAGGGAGTAGAAGCGCTTCCTGATTCAAAATTTGTCAATGGGCGCAAAAATGAACTGCTGGGCGAGGCAAAATTCCTTCGTGCCTATGCGAGCTATACATTGCTTTCTTATTTCGGGCAATTTTTCGATCCCACCAGCGCCTATGGCATCCTGATCCGTAAAGATTTTGTTACGCCGGATAATATTGAGCAGGCGAGAAGTACCGTGCAGGAAAGTTATGACTTCATTCTTGAGGATGTCGATTTTGCCATCGCCAACGCGCCTGCTTCCAATCCTGTACAATATGCCACGCGCTGGACAGCAAAAGCGCTGAAAGCAAGAATCCTGCTGAACAGGGGTTCGGGCGACGATTATGACCAGGTGATCGCGCTGACCAAAGATGTTATTGAGAACGGGCCCTACCAACTGGAAGCGAATCTGAAAGATATCTTCAGCACCAAGGGGCCATCGAGCAGTGAAGTGATGCTGGCTATATTTCCAACGCCCAATCAGCGTATCAAGAGCGATGATTATTTCGGCTATCCCGAATGGACAGCCACCGATCAACTCAAAGAATACCTGCAGGGCGATCCCCGCGATTCATGGGTGGCGCAGAATGGAATTTCACCTTACTATGGGGATGAAAGCTATGATGTCTGGAAATATACCGGTAACTATTATGAATACAGCTATGTATTTCGCCTCACCGAAGAATATTTGTTCCAGGCAGAAGCTATTGTGCGGGCAAACAAAGACCTCAATGACGCTAAAGCGCTTCTGAAAACGGTGATGTCGCATGCCGGCGTAACTGATTTTACAGCGGTTGATAATGCCAATACACCAGACGAACTATTAATGCAAATATTTTATGAAACGACGAAAAATCTCTGTTTCGAAGATGGGCAGGAGTGGTTCTCCATGCTAAGGTTGCCACTGGAAACTGTAAAAATGTTAAGACCTTCTATCAATGACAAAATACAGTTTATCTTGCCTGTTCCAAAAACAGAATTCCAGTTGAATCCCGGTTTCGGAAACCAGAACCCGGGCTATTCCAAATAGCCATATTACTATATGAAAAAAATAATGACAATCGCCGGCCTGTGCTTAGCTCTTATCTCATTTGGACAAAAAGATCAGGCACTGATCAATGCAAACATAAAAGGCCTTGCTGCAGGACAATGGGTCTATATCGGAACGTTTACGCATGATATAGATTCTGTGCAAACGGCACCGGGAAAATTCACTTTTAAATTGCCTATACAAAAAGGGGAAGGTGGTATCTATCTGTTAAAGATAGGGCGGACATACGGGGAGAATAATTTCCTCATGCTTTATCTCGACAGGGGTGTGGTAAATATTTCCGGGAACGGCCCCAATTTCAAAGGTGCCAAATTTTCGGGGAGCCAGTTTGTAAAGGATCAGCGGAATTATGAAGAAGTGCAGACCAAAAACCCGGTTATTAAAGAAGCCGATACGGTATACCGGCAATACGATGCGGCCTATAAAACCAAGGACACGGTGCTGATGAAACAACTACGACCCAAATTGGACGAAATCGATTCAATACGCACCGAACTGTCGAAACAATGGATCGAGCAGCATCCTTCTTCTCCTGTTAGCGCGTATGTATTGTACCGGGAACTTCGTTACAAACTAAAACTCTCCGAACAGGAGGAGGTATTGAATAAACTGGCACCTTCAGCAAAAGACAATGCATTGGCAAAAGAGATCTATCACAGTATAGAGATCGATAAAACCACGGGCCCGGGAAGACCGGCGATCGGGTTTACACAAAATGATACGTTGGGAAATCCTGTTGCGTTAAAGGATTATCGCGGTAGATATGTGCTGGTCGATTTCTGGGCAAGCTGGTGCGGCCCCTGCCGTGCAGAAAACCCAAACGTAGTAGCAGCATATAATAAATTCAAGGATAAAAATTTCACTGTGCTTGGTGTTTCTCTCGATAAGAAAAAAGAAAACTGGCTCGAAGCAATACATAAAGACCATCTGACCTGGACACATGTATCCGACCTGAAATACTGGGATAATGCAGTTGCTAAATTGTACGATATCCGTTCCATTCCTTCCAATATACTGATTGATCCGGATGGGAAGATCGTAGCGAAAGATCTGCATGGAGAAGAGCTCGATAAAAAATTATCTGAAATACTCAAATAACAGGGTGATGAAAATATCATCGATAACCGACCACGTTCCTCTCATAAAGAAGTATATGAAATTCATTTTAAGTATGCTGTCGCTGGCATTGTTTACCGGTGCCAATGCACAGACCGTTCAATATACCATTGCAGGTAATATCAGCGGATTAAATCATGACTCGGTAAAGCTGAGTATTTACCTGCATCAGAAAATAGCGAAAGAAGAAGTTACCATTGCCAAAAATGGCACCTTTCGGTTTAAAGGTAAACTGCCCGAGCCTGGATGGCTTTCTTATATCAACCTGATGGGAAAGGGAAGGCCCATTTCGATTCCACTTTTCATTGAGCCGGGGCTGATTTCGGTCAGGGGTGATATGAATTCCCCCGATAATATCGTTGTTTCAGGAACTCCGGGTAATGACGATATGCGTTTGCTGAATAAAAAAGAAGAAGAAGTGCGTGCCGGATCCCGGAAGCTGCAAAAAGCATGGCAGGATGCGAAGGCGAATAACAACACAGCGGAAGAAGAAAGAATTAAAAAGCAGATGGACGACACGTACGACAGCACCCGAAAATTACTTACCGAGGCAAGAACGCAGTTTGTACGCGAACATCCCAATTCACCTGCAAGCGCTACTGCTCTTTACCTGGCTCAGGATGATCTTCATTGGTCGGAACTGGAAGAGTTGTATAATCTGCTGGATAAAAAATTTCATAACGATAATTATTACGGCCCAATGCTGGAAAATAAGATAGCAGCGGGAAAAAGAGTAGATATCGGACAGCCGGCGCCCGAATTCAGCGCTGCCGACAGCAGTGGCAAAATGATCAGCCTGAAAGATTTCAGGGGCAAATATGTGCTGCTGGATTTCTGGGCAAGCTGGTGCGTGCCGTGCAGGGAAGAAATGAAAAATGTGAAGAAGATGTATGAAAAATATAAGGATAAGAATTTTGTTGTGCTGGGTTTTTCACTGGATGAACATAAAGACAGATGGATAAAGGCACTTATTGAGGATCAGCTGGCATGGCCCAATACTTCGGATCTGAAGTTTTTTATGAGCCCGGTTACTGCGCTATGGGGCGTGCAGCCTATTCCTGATAATTTCCTTATTGGCCCCGATGGAAAGATTCTGGGCAGAAGATTGTTTGGTGATGAACTGGATAAAACATTGAATGAAGAACTGGTATTGGGTCCCATTGAAAAATATCCGGACAGTTTGCCCATTGTTCGCAATTATATTGCTCTTTCAGGATTACCTGCCGATTCGCTTGCACCACAATTCGATGAATGGATAAAGAAAAACCCCAGGTCGTATGCATTACCTTATGCTATCGGGGAAAAATATTTCAAAGAGAGAAGCCCGAAAGCATCTGAATATCTATATAAAGCTTATGTGGCAACAATAGATAAACCCAGTCCTGAATTGGGGAAAATGTTTTCCATCGCTTCCGATGGAAAATGGTATCTCGACATAACAAGAACATCCAACACCATTGATTCGCTGGTAAAGGTGATAGAATCCCAGCCCGACAGTCTTATTCCACAGGAACAATTGGTGTTCCTGCAGGGAGTTGACAATGATACCATCACCCGAAAATTCAATGAATGGATTAAAAAATATCCCCGTTCCACTTCTTTTCCGTTCACAGTGGGCCAGGCGTGGTACGATAAGGAAAGTCCTAAGGCAAAGCCCTATTTATTAAAAGTGGTGAAGATCGATCCAACCAATGCGAAGGTTTGGGAAATGCTATCAATCGATGCCGAACGCTGGGGCGATAAAAAAGCGGCAAGAGAATATATGGGCAAGGCTGCAGCTGCCAAACCCGACGAACCCTCTTACGCGTTTTATCATGCAATGGATTATGAAGACATAGATCCTGCAAAATGGAAGAGCATGTTATATGATCTTGCAAAGAAATTTCCCGACAGCGAACGCGGTGCTCAGGGCCTGTACTGGCTGGGAGCACGCACGGAGCCGGTGAAAGAGAAGATTAAAATATTTGAACAACTGCAGCAATTGTATCCACCGAAAAAATTCAATTGGTCGTCCGGCGGAATGTCCGGCCTTTTCGATGCCTATATTTCCGATAATCAGCCTGCAAAAGCAAAAACACTGGCAGAATCGATGGGAGAGGAAGACAACTGGCCCTCGAAAGTAGCATTGGCTGATAACATGATCAAAGTGGATCAACTGATCGATGAAAAAAAATACCATGATGCTTACGAGGTGATCGATAAGATCAGGGCTCCAAGATATTCAGATATCGTTAATAAAATTGCCCTGATGAAAGCGATGGTAACCCATGCAGCGGGAAATACAGCAGGAGCTTACGACAGCCTGCTCGTGCTGCAGGCAAAAACACCTGATCCTGAAATCTGGTCTGCCATTAAAGATTATGGTGCAAAGCTTGGGAAATCAACCGCAGATGCCGGGAAAGATCTTTGGGCAAAAAGGGAACCGGCTATCAAACCTGCGCCCGATTTTAACCTCGGATTATATACTTCAAAAGATTCTGTTTCATTAAAGAGCCTCAGGGGGCAGGTGGTGTTATTGACATTCTGGTTTCCGGGTTGCGGCCCTTGCAGGGGTGAGTTCCCACATTTCGAAAATGTAATCAGGAAATTCAAAAACCAGCCTGTCAGCTTTTACGGAATCAATGTGCTTCCTGAGCAGGATGAGTATGTTGTGCCCTTTATGAAGGGAACCAAATATTCATTCATCCCGCTTCGCGGCAATTCTGAATGGGCTCTGAAAACCTATAAGGTACGCGGAGAGCCGACCAATTTTCTTATCGATCAGCAGGGAAGGATCGTGTTCAGCAATTTCATGATCAACGGCGGCAACGAGAAGATGCTGGAAATGATGATCAGGGAAATGCTGGGCCATAATCAGTCTTGAATATATCGGTCATGGGCACTATATTACAGATAAGCGAATTAAAATAAATTAAGAAAAAGTGCATACTGGGCCGGCAGCAGTCTGCAGGTATTTATATTGCTGATATTGGTTATTTCAAACTGCCGGCCGCTCCCTCGCTTTTTTCAAACCTGCCGCTTTTATCAATGAGCCGGATGCGAAAGATGATTCCTTTTGCCTCGGTGGTGTCTTTGGGAGGAAAGGGCCATTCGCGGGTGATGTGCATGGTTTCACTGCTGACAAGCGGAAGCGACCGGTTCAGCAGGATTTTTACAGCGGCATCCCTGTCGCCGGGATCGGTGATTTCTTCAAAATATCCTGTGGCGATCACGCTTTTCCAGTTGGCCATGCTCTGAAAACTGTCCACTTCAAAACAGACGGATGGATTTTTCCGCATCATTGTTATTTTCTTTCCGGCCCATGCACGAACATATACACATTGGCCATCATAGGCATAGCTTACCGGAACAACATAGATTTCGCCATCCGCATAGCAGCCGATTCTTCCCACCAGCTCCCCGTGCAATACCTGTTCGATCTCGCTGGTACTCAGTTTTCCTAACATGACTGTATTTTTAATCAAATAAACCTTATTTAACATAGATTCCGGTTGATCGTGGTCAATCGCAACAGTGATCTCCGTCAATGAAACGGCACGTTAAAAATAGTTTTCGTAAACGGTTACTATCAGCTTCCACGACAAAGGGTTTTCTGTTCCGGAATTTTAAAGTACATTTGCCACCCTTAACCGGATTTCGGGACGTAGCGCAGCCCGGTAGCGCACTTGCATGGGGTGCAAGGGGTCGCAAGTTCGAATCTTGTCGTCCCGACAAACATGAACAAGGCAGCATAGATGCTGCCTTGTTTTAGAATGGATTAGACGAAATAGCACTTAGCTTCTGCTTGTATATCTTTTTTCCCCACTATTTTCTGATACCATCAGTTTTAATAATGTCATAACCCATAGGGGACTTATGTGGCTCAAACTGTTTATTCGTTTATATGCTGTTTCATGTGTTTATAAAATCCAATCAAAACCGCAACATGCATGCAGAAAACATTTGCCCCTGTTCCATCAGAAGTTCAATGTGCAAATAGAAAAACTGCAACAGCCGACTTCCGGTTTTATCAAATTTTCCGTTAATAAGCAGTGATAAGAAGATAGTAGGATAATATTGTTCAAAAAATGGCCAATACTGTGGTGATGTGTTTTATACGGCGGAAATAGATTTGCCGTAATAAAAATTTTTCTTCAAAACTACTACTTATGAGATGCTTGCTTTATTTAACACTGGCCTTGCTGGTCGGTATACCGGCTTTTTCGCAAAGCCATATTATAAAGGGTAAAGTAACTGATACGGATGGAGACCCGATTCCTTCTGCTACCGTTACCGAGAAAGGAACTTCCAATGCTACAACAACGAACTCCAACGGAGATTTTTCACTCAGGGTGAAGCCTGGTGCCACTCTGCTGATCAGTTCAGTTGGTTATGCTGACAAAGATTTACCCCTCAAAGGTCAGACGCTTGTAAACATTGCACTGACATCCACCGTTAAAAACCTTGCAGATGTTGTTGTGGTGGCTTATGGCACGCAACAGCGCAGCCAGATGACGAGCGCCCAGTCCTCCGTTTCAAACAAAGATTTTGAAGGGCAGGCCGTTACCCGCCTCGACCAGGCACTGCAGGGCCGCGCATCAGGGGTGCAGGTTACCAACACTTCGGGAGCGCCAGGCAGTGATGTGCGGATAAGAATAAGAGGCGCCAATTCGATATTTGGCGATAACGGACCCTTATATGTTATTGATGGATTTGTTGGCGGCGATTTTAATGTCATCAGTCCGGATGATGTGGCAGACATACAAATCCTGAAAGATGTCGCCGCTACAAAAATTTTACGGAAGCAGAGGTGCCAACGGAGTGATAATTATTACTACTAAAAGGAGTTAAAGGCCGCAACAGCTTAGGCCTTTCATCAAGATTATCTTCTTCTGATGTAGTGAAAACTTACGACAAACTTTCTGCCGCCGACTATGCAGAAGTAGTAAATGCAAGAAGAGAATTAGCCGGTAATAATCCCTATTATACGGCAGACCAGATAAGTGACTTCAGAAAAAATCCCGTACCGGATGCCCAGGACGCTATTTTCAGAAACGGGATCGGCCAGCAGTATGAATTAAATATGAGTGGCGGCGGTGACAAAACAAATTATTTTATTTCAGGAGGCTATCAGGACATGCAGGGTGTAATTACCGATTCCTGGTATAAGTTCTATAATATCCGTTCCAACATAAACGCCGCTATCACCGACGATCTTTCTACTTACATAAATATAAATGGCTTTGTAAGAAATAACTACAACACTTTTCTGAACGCCGGTACGCAGAACCCTATAGTTGAAGCTATAGCATGGTCACCATCCATACCGGTTTTTGATGCTAACGGCGATATTATTCGTACCGAACCTCTTGGCGCACAGTTTTATAATCCTGTAGCCGAGGCCCGGGAGAGACAGGCGCTGAATGATAATTACAATGCCAACATAACCGGTGGTATTTTATATAAAATTATAAAGGGCTTAAGCCTGAACATACAGTATGGTATGAATTATTCAGGTGGGGAATATAAAAATTTCGGAAGCAAATATGTAAGTGAAAATATTTTCGCGGGAAGAAGCAGCAGCACCTCTCTCAACCTGCAAAATATCAATACGCTCAATTATAAAACAACTATAAATGAGAAGCACAATCTTGATCTGACGGGGGTAGTTGAGCTTCAAAAAAGCAAATCCAGCGGTTTTAACGTAGGTATCCAGAACCTGATCTATCCCAATTTCAAGTGGGATAATCTTACCCTGGCACAACTAAGCGGGGCAGGCGCGGATTATAATAATTCTTCCATGTTCTCTTTATTTGCCCGGGCAAACTACAGCTATGCGCAAAAGTATCTCTTCTCCGGATCAATCCGGCGCGATGGTTCCTCCCGCTTCAGAGGAGATAATAAATTCAGCTATTTCCCTCGTTGGCCGTGGGCTGGATAGTGAGCCGCGAAAACTTTATGGCCAGCCAGGACCTGTTCACTAATTTAAAGTGCTACAGCCAGCTGGGGACTTCACCGGCAAACCAGGCTATAAGCTCATACAGTACGCCACGGCCCCGATTTAAACACCACTTTGAGCCCGGACTAAACCAACTCGCTATATTGATAGACCGTGCTGCTAACCCTGACCTAAAATGGAAACGAACGTGAACAAAAGAACTTTGGGGGGTAAATGGGATTTTTACAAAACAGATGCAGGCGCAAAACGATTACTTTATAAAAAGATACCCGTGACCATGGTTTTGGGTCGGCTTACCTGCGTATGTTGGCGGTGGGGCCATTATGAAAAATGTGGGCAGTGTTGGAAACAAGGGCTGGGAAGTTGAATTGCGCGCTACACCAATACAAAATAAATCCTTTACCTGGGAAAGCTCATTCAATTATTCAAAAGTGAATAATAAGATAAAAGGACTGGCCAATGGTATTACAGAACAGCCCTGGGATTCCGATATTGGCTGGGGTGCCACGATCTATCCTGAATATCTTTTAAAAGTAGGACAGCCCATGGGCTCGATGTACGGCCTTAATTACCTGGGCACATGGAAACCAGGGCAGGAGGCAGAAGCGGCGCTGTTCAATGAGAAACCCGGCGACTCACACTACCAGGATCTTAACAAGGATCATGTGATCGACGCGGATGATCTGACCATTATTGGTCATGGACTTCCCACCACTACTTTAGGTTGGAATAATACATTTTCGTATAAAGGCATAGAATTAAATGTGCTGCTCCAGGGAGTGTACGGATTTGAAAAACTGAACTTCCTGTACGCAATGGGCATGACTGCCTACGGTGACTTCAGGCAACCTACACTGGCAGACGTAAAGAACCGGTATATTCCGGGTGTAAACGAAACTTCCAATATTCCGGCGTTTAGCAACACTAACAAAACCGTTGTTCAGTCTTCAAGGTTCGTGTCGAAAGGAGACTTTACCAGAATTAAGAATATCAGCATCGCGTATACATTGCCGAAATCGGTTATTAAAAATATTGTAGCGATAAGGTTTTTTGCCGGAGTGACCAACCTGTACACCTTCACAAAATATTCAGGAATGGATCCGGAAGCTGCCAATACCAGCTCTGACAGCGACCCTGCGCAAAGCTTTGACTATGGCGCTTATCCTATTCCACGTACATATACAGGAGGCATTACCTTAACATTTTGATTTTGATCTTTTAAACTTATTTACATGAAAACGATTTATTTCTTAATAATAATAGGATTGTGTAGCCTGGCCGGATGCAAAAAATTTTTAGAGGAAACCCCCAAAGGACTGTTGAGCGGGGAAGCGGCTATCGCGGATGAAAGCGGGCTTAATGCACAATTAGCCGGTGCTTATCACACGCTTATTGGCGATTGGGACAGGGGATTTGCAACTGCGGCTGCCATCGGAACTACTATGGGCGGCGATGATGTAACCACTCATCCTGAATCCAACAAAGCAGACTTCAGGGAGTTTGACCAGTTCAATGTTACATCTTTTAATGACCGGTCAGTAGCAATATGGAACGGATGCTATAAAACGATTCAATCTGCAAATAATATTATTAATCACTATACCGAAGTAACCGGGGATGCAGACGCTATCGGGCAAATAGCAGGAGAGGCCTATTTTTTAAGGGCATTCTCTTACTACTATCTTGTTCGTTTATGGGGAAAGATACCTTTAATGACAACAGAGGTTTACTCTCCTGAGCTGCTGTCAATAGAAAAAAGCGAAGTAACAGATGTTTATCAATTAATTGAAGATGATCTCAACAAAGCGAAAGAAATGGTGGGAAATACCAAGCTTGCTTCCGGGAGGATCAATAAGGGTACTGTTTTAGCTTACCTGGCTGATGTATACCTCACGCAGACAGGATGGCCGGTAAAAAACAGCGCAAAGGCTGCACAGGCCGCCGACCTCGCAAAACAGGTGATAGATAATAAAAGTATCTACGGCTTTGACTTGTACCAGGGAGATTATCTGAAAATTTTTGCAGGGGGCACAGGTGAGGAAGTGTTTGCATTACAGACGGATGATAATGTTACCGAAAATCTTTTTTATGGCTTATCCGGTATGCCTGTGGATATTGATGGCTGGAACGATTATCATGCAGAGATCAACTTTTTTAATGATTTTCCGGCAGGAAACCGGAAAGATGGCACTTTCCTTACCTCGGTAGAGAAAGATGGAGAAGTCATTCAATGGCAGAATTTCGAATTAAAACATCCGTATTATAAGAAATTCTGGATACAAAATGGTAAGCCTGGTAAATACCATTCCAAAAATCCGATTATCATGATGCGCTATTCGGAAGTGCTTTTAATCTACGCCGAGGCAAAAGCCAGAGCGGGAAGCCCGGACAATGATGCGTACAATGCGATAAACGCAGTAAGGCATAGAGCGGGCCTGGGCGATTTAACAGCCGGGCTTAGCAGCGATGATTTTATAAAAGCCGTTATACAGGAAAGAGCCTGGGAATTTGCAGCAGAATGGCATCGCTGGTTTGACCTTGTAAGAACAGAAACCGTCGGGCAGGCCAACTCACATCGGAACGCAAATGAAATTCCGCTGATCGGGAACCCTGCGGATCAATCTAAATGGCTGTTACCTATACCGGCCAGTGACGCCACCATTAACCCTAATCTGTAATTTTCAGGGAAACCTGCTGCCAGCAGATAAACTAAAAACTCATCCCTACGGGAATGATTGGGTTTTGGTGGATAATGCCGAAAAAAATATAAAATACCTCGGAATATAGAAAGGGGAAACAAATAATTCAATCTTGAAGAAAATACAATCTGCATTTTTGCTTCTCTTTTTCGCGGTAATATCCTATGCGCAAAGTAATAAGGGAGCGATTAAGGTTACGCCTGACGGGCATTATCTTCAG
>JBGAJL010000056.1:0-28756 GCA_044224935.1 Flavitalea sp.
CGGACATCATTTCCGGAAGGAGGTTGAAAAAGAGGGGGTCGTTTTCTCAGTGTCCTAAGGAGAATCTATTTGGGTATCTTTGCGATGCTTAGCGCCCTTTGTAATATCCTTTGCCGTATTTGCGTGAACCCGAATAAAGGAGATTTCACGCAAAGGCGCAAAAGAAGTGACGCAAAAGGCGCGAAGAAGGTTCTCCGCAAGCGGCGTAGGCGTACGCGCAAAGAATGACAGGCCTGAATAGCACAACACGTTTATATTATTATACTTTCAACATCCCTCTGAAGCCTCTTGCGCCATAATATGATTCTGCCCCGTTATGATATATAAAAACTCTTCCAAAGCGATAATCTCCAAACAGTGCGCCGCCCAGTTTCCTTACATCGCCTGGTGTCACGATCCAGCTTGATGTTTTTGTATCGAATTTCTCTATAAGCTGGAGCCTGTGGTATTGTTCCTCGTTAAGCAGTTCTATTCCCATTTCGTTTGCCATGCTCACAGCGCTGCTTTTGGGCTTATGCTCCTTTCTCGATTCCAGGGCTTCCATGTCATAGCATACATTTCTTCGTCCCTTGGGGCTTTCGGTTGCGCAATCGCAAAACGTATAGGTTCCGGTCTTTTTATCATAATCAATCACGTCGGGCTCACCGCCTGTGGCTTCCATTTCGTTCAATGACCATAATTTACCAGGCTGTGCCGTTAAACGGGCCTCTACTTCGTGCCATGTTATACCTTTGTGCCTGTGTTTGTTTTTGTCAAACCGCAGTCTGAGCGTCTCGAGTAATTCTTTTGTTTGACCTGCTGATATTTTCTTTTTCATGCCGGTTTATCTATGGATAAGTTCATGTTCTGCCTGTTGCAGCACATAAATGTATGCTATATATGGCAATAACACGGTCCGCCGCAATAAGATGGATAATCCGGGCTGTGCATCCATAGCTTACCAGTGCAATAATCATGTATTGGGATGATAAAAATCAATAATAAATTATTGCAGATAAATGTAACTTTCTCATTCAAGTAAGACTTATGAGAAAAATATTACCTGCTATTATAGCGATTTTATTTTTGGGCTGCACCAAAAGAGATATTGCCCTTTACAAACAATGGCTACAGCCCAATGGCTGTACCAACATTTCTCTTAATGCCGGCAAAATCAATACAGACGACTATTATGTGATCAAGACGTTTGACGGGTCCGGAAAATTAGTACATCTGAAAACACAGATCAGAGTTGCGTCGGGAAGAGTGATATTATATGACTATGACATCAGCTATGGTGCAAATAAAGCTACGTTCAAAGGCAAAACAAAAGAAATGGTTTGGCTGCTGAACGACCCCGACGATATATCTTCTGATCCGGCCCTGCGCTTTGATACTTCTTATGTGATCGATGACAAAGACTTTGAAATTCTTTTTGATGTGCGCACCGGGTATGCCAGTGAGATCAGATATGTGAAAAGCAGGCAGCCGCAGGTAAAAGTAACCTATGATAACCATCATTTCCTGAATCATCTCGACGCTTATTATTATGACGAGAAGGGAACGCCGGTAATAACAGATTATACTATTGAAACAGACAGCAAAGGGAATATACAATCCATCCTCCATGATGTTTCCTACGCCGGGGCCGGGGTTGTGGGCCGGTTGGGCGTGCGGTATCAATATAACCAGAATTCAACTCCGAAAGGATCCAATCAATATTATGAAACCCCTTCCGTGTATATTCATGAAATGTTTTCCCTGCTAGAGATTTTAAACTGGGGACCTTTTCAGCCCAACCTGGAGCGCACCCATTCAAGTGTGCAGTGGGCCATTCCGCCGGTTGAAATTAGTTGGAGCGCGTCAATAGACGTCGACTACAGCAATCACCGCTACGATTCGCGCGGAAATTTAGTTGGGTACGATTTTGATGGGGACCTCACATTGAATATTTACAATTCCCCGGCTAATACCGGCCATCGCGAACGCGTTCTGTCCTGGAGCTGTGCTTCTTCATCAAAATAAATCTTTCTGCTGCGCAGCCTGATACTTTATTCCAATAAGTCACCGGGTCTTTCGCGGGAAAAACTTTCACTTTTCACGCAGGTATTACTTTATCCTGAGATTAAACTATGTTTACAGCTGATAAAGAATAAGCATTGTCAGTTAATCAAGCGCACAGTGAAAAGGAGTTGCTCCTGCATATTGCAGAAGGAAATGAAGAAGCTTTCAGGCAACTATTTCTCGATATGTACCCGGCATTGCATCAATTTGTATGGCGTATTCTCGGGAGTGAAGCGCATGCAAAGGACCTGGTGTCGGATGTTTTCCTGCAGGTCTGGGAAAACCGGCATGACATGCCTGCTGTCCGCAATATCCGTCCCTGGCTCTACACGCTTGCCCGGAACCGGGCAATCAATTACCTGAAAAAAACGGGGGCCGAAGAAGGAAGGGAACTAAAAGCTTCCGCTGAGAGCAGCAGACTGCACGAGCCGGAAGATCCGTTGCAGGCAATACTGGATGCAGAGACATTGCGCCAGCTCCAGGCGGCCATCGGATCGTTGCCCCGCGAGTGCGCCAAAGTGATGGAGCTGGTCCTGCAGGGTCATACCACGGGTGAGATTGCTGTTCTGCTCGATATTTCTCCATCGGCCGTCAGTCACCAAAAGACCAGGGCGATAAAACTTTTAAAGGAACAGCTTTCTTCTCATCTGTTGCTGGCGCTGGTGCTGTTGTCGGCACAGTTTTAAAAAAATATTTCCGAAAGAAATCAATTTCAGCGAAACAGCTTTGTCGTATTATTCAAACAACTATTTTCCATGCCTGGAGAGGATGCCTTTATACCGGATGAGCCTATTGCAGCGCTGATGGAAGCGGCACGGCTGATAGCCCTTTCCAAATCGGGTGACCTGGATGAGGCGGATGCGAAATCGTTGCAGCAATGGGTAGAAAAAGATCCGCGCCATGCCGGTTGGCTCGCGCGGTTACAGGACAAAGAATATATAAGCGTCTTGCAAAGGCAATACATACAATCGCAGCAGATTGCCGCACAGGAGCTGGATATTTTCCTGCAAAATCGTAAGACTGAAACACCGGTCATGCCAATCGGCCGCACTTCCTTTTTGCCTAAATGGGGCTGGGCCGCAGCGGTTATTATCTTCACGCTGGGCATAGGAATGTATCAAAAGTTAAAAGTTAAAAATGAAAACGTAAAAGTGGCGGATACCGGTCCATTCAAAAATGATATTGCTCCTGGTAAAAACGGCGCTGTGCTTACATTGGCTGATGGATCACAAATAGTATTGGATAGCCTGAACGATGGGATTATTGCTTCGCAAACAGGTTCGCAGGCTGTGATTAGAAATGGAAAACTTATCTATGATTTGACCGGCGAAAAAACGGCTGACGCAGTGTATAATACCATGAGCACTCCGAAGGGGCGGCAGTTCAGCCTGGTGCTGCCCGACGGAACAAAAGTGTGGTTGAACGCGGCCAGCTCTATCCGTTATCCAACAGTGTTTGCAGGCGCCGAACGGCAGGTGTTCCTGACTGGTGAAGCTTATTTTGAAGTGGCCGGAAATACCCGCATGCCTTTCCGTGTAAATGCCAATAATAAGGCCAACGTGAAAGTGCTGGGCACGCAATTCAACGTGAATGCATATGAGAATGAAGAAAGCCTCAACACCACATTGCTGGAAGGCGCTGTTGCTGTTGACCTGTCTTTTGACAGCTCATCACAATCTTCTGTCAGCAGGCCGGTGGTGCTTAAGCCGGGACAACAGGCTGTGGCAATGGTTGCAGGAAAAGCACAGACGGGGATAAGAGTTGTTAACAATGCCGATATCAGTAAGGTGATGGCCTGGAAAAATGGATTATTCGATTTTAACGGGCTGTCGTTTGAAGAGATCATGCGGCAACTGGAGCGATGGTATAATATTGAAGTGGTATACGAAAATAATAAGGTTCCCGACAAGCGCCTGGGCGGTAAAATGACGAGAGGTGTTTCGCTGAACGATCTCCTGAAGCAATTAGGGAAAATGGGCGTGCATTATAAGCTCGAAGACAGAACGCTGACGGTGTCGCCATAATAAATTCTAATCAAAACCCTTATCCATATTCATCAGGATGGCCCATAAAAAAACAAACCGGAGGTGCTGCAAACACTCCCGGCGATGTTTGGGTTGATCCAAAAGACTGCAATCCATTTTTTCAACCAAACAATGCAATTTATGCAGAAAACTGCTATGGGCGGCTTCATTTCTGACCAGTCTGTCAGGTGTATGCGGCTGCCGGCTCAAATGATGCGCGTTATGAGGCTGCTTACGTTTTTTCTTTTCATCGCCTGCCTGTCGGCTTCTGCTTCAGGCTCGGGCCAATCCGTGACCATTTCCGGCAAAGCGCTGACCTATAAACAGGTCTTTGCTGCTATTGAAGAACAAACCGGTTATGTGGTGATGTATGACCAGGAATTGTTTACCGCTCAAAAAACTTTTTCGCTTTCTGTGAGGAATTTATCGCTTTCCGAATTATTGAATATGATTTTGAAAGATCAACCTCTTGAATACGAGATTGCGGATAAAACGATATTTATTTCGAAGAAATCGCAGGGCGCTTCAGGGAACTCCTTTCGGTTCAGAATTTTTGACCAACCTGCGCCGCCTGTTAAAATTCTTGTGATTGACTCTGCTGGCAACCCGCTTTCCGGGGCCACGGTGGTGGTGAAAAATACAAAACGTTCCGGTGTGACGAATAATTCGGGACTGCTGAACGTGGAGGTGAAAGAAGGAGATGTGTTATTAATTTCTTATGTGGGTTATACAACCAAAAGCGTTTTGGTGACAAGTGATATGATTGCCGGTGGAAGTGTGACAGCAGCGCTTAATCCTGCTCATATGCAGTTGGAGGAAGTGGCTGTGATCAACACGGGTTATCAGAAGATGAGACCTAATGAAGTGACGGGATCTGTGACGGTGGTGGATAATACTATGCTGAACCAACAAACCGGGATGGGTATTATTGAACGGCTGGATGGAGTGGCCAGCGGAGTGATGTTTCCCAAGCAGGGTTTACAGGATGCCCCGCAATTTATGATACGGGGGTTCAGCACCATTAATGGTCCAAAAAACGCTTTGATCATCCTGGACAACTTTCCTTATGATGGGGATATGAATAATATCAATCCCAATGATGTGGAGAGTATAACGGTATTGAAAGATGCGGCTGCCGCAAGCATCTGGGGCGCAAGAGCGGCCAATGGGGTAGTGGTGATCACCACTAAGAAAGGGAAAAAGAACCAACCCCTGCACATCACTTTAAATTCTAATTACAGAGTTACCCAAAAGCCGGATCTGCTGTCTTTGAGAACCATCTCCTCATCGGATTACATTGATGTGGAAAAAATGCTGTTCGATAAGGGGTATTACAATAGCAGCTTAAACAATACACGTACGTTCCCCGCGCTTTCTCCGGTGGTGGAAATATTAAACCAGCAAAGAAATGGGGTGATTACCGATGCGGAAGCAAAGACCCAAATAGATGCTTACAGGAATATTGATACCCGGAAAGAATACAGTGATTATGTTTATCAAAAAGGTGTTGCACAACAGCACGCCCTCAGCTTATCCGGTGGCAGCGAGAGCATGACCTATTATTTATCCGCAGGCTATGATCACACCGAAGGTAACCTGAAAGAGGTGGATGACAGATTCACTTTCAGATCGGAAAATCAATTTTATCCCTTTAAATCAATGCAGATATCCCTGGGTACACAATACACCATTAATAAGAACCTGTCGGGGCAGTCAGGCTTTGGGAATGTCAGAACAGGAGCATATAGTTTACCCTATACAAAGTTTGTGGACGAAGCGGGCAATCCTTTGCCGGTGACCAAAGATTACAGGCAACCCTTTATCGATACGGCAGGCGGCGGCCTTTTACTGGATTGGAACTATTATCCTGCTGAAGAGTATAAACAAACCAGGACTAAAACCAATTTAACCGATTTGCAGGCCAATGTGGGCATTAACTACAAGCTATTTGAGTGGCTTAGTGTCGACATAAAATATATGTATGAAAGGCAAAATGTTGAGAGCAATGAGTTATTGGATATATTGAGTTACGAAACGCGTGATTTAATCAATCGGTATTCGGAAATAGATCGGTCAACAGGGATAGTCCATTATGCAATCCCTTTGGGAGGGATTTTAATCCGTTCGACATCAGCGCTACAGACCAATAATCTCCGGGGCCAGGTGAATCTTAACAAATCCATTCAAAAAAATAATTTTTCAGCTATACTGGGCGCGGAAACCAGGCAGACGACGGTTGACGGTTATGGTAACCGCTCCTACGGCTATGATCCTAATACCCTGGTGACAGCTGAAGTGGACCTGGTAAATGCTTATCCCACTTTTATCAGCGGAAGGAGCAGCCGGATACCCGGAGGTGGGCAATTTACGAATACACTCAACCGGTACGTTTCGTTTTACGCAAATGCTGCCTACACTTACAACACTAAATACACATTGACGGTGAGCGGCCGGCGCGATGCGTCCAATTTATTTGGTGTAAACACCAACAATAAATGGAACCCGTTATGGTCTGCCGGTGCGGGATGGTTAATCTCCAATGAATCGTTTTATCATGTAAGCTGGCTCAGCCATTTAAAGTTCAGGGCCACTTACGGCTATACCGGTAATACCGACCCTTCACGAACAGCAGTGCTTACTATTATGGCTGGGTACCCAAGTGATGAGTCAAATCTACTCAAATCACGTATTGGCCAGTTTCCTAATCCGGAGCTGAGGTGGGAGCGATTAAGAACTATTAATTACGGGGTTGATTTTGCTGCCTTTAACAGTAACATATCCGGTAACCTTGAGTTTTATCAGAAGCAAGGAACAGATCTGTTCGGTGCAACGGTTGTCGACCCTACTGCCGGATTGAATGGAATTGATGTACTCACCAGGAATGTGGCTAATATGAAAGGGAATGGCGTTGACCTCACCCTCAATGCACGATTGCTGGACCATTCATTTAAGTGGAATAGCACTTTGCTTTTTAATTATGCCATTTCCCGAGTTACCAAATATTATCGGGTGCCGGGGGTATTGAGCGGTGGTTATATAAGCACGGGTCAGGTCATCACTCCGCTGGAAGGTAAAGATCTGTATGGCATTGCGGTGCTGAGATATGCAGGACTGGATGAAAACGGAAATCCAAGAGGTTTTTGGGAGAAACAGGTAAGTACAGACTATACCAATATTGTTAATAATACGCCATTGGAAGATTTAGTTTATAAACCGTCTATACCTAAATTTTTCGGTTCCTTTATTAACACGTTTATATGGCGGGGTTTCAGTCTGTCTGCCAATATCAGCTACCGGCTCGGATATTATTTTGTAAAGCCGTCCATCTATTATTCCTCATTGTTTGCAAACGGCGCAAGTGTGGGTACTGAGGATTATGCCAAACGCTGGCGGCAACCCGGCGATGAACGGAAAACCAATGTTCCCTCATTAGTATATCCGGCAAGTTCTGAAAGGGAAAGTATGTACGGTCTTTCCAATGCGCTTGTATTTAATGCTTCTAACATAAAACTGCAATACGTGAACCTGTCTTATGTTGTTAATACCAGGCGATTAAAAAACAGATTTATTCAATCAGGTGAACTATATATCAATGCGAGCAACCTTGGCATATTGTGGAAAGCCAATAAGGAGGGCATTGACCCCGACTATATAAGTACACCTGTTTTACGTAAAACGTTCACCATTGGATTGAGAGCCAAATTTTAATGTTTTAATCTATCAGAATATGCGAACTGCTATATATTGTATTTTAGAAATATTAGTTATCACAGCGGTAACACTCAATCTCCCTTCCTGTAAAAAATACCTGGATGCCAAGCCTAATAGCAAGCTTTTAATTCCCTCTTCGACTGGCGATTTGATGCAATTGTTAGACCGGGATGATTTTATTAGTTTTTTCAGTTCCGGGGCAGGGGATTTCTGTTCGGAAAATATTTATTATACGGATGATATTTGGGCTTTGTTATCTGATGCGTCTAAATATGGGTATGTATGGGATTCAAGAATGTTTTCTGGAATGAGTAATTCCAGGGATTGGCAGCTTATTTATAATGCCGCCTATTACGCAAATGTGGTGCTGGATGAATTAAACAATATACCAAAAACCTCCTCAAACACATCCGATTGGGATTATTGCAACGGGGCCGCGCTTGTATTCAGGGCTAAGGCTTTTTATGAAGTGGCGCAAATATGGACAAAGGCCTATGACAGCTCCACGGCGGCAACAGATTTAGGCATCCCTCTTCGATTGGATCCAGATTTTAATAAGCCGACGACGAGAGCGACGCTGAAAGAGACCTACGAGCGGATTGTGCACGATCTTGAAGAAGCAATTCCCCTGTTGCCGGTTTCGCAGGTGCATCCTTTCAGGCCTACCAAGCCAGCAGCTTATGGCTACCTGGCAAGAACCTATCTGGCAGCAAGGGATTATACCAGGGCAGGCTTATATGCGGATTCCTGTTTGCAATTGAGAAATGCGCTTTTGGACTACAATGATATTGATGCATCCGCTGATTTTCCATTCCAATCTATTGTGTACAAAAATCCTGAAGACATAATGTACTCTGGAAAGGGCGGTTCTACAATCGATGAGGGAACACTTATATATTATGCAAATATTGATACCTTATTTCTTAAATCGTATGATGACAATGATTTGAGGAAATCAGTTTTCTTCAAACCCAAGGGTGATGGTAATTATTATTTTGACGGAACTTATGGTTACTATTCTGGTTATGGAAATATATACAATGGCATAACGACAGCAGAAATGTTCTTGATAAAAGCTGAATCGAAAGCACGGCAGGGTAAGAACAATGAAGCAATAGAGTTGCTGAATAAACTGCGTGAAAAACGATGGAGAAGAGGCACATTCATTCCATATACTTCGAATGATCCGGAAAGCACACTTTCCACCATTCTTGAAGAAAGACACAAGGAATTAATATTAAGAAGTGTCAGGCTAACAGATTTGAAAAGACTCAACAAAGAAGGTAGAAATATTGTCCTGACAAGAACATTTAACGGGCAAACCTATACGTTACCACCCAACGATCCCCGTTATGCGCTGCCAATCCCGGACCTGGTCATACAGGTTACAGGTATAGAACAAAACTAAGTTTCCATTAACGAGTAGTATTTACCATGAGAGCTCTTATTTTATTAGTGTATCTTTTATTACTGAATATTTACGCCTGGCCGCAATCAAAAGCAGAACTGAACCTAGGCGATGTTTTGCCGGACAATACTGTATTGTCAAATGCTTTTAATTATCCCGGCGGTAAAATACCGCTGAAGGATTTTCGGGGAAAATTGTTATTGATCGATTTCTGGAGCACCTGGTGCAGTTCCTGCATCGAGGGTTTTTCCAAGCTGCATGAACTGCAAGATAAATTCAAAGATCAAATACAGGTAGTATTAGTTAATACGGAACAAGGCGACACGGAGCAGAAAGTGCGTTCGCTGTTTGAGCACAGGCAGCAACGCACCGGCACGGCTGTAACGCTACCTTATGTATTGCAGGACAGTGTGCTGGCTACTTTTTTTCCGCACAAGTCTGTGCCGCATTATGCCTGGATCAATGCGGAAGGCAAGGTGATAGCCATTACTTCAGCACAGGAAGTAACCGAGCAAAATATCCGCGCTGTATTGAACGGCGATAGAATTACACTTCACAGGAAAAGAGATCAGTTGAACTTCGACACCGCCAGGCCTTTGTTTATATATGGCAACGGAGGCGAAAGCACAGTGCCTTTATACCGTTCCATGATTACTGGATATATAGAAGGCATTGGCAGCCTTACCGGTGGAAGGCGGGATAAAAATGGGCAACTGATCCGTCATTTTTTTTATAACCAATCCCTGCTGACGCTTTTGAGGGCGGCTTTCAGAGACAGCATCCTGTACCCCGATAACCGGGTGATGGTGGAAGGCAACAGCACGGCGCTTCAGCAGATCAAGCATAGCGTTACAACCAATAATGAAGAATGGTATTGCTATGAGCTGATCATGCCGCCGTGCAGCATGGAACAGGCGCTTGAAACCATGCGGGGCGATCTGCTGAAAGCATTCAGCCTCACGGTGTGCAACGAAAAGCGGAAGGTGAAGGCGCTGGTTTTAACCGCTTCAAAAAACATCTCTTCCGCTTATACCAAAGGAGGCAAATCCGAAGCGCTCTTCGAAAAGGACCGGGTGCACAAATACCTGCGCAATTATGCCGTAAAGGATATGCTTTGGCTGTTAAACAATGCCTCTGACATCCCGGTGATTGATGAGACGGGCATCACCCGGCATATAGACATGGATCTGCCGGACGATATGCAAAGCGAAGAGCAATGGAAAGCGGCTTTGAAAAAAGCCGGGTTCATCATACAGATCACCGACAGGGAAATGGACATGACCATTATCTCACACCGCGACAATTAATTGATCTGTGCCGGCTTTCTCCGCCTGACCTTTACAGTAATCATGTAGGCGATAAGTTGCAGGCATCCTGTCTGTTGGTTCACATAGCGGTATGATTGCAAAGAAACGATTTATGTGTGGATGTGTTTATCTATCCAACGCTCGCGATACATTAAAGTGACTATCGAATTGACGATTTTTCCTTAAAATGAATTTTTAATCGTCGCCAAATTCCTGAACTTCTGCGGCTTGCGGTCAATTTGTACATTTGTCCCCAAGATCATGATAGAACAGGCATTACATATCTATTTAAAGCAACATTTTCCCAAGGAAAATGAGAAATGTGAGTGGAAAGCGTTCTCAAATCTAAAGAACGCTGTTTCATCTTCCGCCGGCGATGATATCATTTCATACGTTTCCGCTATTTCCAATATGAATGGCGGGCATCTTGTGCTTGGCGTCGAAGACAACTCTTTGTCAATACTTGGTATTAAAAATTTTCACGGCTATACGCCTGAAAATCTGCCGCAAAGACTGGTTGGTAACTGTACATACCTGCGAAGTGAAGGGCTCAAGGTGGATGAGTATATTACGTCCGATACTGCTAAAACCGTCTGGATACTCCATATACCCAAACATTCACCCCGTCAGCCTGTTATTGCACATAAAAAAGCATGGCAGCGTATCGGGGACAGTCTTGTTGAACTTACCGGCTCGCGCAAAGATGCCATTTTACAGGAGTTGTTGCAAACTGTCGAAGACTGGAGTATCCTGCCGTGTTCTGACGCGAGCATAATCGATCTTTCAGATGACGGTATTCAAAAAGCTATCACCAACTACGCGATTAAAAATCAGCGGCTCGCTGCGGAAATCAAAACCTGGGACAAGCGCACTTTTTTATCAAAAGCGAAGATGCTTACCGGTGGTAAACCGAATAATGCTGCCATGTTATTACTGGGGAAACCCGAATCAGCGAACAAGTTAAAAGGAGTAAACGCACAGATATCCTGGGTCCTGTATGACAAAAACAAAGTGGAGAAGGATTACCAACATTTTTATCCACCTTATATTATTGCGGTCGATGAGGTATTTGCGAAAATCCGTAATCTCAAATACCGGTATATGAAGGAAGATACTCTGTTCCCTGACGAGGTCGACCAGTACGCTCCACAAAATATCCGTGAAGCACTAAGCAACTGCATTGCTCATATGGATTATTTGACTGGCGGCCGGATAACGGTATCAGAGAATGAGGACGGTTATCTTTCTTTTATGAATCCGGGTGTTTTTCTTCCCGGTAGTGTCGAACGGCTGATCAGTAGTGAAGAACCTCCGTCTTATAACCGTAATGCTTTGCTCGCCCAGGTGATGGTATCCTTTAATATGATTGATTCGATTGGCAGTGGGATTAAGCGCATGTTTCGTGTTCAACGTGACCGCTACTTTCCTATGCCGGATTATGACCTCGGCAATGGAAAGGTAAAGGTGACTCTAACCGGAAAGGTTTTGGACCTGGATTATGCCAAAATGTTGGCACAAAATCCGGATCTGACGCTTGAAGAAATTGTGTTACTGGACAAGGTGCAAAAGCGGATCATGCCTGAAGCCCACGAGATTAAAAATCTCCGGAAAAAAGGCCTCATAGAAGGGAAGATCCCCAATCTCATTATCTCTGCCGTGGTTGCCCAAAAGACAGGACAAAAAGCCGCGTATACCAGAAAAAAAGCCTTTGACAATGCACAATATTTCGACTGGATCCTTAAAGGCATTGTCGATCATGGCTCTTTATCGAGAAAAGATATCGAAGAGTTGCTGTGGGATCGTTTGTCCGACCTATACGACGACAAACAGAAGAAGATCAAGATCAATAACCTGGTCTCCAGTCTCAGAAAAGCAAAAAAGATCAGGAACATCGGCAATGATTTCAAGTCCAAATGGGTCTTGGTCGAAGGCTCTAATTAAACCGGTTGTCAGAAAACTTAATTAGACTATAATTAGAGCCAGTATTAGACCTGGTTACCCAAGCCAATCTAAGTCTTTAAGAAATCTCTAAGATGTTGAAGGAGTATTTAAACAATCATTAAAAAAGTTGCGGATTTAGTGATTGTTTTTCAATATCTCTTTAAATTTGCAAACGATTAATTGACAAGTTATTAGAGCTTATTAGACCCAGTTTTTCAGACCTCCCGCAGAGCAATGGTTATTTGCGGTTGGCGCTAAGCCCCCGTATCAACAATTATTCTTCGCCTGCATTGGTCATTTTCGCCAGCACAAAGAAAGCTCCTTTCACGACGATCCGGGCATCAGCCGGTATTTCTTTGAGAAGCGCTATTTCCGTATACCCAACATCCGTTGTTCCCCTGGCAACGGGTATTTTTTCAAAACTGATTTCATCTTCGGCGCCGCTTTCCGTATGCTTTTTACTATCCTGCCCGATCTGCATGAAAATGTAATCCTGCCCCTGATAGGTTACTATTGCTTCGTTGGGAACGGCCGGAACCGTGGTCTCCGCCAGGCTAATTACGGCAGTGATATTCATGCCGTCAATCAGGCCGCTTTTATCGCCGCGCACTTTAGCATGCACCGTTACTGCCTTGCTGGCTCCTTCGAAAGAGGAGCCCAGGGAATATATTTCTGCGTCATATTCCCTGCCCGGGTTGTTTGTTAAGGTGAAATGAATGATTTGGTTGTTTTTTAATTTGGATAGATCCTTCTCGTATATATAGAGATCAAGGTGCAACTGACTGTTGTCTACCACTTCGGCCACAGGAGTGGTGACATCTGCATAGCTACCCATTTTTACATTTACGGCGCTTACTACTCCGCTTATCGGGCTATGAATAGATAAAACAGAAACTAATTTATTGTTCGATAAGGAAGAAGGAACGATTCCCATCAGTTGGATCTGGTTTCTCAGGGCGGCGATTCTTGTTTTCAGGGCCTTCAGTTCCGCTTCTGCGGCCTGCAGGTTTTTCAAAGCGCCTGCATTACCCTGGTTCAATTCCTTTTGCCGGTTATATTCCTGCTCAGCCATTATTATTTTTGATCCTACACTCAAATATTCTTCCTGGGTATGTATAAATTCAGGATTTTCGATGGTTGCTATTGTCTGTCCTTTCGAAACGCTGCTTCCGGGCTGCACCAGCAGCGACTTTATTACTCCGCCATATACCGGGTTTATACTGGCTTTATTCTGGTTGGGAACCTGCAGAATGCCATTTGCCTTTAAGGATTCCGTTAATTGCTTCCTTTCAATTTTTCCGATCTGAATGCCAATACTTTTTATCTGTTCGGGAGTGAGTGTCGCTACCGCCGGATTTTCCTGTTCGATACCCGGTTCAGCTACCGCTTCCTTATCATTTTTACTGGCAGCGCCGCTACCGCATGAAATGGAAGATAGAATAGTAAAGGCCGCATATATAATCAAGAATAGATCTTTCATCCGTGTTGTATTATTGATTGATAAAATAATAATATTGAATAACCGATTGATTGTAGCTATTCAGGTTTTCAATATAGTTTTTTTGAATGTCTATCGATTGAGTGAGAAATTGTGATAATTCGGAAAAACTGATTTCTCCCAATCTGTAGGCCAATGTTGATGCTTTGATGATCTCGGCCGCCTGCCGCAGTCCCGTGGTTTCGTAAAAATCGAGTAGCGCATAGTTTTTCTCCACTTCCTTTTGGGCCTGCATACGCCCGGCATCGAAGAGCTGCCTGCCATAGTCATATTCTTTTTGTTGCAGATCCACTTCGGCCAGGGCTGTTTTTATTTTGTTACGGTATGCACCCATGCCAAACAAAGGAAAAGCGACTGTGACGGAGAAGCCGGTAAAGGGATTTTTTAATCCATACAGGCGCTGGCTAAAGAACCGGCCTGAAAAATCAGGTCTGTTTTCATTTTTTATTACTGATACTCCGGCGCGGGCTATCGTTATATTCTGCTGTTGCAGAACTATTGCCGGATGTGTTGAGTCCGTTTCCCCAATGATCATGGGCAGTTTCTCCAGGGGCTGGCGAAGAGGGAGAATTGCTTCTTCCGTATTTAACAGCTGCATTAAGCTTTTTTGTTGAACCTGGATCTCGCTATTCGTCTGCCGGAGTTGGGCCTGCAATTCCTTTACTCTTGCGAGCGCAGCGATACTGTCCAGGCCGGGCCTGTCTCCCGTTTTTACTTTCAATACAGCCGCTTCATATAAAGAGGTATAGATACTGTCCAGCCGCTGGAACAATAGCTGTCTGTCCTGCAGATACCAGATCTGGTAATATATGACGCGAACATTTTTCTTTATCTCCGCATCCATCACGGGAACATTGGACTGGTACTGTTTTAATTGTTCACTATACAATTTTCGTTGAGCGGCATATAAGCCGGGCCACGCGATGCTTTGTGAAATACCAATTTTTAAAATACCCTCCCTGTCGCCGGGGCGGATGTCTTCATTTTCGGCAAATACACCCGTTTTTGGTAAAGCTCCGATCGTTTTTATCTGCATTTGACCTTTGTAAATCTGTTGCTGGTTTACCTGGTATTGCAAATTGTTTTTTGCCAGCGCAATAGCTTCATGGATGGGTATTCTTTTGTTAGCAGGTTCCTGCGCCTTTAAAGGATTTGAATTAAACAGGAATAGCCCTCCGATTATAACGGCTGTAATTTTTTTCGTATTTATTATTTTATTTCCGGAGAATACGATATATAATAAGGGTAGAACGAAAAGGGTCAGGATCGTGGCCGTTATTAATCCACCGATCACTACCGTGGAGAGTGGTTTTTGCACTTCCGCGCCGGCACCGCTGGAAAGGGCCATGGGAATAAATCCCAGCGAAGCTACCGTTGCCGTCATCAGCACCGGCCGCAGTCTTAATTGCGTGCCTTTTAATACCCGTTGGATAATATCCTTTATCCCGTCTTTTTCCAACTGGTTAAATGTGCTGATAAGAACGATTCCATTCAATACTGCCACTCCGAACAGCGCGATGAAACCAACGCCTGCTGAAATACTAAAAGGCATACCTCTTAATAGTAAGGCAAAAACACCGCCTATGGCGCTCATGGGTATTGCTGTAAAGATTAATGTGGCTTCCCTGGCTGACCGGAATAGTAAAAAAAGGATGAAGAAGATGAGCAGCAGCGACAACGGAACTACTATCATTAAGCGCGCAGACGCTTTTTGAAGATTTTCAAAGGCCCCGCCATACGTGTAATAGTATCCTGTTGGCAGTTTTACTTTATCGCCAAGTTTTTGTTGCGCTTCTTTTACGGTACCGGCAATATCGCGTCCGCTTACATTAAAGCTTACATAAATTCTGCGCTTTCCTGCTTCGCGGCTGATCTGTGCCGGTCCTGTTTTAAAAGAAACCCGGGCTATCTGTGACAGGGGAATCTGGTTCCCATTATTTAGAGGGATGTACAAATCGCTGACATCATCCAGAGAAGCACGGCATGAACTATCCAACCGGACAACCAGATCAAATTTTCTTTCATTTTCATAAACGGCGCCTGCGCTTTCGCCTGCAAAAGCAGTATTGACGATCCGGTTTGCGTCTGAAATATTTAAACCATAGCCGGCAAGTCTGGCCCGGTCGTATTCGATTGTGATTTGAGGCAGCCCGCTTGTCCGCTCCACCTGGGGTTGTGTAACGCCGTCGATGGGCTCGATCGCTTTTGCGACTTTGTTTGCGTAAAACAGAAGGGTATCCGGATTTTCTCCAAATATTTTAATAGCTACATCCTGGCGGATGCCGGTCATCAATTCATTGAACCTCATTTGTATGGGCTGGCTCGGTTCTGCAATTACGCCGGGGATGGCGGATAATTTATTTCTCATTGAGTCGGCCATTACATAAAAATCTTTTGTGGTCGTCCATTCCTTTTTAGGTTTCATAATAACGATGAGATCGGAGGCCTCAAGCGGCATGGGATCTGTTGCAATATCAGCTGAGCCTGTTTTTCCCACCACCATTTTTACTTCCGGGAATTTTTTTAGTATTCGTTCGGCCATCATTGCCGTTTCAATTGTTTGCGATATAGATGACCCCTGGGGTAATATAAATTCTATTGCATAATCGCCTTCTTCCAGTGTGGGAATGAATTCACCACCCATATTTTTAAAAACGATTATTGTCAGTATCAGCAGAGCGATGGAGATACCAATAACGGCATATCCTAATTTAATGGCTTTTTTGAGTAAGGGCAGATAAAGGCGATGGAATAAGTCCATCATTTTATCTGCGAATGTTTTTTTGTGTTCCGTTCTTTTTGATAGAAACAGAGCGGACATCATAGGTATATAGGTGATCGAAAGCAACAAGGCTCCGAGTATTGCAAAGCTTACGGTTTGCGCCATGGGATGGAACATTTTTCCTTCCACTCCCTGCAGCGAGAGTATGGGCAGATACACAATCAGGATAATGATCTGTCCGAAAGAGGCTGAGCCCATCATTTGTTTTGCGCTGGCTTCTACCGCACTATTCATTTGCTGTTGCGTTAGTTTATTATTTATCCCGGAAGATGCCAGTGAGAGCAAAGTGGCTTCCACGATAATAACCGCTCCGTCTACAATTAATCCGAAATCGATAGCTCCCAGGCTCATTAAATTGGCGCTTACATTGAATAGATTCATTAAGCCCAGTGCAAACAATAAGGATAATGGAATTGATGAAGCGACGATGAGGCCTGCACGCAGGTTTCCTAAAAAAACAACCAATACGAATATTACGATCAGCGCTCCTTCGATAAGATTTGTTTTTACGGTATTTATTGCCCGGGTTATCAGGTCTGTTCTGTCGAGGAATGGCTCGATTATAATATCGTCCGGCAGGGATTGGCGAACCGTTTTCATTCTTTCCTTAACTAAATTCACGACCGATGCGCTGTTGGCGCCTTTCATCATAAGGACAATGCCGCCTACCACTTCTTTCTCGCCGTTATAGGTCATTGCGCCATAGCGTGGAGGTGAGCCGAACTGCACCTTCGCCACATCGCGTATAAGAACAGGCACACCGCTTTCCTGTTTGATAGCGATATTTTCAATATCGGAGAACGTTTTAACCAGGCCGATACCACGAATGAAAAAAGCATTGGGCTTCCGGTCTATATAAGCGCCGCCGGTATTTTCATTGTTTTTTTCAAGGGCGCTGAAAATTTCCGGAACCGTTACGTTCATTGCTTTAAGACGGTTAGGATTTATGGCTACTTCATATTGTTTTGTAACTCCCCCGAAACCCGTTATCTCCGCCACGCCGGCAATACCTGCGAGTTGCCGGGCAACGATCCAGTCCTGCATCGTTCTGAGGTCCATTGCAGAATATTTTTGTTCGCTGCCTTTTTTGGGGTGTATAACATATTGATAGATCTCTCCGAGGCCCGTGGTAACGGGAGCAAGTTCCGGGGTGCCTGCCCCTTTCGGAATCTGGTTTTCTGCTTCTTTCAGCTTCTCTGCTATGAGCTGCCTGGCAAAGAAGATATTCATGTCTTCCCTGAACACTACCGTGATCACGCTTAACCCGAAGCGGGAAAAAGAACGCATTTCTATTACGCCCTGTATATTGGACATGGATTTTTCTACGGGGTAGGTAATAAACTGCTCCACTTCCTGCGCCGCGAGCGAAGGCGAGCGCGTGATTACCTGCACCTGGTTATTCGTGACATCGGGCAACGCGTCTACCGCCAGTTTGCTGGCGCTCCATATTCCCCAGGCAATAATGGCGATAGTCATGAGCCCGATAAAAAGCTTCTGTTTAATAGAAAAATGAATGATTTTATTAAGCATACCTTGATTTATAATTTGGGATGGGCCTGCTGCCAAAGCCGGCATTCGCTATGGGTCAGAAACGGTGCTATTGTATCCGGTAATAGATTTATCGCGGGCGTTTCCGTGGTTTGCACAACGCTGATTTGCCGTAACAGGCTGTTGCGAAGAACAATAAATACAGAATAGTGAGGCTGATTGAATACCGCCGTCCCGCAAAAATCGATTAGGAAATCAACTGGGGAGGTTGCCAGACAGGTAAAGCTATTTCTATTGGAGAACAGGAAATATATTCAGAAATAATACTGGTAACTGAAAACTCCAGCACGGCTAAAGGTTCCTGGAAAAGAGTACAATTGGCACTTGCGCAGCAGGAGCATGTACAGAACGGGGAACAATTGTCGGAACAATCCTGGTGTGAATCATTGACTGCTTTAAAGATCGTTGATGAATTGTTCGTGCTGTTCATAAGCATGTCCCTGTCCATGCAGGGCACGGCGCTCTGTACAAAAACAACGAGGGCCATTATGAATGCAAAAAATTTCATGCCCGGCAAATATATATAAAGCTGCTGAAGGAATTGCCGAAAGTTGCGTAAGATGCTTAATTTTAGCTATTTTAACTGCCCATGACCGCAAAAAGGCAAATCTTTTTGATACAATAAATCACCCAAATCAATGGAACGGGTGTCTATACTCTTATGAGTTTTCAGAAAACAGGTTTTGTGCGAAACTTTCTTTTGCTGGCTGCCTTAATCTCGGCAATGGAAGCAAATGCACAGGTGAAATTATATGTGGCTCCCCATGGCAAAAATACAGGACCCGGAACGGCAGGGCAACCATTCAAAACAATTGAATTCGCGGTGCAGCGTGCACTGCAAATTACCGGTAAAGACGTGACGATCGGAATAGCAGGAGGAACGTATAATTTACTTAGCACGATTGAAATAACGTCGGAGAGCTATGCTCTTCGTTCCCTGTGCCTGCAGGGATTGCCGGGACAAAACGTGGTGGTGAAAGGTTCTCAGGATATTTTCCCGAAATGGCAAATGCAAAAAAACGGAAGACTGGTAGCGGATATTGATTTTAAAGATGCCGCTCCCGATCGGCTGTTCCTGAATGGCAGGGCATTGCCAATGGCACGTTATCCAAACTACGATTCTTCCACCCGCCATTTTAATGGTACCGCTTCAGATGCGATCAGCGATGAAAGGGTCGCAAAATGGAAAAACCCGGCAGGAGGATATATTCATGCCCTGCATTCCGGTGAATGGGGCGGGTTTCACTATCGTATCACAGGAAAATCCCCGGAAGGAAAATTGTTATATGAAGGCGGCTGGCAAAACAACCGCCCGTCTGAAATGCATAAGGACTACCGGTTTGTCGAGAATATTTTTGAAGAACTGGACGCACCGGGTGAATGGTATTACGATGCATCTGCTAAAAAATTATACCTGTATCCCCCTGCCGGTATTGTATTAAAAAATGCGAAATTCTCTGTCAGCCGGCTCACCGATCTTATTCATATAAAAGGAACGGGACAGGCTCCGGTTAAGAATATTTCAATAAAAAATATCCGGTTTACCGAAACCAGCCGCAGTTTCATGCTCACTAAGGAACCTTTGTTAAGAAGCGACTGGACAATTTACCGCGGAGGTGCGGTTCTGCTCGACGGTACAGAAAATTGCACGATTAAGGAATGTTCCTTTTATGAGCTTGGCGGTAACGCTGTTTTTATAAGCAATTACAATAAACAGGATAGCGTGCTGAATAACCGTATCTGTAATATCGGCGCCAGTGCCATCTCCTTTGTTGGCAGCGCTGATGCCGTCAGGTCACCGGCGTTTCAGTATGATCTTTCTGTTCCCTGGTCCGGGATGGATTATACGCCGGGCCCCAAAACCAATAATTATCCGCAATACTGTGTTGCCGAAGGAAATCTGGTACACGATATCGGCCGGGTTGAAAAACAGGTTGCCGGGGTAGAGATTTCAATGTCGGCGCATATCATTGCCCGGCATAACACTATATATAACCTGCCGCGTGCAGGAATTAATATTGGCGATGGCTGCTGGGGCGGACATATAATTGAATACAATGACGTATTTAATACGGTACTTGAAACAGGCGATCATGGTGCATTTAATTCCTGGGGCCGTGACCGCTTCTGGAGCCCCGACAGATCAGTTATCGATAGCATTGTTGCTGCAAAACCGGGTATTGAATTGCTCGATATGAGAGATCCGGTTATACTCCGTAACAACCGGTTTCATTGCGGGCATGGATGGGATATTGATCTCGACGATGGAAGCAGTAACTATGAAATCTATAATAACGTATGTCTTAATGGAGGGATTAAGTTAAGAGAAGGGTATCATCGGACAGTGAGAAATAATATTATTGTTAATAATACCTTTCATCCGCATGTGTGGCTGAAAAACAGCGGCGATGTTTTTGTGCATAACATCGTTACCACGCCTTATGCCCCGATATTGATGAATGACTGGGGTGACAGAATAGATTCGAATTTTTTCCTCTCGGCGTCCGGGCTCGTAGAAGCGCAGAAACAGGATTTGGACAAACACAGTGCCTGGGGCAACGCTGGGTTCGCAGATACAAAATCCGGGAATTACACGGTAAGTGCTTCCTCACCGGCATTTGCAATTGGATTCAGAAATTTTGAGATGAATTTTGGCGTAACCGGCACACTGCTAAAAAAGGAAGCGGCAAAGCCGGTAATAAAAAATTTATTCACCAGGGCTGGCGAACAAAAGGGTGAACAGGTCAGATGGCTGGGTGCAGGATTCAAAAATGTGGAAACCCTCGGTGAACAATCGGCTGCCGGTTTGCATGATAAAAATGGGGCATTGCTTGCTGATCTGCCTGCGGGTTCTGCTGCGCAGAAAAATTCTTTTCATACCGGCGACGTTCTTATCCGGATCAATGATAAGCCGGTTAATTCGATAAGCGAACTGCTGGAAGTGTACCAGGGCCTGAAATGGATGGGGCAGGCTTCCTGTGTGGTTATCCGGAACCAGGCTCCCGTTATATTAAAGATTCAGTTTAATAAATAAGGCCGGGTTAACAAAGAATCGCATTCCTGCATTGACCTTACGCGTTATTATTTAGGAAATACCGGGACGGTGACGGGCGTTTCTGCCAAGCACCAGGCAGCCCAGGCACGCTGCTATTAATGAAGCGCACAAAATGCAAAATTTTGCCTGCGATATTAAATTAACATCGGTAAAAGATAGTAGGGATATGAAAATAGACATCGTGAACCCGATACCTGCAATCAGCCCTATCCCGATAATATCCATCCAGCCTGCTTTCTGGGGCATTTTGCAAATGCCGGTTTTTATACCAAGAAGCGCGGCTAAAAAAATGCCGATCGGCTTTCCGGCGACAAGCCCCGTAATAATGCCCATTCCCAATGGAGCGAACAGCCCCTGCATCATGTCGCTGGTAAAACTAATATTGGTATTGACCAATGCAAAAAGAGGAACGATAATATAATTGACGGGAGCGGTTAGTGAAGACTCGAGTTGCTGAAGAGGTGATGCCCCCGGAACTCCTTTATTAGGAATAAAAGCCGCTGTTAATACTCCTGCTATCGTTGCATGAATGCCCGAATGATGAATAAAATACCAGAGAAGAAGGCCGGGCAGGAGGTAAAAAACGGGTTTATTTACTTTTAGCCTGTTTAATATAAATAACAGGAGCACTATTAATCCTCCGTACAACAGGTAATTAATATGTATTTCGCGGGAATAAAATATTGCAATAACCAGGATAGCCATCAGATCATCGGCAATGGCCAGTGCGGTGAGAAATATTTTCAATGAAGAAGGAACGCTTTTGCTCATCATACTTATTACGGCAAGCGAGAAGGCAATATCTGTTGCCATGGGGATGCCCCAGCCGGTTTGCGTGTCAAGGCCCCTGTTAAACAGCAGGTATATGAGGGCAGGAGTAATGGCGCCGCCTGTTGCGCATAATATCGGCAGCAATGCTTTTTTCGGAGAGGCCAGTTCGCCATTTGTAAGCTCCCTTTTAATCTCGAGACCTACTAAAAGGAAAAATACCGTCATTAGTCCGTCATTGATCCATGTTTGAATTGGAAAGTGGAGCTGGACAATTTCGGACCGGTAACCTAGAGGTATATCCAGCAGCCGCCGGAACGCGTCTGCCATTGGGGAATTGGCTATAGACAGGGATAGTATCACGCAGCCAAGAATAACGATACCCGAAGAGGCTTCGGCAGCAAAAAATTTCCTGAAGATGCTTCGCGGGCTTTTGTCCACCATCGCAATCAGTTAAGCAGGTTCTTTAGCTTTTCAGGTTGCATGATCAGGATCTTTCCGTTCTGGATATTGATCAGTTTTTCCGACTTGAAATCACTTAATGTGCGTATCAATGATTCTGTAGCAGTTCCCACATAATGAGCAATATCATCGCGGGAGATTTCCAGGGCGTGTTTTTCATCCTTGTTAAATTTAGCCTGGATGTCGGTGAGCGCCCGGGCCACCCGCTTGCGCAGCGAACTATAGGCCAGTGTAATGAGCCGTTCTTCCTTGTCACGTATATCGCGCGAGATCAGCCTTACAAATTTTTCGGTAATGGACGGGTCTGCATACATCAGTTGCATGAAATCTTCTCTTGGCATCTGCAGCACTTCTGCGTCTTCCATAACGATGCCGCTGTCTTCATAATTTTTATCTTCAATGATCGGAAGATGCCCGATGAAATCACCTGCGGCAAATAATTCGGTAATATATTCCTTTCCGTCTTCATGATTCCTGACAGCTTTTATTTTGCCGCTTATCAGCAGAAATAAAAACCGGGGTCTTTTGTTTTCCTGGTAGAGGATTTGCTTTTTACGCAGGGGAGCAATATCGTATTGCGCTTTAAGATGCTCTACAAGTCCTTTTTCTTTCAATGTTCTGGCAAATTCACTGATGCCGGCCGGTCCCGGCTCAAACCGCTGGTCGAGAAAGGCTTTTTTTTGCAAGCGCACTTCGATTGCATTTAATAACTCAATTTCTTCAAACGGTTTGGTGATATAGTCATCCGCTCCCATTTCCATTCCCTTGCGCAGATCCGACCTTTCTGTTTTGGCGCTCAGGAAAATAAAGGGGATATGGCGCGTCTTTTCATTTTTATTCAGCAGGTGCAACACGCCATAGCCATCAAGAACCGGCATCATAATATCGCAGACGATCAGGTCTGGATTTTCTTTCATTGCCAGTTCCACGCCGAGCTTGCCGTTTTCTGCGGTAAATGTTTTGTAGCCTGCGAGCTCTAAAATTTCAGCGGTGTTCTCGCGGATGTCCGCATTGTCGTCAATAACAAGGATCTTATTCATGTTAATGGATTATGGATAAGCGACAGGAATGGTGATGGTAAAAATAGAACCTTTCCCTAATTCGGATTCGACCATGATATCTCCTTCAAGTAGCTCGAGATAGCGCTTTACGATATGCAGCCCCAGGCCTGTGCCCTGTATGTTTGATGCATTGCGCGCCCGGTGGAAGCTGGAGAAAAGTTCTTTCTTGTCTTCTTCGGGAATGCCTATCCCGCTGTCCTTTACTTTTATTTCGAGTTGATTTCCCGCCGTATTCAGATAAATTATTATTTTATCTCCTTCCGCCGAAAATTTAATGGCGTTGGTGATCAGGTTGATCAGGATATTTTTTAACAGCCGCTGATCCGCGACGATCGACGTTGCACCGGTTTGTTCCACCACAAACTGTTGTCCCGGTTTCAATAGCGAATTCATTTCTTCAATGGTGCCCATCATCATTTCCTGGACATTGAAAGAGGCCGGCGCTGCTGCTATTTTTCCTTCTTCCAGTTTGCCTAGTGAAAGAAAATCTTCCAGGATGCCGTTGAGGCTCCGCACCGAATTCTTTATCTTTTCCACATGGCGCTCCCTCTTCGGCTGGTCCTCGCCAGTAGCATATTTTTCAAGTAGCGAAGCCGATGAGAGCACTGTGCTTAAGGGCGTGCGGAATTCGTGTGATGCAATGGACATGAACCGGCTCTTGACCTCGTTGAGTTGCTTTTCTTTTTGCAATGCTTCATTGAGCTCGATCTGGGAAATTTCCAGTTGCTGCAGGGCCCGTTTCAGCACCTGGGTGCGGTTCTCCACTTTATTTTCCAGGTCGGCATTCAGGTCTTTTAAATTGGTGGCCATCATCTTCAGTTCTTCCTGCTGCCGGACCAGTTCTTCCTCGATGCTTTTTCTGAGTGTAATGTCTACGATGAAGGCAATTACAAACAGTTCATCGTCTTTGGTGTAAAAACTAAGGCTCACTTCAACGGGAAATTCCGAGCCATCCTTTTTTTTACCGTACAGATCTCTTCCCCGGCCCATTACGCGGTTCTGCGGGTGCAGGGCAAACCCGTCCCTTAGCTCCACATGCCGGTGTTTAAAGCGGGAGGGGATGAGTATTTCTATATTCTGCCCCACTACTTCATCGGCGGCATATCCAAACATACGCTCCGCTGCCGGGTTTAGCAGCACCACGGGACCCCGGCCCCGGGTGAGCACGATACCCTCGGTTGAATGTTCAAATATTGAAGTCAGATGTGCATTTTCCAATGGAATACTTTTACGGGCGGCTAAATTTAATTAAAATTCCATTGCCCGGTCGCCGGCTTTGATTTTTGTCAGGCTCCCACATGAGATCAATCATACCCGCCGCATTTTTTCGTCAACATACGAATTCCCGCCGGTGAGTAGTTTAGCTGTATGGAAACAAATGAAATAACTTCTTCCGCGCAGGATAGTTCACCACTGGTTCCGCCCGACAGGGAGGACCATTTTTATCCGGTAGGTGCGATGGTATTTTTTATTCTCCTGGTATTGCTGTGCCTGGCTATCTGGTTCGGAATTTATTCAATCATGCTTAATCGTTCATAATATGGCAGTAGATGTGGCAGAAAAAAGAGTGCTTGGCATCACGCTTTCGTTGATATCGCTTTTTATTTTTTCTCTCCTGTATGCGAAATATAAGTACCGTGCAGATGTCCCCGAGTGTGTCCCCTATGATAAAGCTTACGTGGGCCCCGGCATCGACACCCTCGATAGTAAGACCTACCGTGTGTTTGCCGTTGCCTCCATGTGGCGGTTCGAGCCGGCGCAGATTGCCCTGCCGGTGGGAAGCGAAGTCGATTTCTATCTTACTTCAAAGGATGTGGTACACGGTTTTGAAATTTATTCCAAAAACGTAAACATGATGGCGGTGTACGGTTCCATTAATAAGACCACCGTTAGATTTTCGCAGCCCGGCGTTTATAAAATAACCTGTCATGAATACTGCGGCGTGGGCCACCAGTTTATGCAGGGAGAGATTATTATCAAATAAAAAAAATTAACGAGAATTATTATGCAGGTTAGCAAATCCTTAAAACGGCTCATATTCTGGGAACTTGGCATTCCGGTGGCACTGCTCCTGATCGGCATCTATCATGGCCTCATGCAGACCATCTACAGGGCGGGATTATTACATGATGCTTCTTTTTTAAAGCTCGATTATTATCAGGGGCTCACGCTTCATGGTGTTATCAATGCGCTTGTACTCACTACTTTTTTTGCCGTTGCATTCGGGCATGCAACCATTACTTATTTTCTTAAAAAAGAACCCAATAAAACCCTGTCATGGGTAAGCTTCGGGCTGATGACCACGGGCACGTTGCTGGCCGCGTGGGCCATGCTTTCAGGAAAGGCATCCGTACTGTACACATTCTATCCCCCGCTGAAGGCCCACCCTTTTTTTTACCTGGGTGCCGCATTGCTGATCGTAGGATCATGGCTGCCCCTGTTCGACTGGGCTCGCTTGTACACGCAATGGAAAAAACAGAACCAACAGGTGAAAACTCCGCTCGCGGTTCTGGGCACGCTGATCAATTTTATTATCTGGTTCGTGTGCACCCTTGCAGTGGCTTATGAGGTGCTGGTATTGTTGCTTCCCTGGTCATTGGGTTATACGGATGTAAATATTACTCTCGCCAGAACATTGTTTTGGTTTTTTGGTCATGCGCTGGTGTATTTCTGGTTATTGCCCGCATATATTATGTTTTATGTGATGCTGCCGAAACTGGCGGGAGGAAAATTATATTCCGATCTGGCCGGAAGGGTGGCCCTGTTTTTCTTCCTTATCTTTTCCATCCCCGTGGGTGTGCATCACCAGTTCAGCGATCCCGGCATACGGCAGGGCGTTAAGCTCTTCCAGGGACTCCTCACCTTTGGTGTTGCCATTCCGAGTTTTATTACCGCGTTTACCCTCGCGGCATCCCTGGAATATGCGGGTAAAAAACGAGGTGCGAAAGGCTGGTTCGGCTGGATGTTTAAATTGCCTTATCTCGATACAAATAATTACCTGTTTGCTTATTTTATTTCCGGACTTATATTATTCATATTCGGCGGCCTCACAGGAATTGTCAATGCCTCCTATTCACTTAATTCCGTTATCCATAATACGGCCTGGATGCCGGGTCATTTTCACATGACCGTTGCGGGCCCCGTTTTCCTTGCCATCATCGGCATGTCTTCTTATTTAATTTCGACATTAAGCGGCAAACGTATTTTTCTGCCGAAGATTAATGTGATTATTCCTTATCTCTGGATGTTCGGGGTGCTGATATTTTCTTCGGGACTGATGTGGGGTGGATTGATAGGTGAACCGAGACGAACAAATCTCGGCATGACCTACCTGGATCCAAAAAGCAACCTGTTTCACCCCGAATGGATACCCACTACCACGCTTGCACTGCTGGGTGGCATTGTGATGTTCATCGCAGGCACATTATTCATTATTGTTTTCTTCGGAACCCTGTTCAGTAAAAAGCACCTGGAGCCCGCATTAACGCTGCCTTCCAGCGAAGCTTACCACGATGAAAAAAGAATTTCTTTATTTGATTCGTTCCGGCCCTGGCTGGTAGCGATGGGCATAATGATCTGTCTCGCCTATATACCCGCTATCAGGGACGCAGTAAATAATGCCGGCCCGAATGCACCAAGATTTACTCCCGATAACCCGGTTCCCGAACAAATACACAAACCTTGAGAACGCACGTCAACAGAGATACTATTCTATTACTGACAGTTGCATTTATCCTTCCACTGGCAGGTTTTAAAATATGGTCCGCCATCGATCGCGGTTCGGACCTGCCGGTATTGTATGAAGGAAAAACGGTTGATTATTTTTCGTTGACCAACCAGCGGAATCAGGCTGAAACACCTGCAAGCTGGCAGGGGAAAATCACGGTGGTGAATTTCTTTTTCTCTCATTGCCCCGTTGTCTGCAAAAAGATGATCCATAATACGCAACTGGTGCAGCAGAAATATGTTGATGATCCTCTTGTGCGGTTCGTATCCTTTACGGTTGATCCTGAACGGGACAGTGTGGGCCGGCTCGTAGAATATATTCGCACACAGAAGATTGACGACAGGCGCTGGGATTTTGTTACCGGCGATAAAAAGGTCATTTATTCGCTGGCGCGCAATGGGTTTCGTGTGGTAGCCGCGAAGGGAGATGGCGGAGCGGATGATTTTATTCACAGTGAAAACATGGTGCTCCTGGACACCGCCGGGAGAGTACGCGGATTTTATGCCGGCACAAAGCCCGATCATATCGAACAATTAATTCTTGACATTAAAAAGTTGCATTATGACTCATCCAATTGATCTGCAGAACAACGGAATGTTTCTCGTCCTTTACCTGGGAGCAGTTATCCTGCTTATCGGAACCCTTATGTTTGCTGTAAATGTTAAAAAAATAGCCAGGAAAAAGAACATCTATTGAGATGTTGCCTGGTATCGGGATAAATTGCAAATAAGGTGTCTCAGAGTAAGAGACACCTTTTCTTTCATGCATTCGACTGAAGAAAATAATCGAACTGCCTCTTGTTGATGGTGAATGCTATCCTTAGCTTTTCTATTTCATTATTCAGGCGCAGGTGTTGGCTGAACGCATCTTTTGTAGCGCGTTGATTGTCGTATATTTCTTTTGCCAGCAATTGGTCAAAACCCTGTATATCACTGCGCAGCAGTTTGACAAGAGTTTCCTGCTGGATGAACCTTTCCAGGAACATTTCTGCATCGTTGAGCATTTCCGCATCTCCGGCGCTGCTTTTGAGTATTTCTGAGAGCCGGTTCTTGCTGAAAACGTTTTCCTGCATTATAAAATCAAGAACCCGTTTCCAGCCGGCGCTTTCATATTGCCATTGGCGGATAGGGTTGCTCATATCTTTAAGCTGTGTGGCTGACATTTTTGTTAATTGTCTCCCGGTATACGTTTGTTGGGTATTCAAAGAAATACTTTTTGAGAGATGGATACCATGATATTGATCAATGGGTTATTTGATATCTGTCATTTAAAACGTGTGTATGACAGCGAATGGATGCATCGACAATTATGGGCGCTATTTTTCAAAATGCATCCCATCGGCCGATAGCGGGGCAATCCAGAGACCTGCTTTCTCTCTGTTCCAGTAAAGATGCTGAGGATTACCCGGTTTTGCGAACGAA
>JBGAJL010000057.1:0-27907 GCA_044224935.1 Flavitalea sp.
TAAGAGCTTTCTTCTTTGTGGATGGTGGGGATTTGTTTATACCGTGCGAGATATAAAATGAAAGAAGGAATAGCAAATATCAATACAAAAATGCGCAACTGCCAGTTAAGCCCCGAACCGGTAAAGGCATGCACCGAAGTATCGGTAAGATCGCCGCTGCGCGTAAGATAAGTGGAATATAAAATCAGTGCGAAGCTGGCAAGAAAAAAGAAATAAGTGGGCCGTAACGAATGGCCGGTTGAATTATAAACCAGTTGCGTATGAATGCCGGCCACCATGATCAGCCACGGCACCAGCGAAGCGTTTTCAACGGGATCCCAAGCCCAGTAACCGCCAAAGCTCAGTGATTCGTATGCCCACCTGGCGCCCATCATGATGCCCAAACCCAGCACGGCTGCTGAAAACAGCGACCAGGGCAATGCCGCTTTTATCCATCCGCCATAATCTTTCCGCCACAGCCCGGCCACCGCGTAAGCGAAGGGAACAATAGTGGACGAGAAACCCAGGAACAATACCGGCGGGTGGATCACCATCCAGTAGTTCTGCAGCAACTGGTTCAACCCGATCCCGTTTTTCAGGCTGGGCAATTCGAGATAATTAGGCAGTTTTGAAAAAGGGGCATCCTGAAACTGTTCACGCGTAAGAATAAACGGGTTGCTGCCGATATGGAAGTCGAACATATAAAGACCAATGACCATCGAGGCCATGCAGATCTGGCAAACGCTGAGCACGGTCATCACGGGCGCCTCCCATTTTTTCGACGTACGCATCAGGACCAGCCCCAGCACCGCGTTCCAGATGGTCCAGAGCATGAAGCTGCCCTCCTGCCCCTCCCAGATACTGCTGATGAGGTAGCCGGCATTTAAGGAAACGTCCGAATGGTTCCAGGCATAATAATATTCGAAATAATGATTGGAAATGATAAAATAAATCAGTGTGAAGATCAGCACTACCGAAATGGCGTTGACCCAAAAGCTGATCCGCGCGAGCCGTTTCCAGCTTTGCTGCTCTTCTTCCGCTGTCGAAACAGTCGATTTAAAATAGGCGATGGCGGCAACGATGGAGGAAACAAGGGATAATACGAGGAAAAAATGGCCGAACTGTCCCGGCAGAAGGTGTTCTCCTAAATACTTCATCTTCGGATCTAATTTTGGCTAAGATTATTCTGCGCGGCCTTCGGATCGTCTTTGTACTTCGAGGGACACTTGATCAGGATGCCATCCTTACGCGTAATATCAAATACATCCCCGTTCATGGTGCCTTTCAATACGATACGCTCACTTTTTTCCATGTCGTAGGGCTTTTCGAAGTGGTAATCTACCCGGGCGCGGTTGCCGGTTGAATCGATCACATGAAATGATGTGTAATTGGCATTTCTGGCCGGATCGAAAATGATGGGGCTGGATTTGTCGAGGCGGGCGATAACAGTGACCGTTTTACCCGGTTTCTGCTTTGCCGAAGCCAGGGTTTCATAGGTTGAAAGGTCGCCCATAAGGCTGATCAGCACGGCGATCACTACGGCGATAACGACCAGCATCACAACATGTATCTTCTTCATCATTTATTCTCCATTATTTAAGAATTCACATGCGAAGTTAGTCCAAAAACATACTTACCTTGCACCGTTTTTTAACAGAGTTCATTTTACCCTGTTTATTAACAAAAGAGTATCTTTTCAACGCGTATAAGAAATGAACAATTTTTCTGGTTTTGATCCGAATTGCGCCAGCAATCCGACCAACAACATCTACGGTTTTCCCATTTCAGAAGAAGAGGCGAAGCTGGTCATTCTTCCCATACCCTGGGAAGTGACCGTGAGCTATAACGCAGGCACCGCCCGCGCGGCCGAGCATATCTTCAAGGCCAGCATGCATGTGGACGTGTTCGACGCCGATTACCCGGACACCTGGCGCAAAGGGTTTTATATGCGTCCCTACGACAAAAAAATTCTCATGAAAAGCGACTTCCTGCGCAAGGAAGCCGAACTATATATCGACTACATCTCGCGCGGGGAGGACCTCCGGAAAAATGCCTTCATGTGCAAATCCTTAAAAGACATCAATGAGGGCGGCGTGTATCTCAACAACTGGGTGTACGAACAAACCAGGGGCCTGATGAACCGGGATAAACTGGTGGCGCTGCTCGGTGGCGACCACAGCATATCGCTCGGCTATATGAAAGCGATAGGCGAAAAATATGGCGACTTCGGTGTGCTGCAGATCGATGCGCATTGCGACCTGCGGAAAGGCTACGAAGATTTTGTGTACAGCCACGCGAGCATTATGTATAATGCCCTAACAGAGATCCCGCAATTGAAAAAGCTCGTACAGGCAGGCATCCGCGACTATAGCCAGGAAGAATGGGAATATATACATGCCAACAGGGACAGGGTCACCACCTTCTTCGATAAACATATACGTGAAAAATTATACGAAGGAATTACCTGGAAACATATTGCAGATGATATCGTGAGCCAGCTTCCGGAGAAAGTATATTTGAGCTTCGATATTGATGGCCTCGACCCGAAGCTCTGCCCCAACACCGGAACTCCGGTATACGGCGGCTTCGAAGCCGAACAGGTATTGTATTTATTAAGAAGGATGAAGGAGAGCGGGAGGCAGCTGATCGGCTTCGACCTTACCGAAGTGGGCACCGGCGAAACGGCCTGGGATGCAAATGTCGCCGCTAAGATGTTGCTTCAGTTATGTAATCTTCTTGCCTCAGGAAAATAATTAATTCATTGTCTGCCTATACATTTTTTATAAAAAGCGAAATCAGCCGGCGCGTCGTTATCACAAGATGGATATTGATCGTTATAAAACTATTGCTGATTCCGGTGATGGTGATGATCCAGCTTCCGCTCTGGTGGCTGCTATGCCTGATGCTGGCCGTTTTTTCCTTCGTGGAATACCGCGCGATGAAACTGGCGCCCTCCATCATTTTTTCCGAAACGGAAATCGTTCTCAAAAGCGTGTTCCGGAAAAAATACCTGTGGTTCGATATCGATCATATTATTTTGAAAGATGACTTGCTCACCGTCGATTTCAGGGATAACCGGATATTGCAGAAAGAAGTGAGCTCCACGGTAAACGAAGCCGCCTTCAACAGATGGTGCCTGAACAAACTGAACGTATCAAATAATTAATTTTGCACCAGATGTCATTGCCACATTCACCATATCTGCTTTATTCCGACGGCAAGGGAAATATTTTCGAAGATACGTCCCTGTATACGGTTGGCCGCAGCGGCTGGGATGCTTTTGAAGTGCCCGCCGGCCAGTGGATAGAACTTCCCGCAGGCGGCTCCCTGTATGAATTACCGGGCAGAAGAGGTATTGGCATCGATGTTGCCACAGGTGATATGCGGCTCTGTGACAAGGGCTGGGCGGTAGCTGCATTTATTCCACCCGCACACACGGGATTATTCCTGGCAGCTTATGAAACAGCAGACGATGCGCCTACCCTTCCGCTTTTTTGTTACACCGCCGCAGGATGGTACAATGATAAATTTTTTGTTCCCGCCGTCCGGATCGAACAGGACATCCGGCAGGAGGCTGCCGGCTACAACGACGAGAACATAGCGCATGGCGTAGAAAATATTATTAAGGCATACCCCCATAACCGCCTCTTAAAACATTTATCGGAAAAATGCTGTCTCACTTATCATTGCCCCGCTGCACGAAATTATTTTTCGGGAAGATGGGAGTGCCCCGTACCTACTTCACCGGCGTGCAATGCAAACTGTATCGGATGCATTTCTTTTCAGCCGGAAGATGAAACCATCGTGTCTACGCAGGACCGGCTCACGTTTAAGCCGACCGCAGAAGAAATTGTCGAATTCACGGTGCCCCATTTGCAGACGGCTCCTTTTCCGATTGTCAGCTTCGGCCAGGGATGTGAAGGAGAACCCTTGCTGATGTGGGAAACTATCCGCAAATCCATTATTGAGATCAGAAAACATACGGACAGGGGAAGCATCAACATTAACACCAATGGCTCCAAGCCGGATGCGGTCCGTGCATTATGCGAAGCCGGATTAAATTCGATTCGCGTAAGCACCAATTCGGCACGGAAGGATATCTATGAAAAATATTACCGCCCCAATAATTATGTATTTGAAGATATAGTAGAAAGCCTGAAAGTGGTACGAAGCTTTGGGGGATGGACAAGCATCAATTATTTCGTCTTCCCCGGCATGACAGATAGCGAAGAAGAATATGAGGCGCTTCGAAAATTAATTGCCGACACCAGCCTTTCCATGATCCAGTGGCGCAATTTCAATATCGATCCCGACTGGTACCTCGGCAAGATCGGCGTGCATGAAACAGGCGATATGCTGGGTATAAAACAGTTGATGGATCTAATACGCGAAGAATTTCCAGCGCTGAAATTTGGATATTTCAATCCTCCAATGGAAAGGATAAAGGGCGACTATAACAGGGATTTTGCAGCAGCCCGGCTCTAAGCGCGCGTTAGAAACCTTTTAACACATATAATCTTATCTTAGCAGGATGGCGGATCATTTCGAATCACAAAAAAATTTCAAGGCTTCCGGCTACACCGCATTGGTCTGCGGCCTTATTCTGTGCATTTTATTATTCGTAAAATGGACGCTGCCCAATATTCCGCCACCGCCGGATGAAGAGGGTATTGAAGTGAACCTGGGCAACAGCGATTTCGGTTCCGGCAAAGATCAGCCTTTTTTACCCGGTAAGCCTGCCCCTGCCGACAAAGAAGCGTATACTCCTCCCAAACAGGAAAATGCGCCCGTTGACAATGCAAAAGATTTTGAAACCGACGAAAAAGACAATGATGCGCCGGTGATTAAGAAACCACCTGTTACAAAACCCGAAGCAACAAAGATTCCCGATAAAGAAGCAGTGAAAACAAAGCCGGTAAAAAATCCTCCAGTTAATGAACCGCCCGCACCTGCACCTCCGAGACCAAAAGCCATTTTTAAAGGCGTAAATGGAAACGGAACCGGCGGCAACGACGCCGACAGTTACAAAAAAGGCGGTAGTGAAGGAATCACCAGCGGCCGTGGCGATCAGGGCGCACCCGGCGGCAATCCGGAATCCGATAACTACAAAGGCGGAGGAAATGGAAATGGCATTGCCAAATTAAGAGGCCTTAACGGACGAAATATTATTCACAGCCCTTCATTCCAGGACGAATTTAATGAAAACGCAAAAGTAGCTGTCGATATACGTGTGGATGCAGCGGGTAATGTAATTGAAGCCACTTACCAGCCGAGAGGTTCCACAACATCTGATCCCGGGTACGAAGCCATCGCTATTAAAAAAGCCCGACAGGTAAAATTCAATGCCACCGGAAATGAATCAACCGGCACCCTGCAGTTCAATTTCAAATTGAAGAACTAGCTTTGCTGTCCGTTTATCTGGACTTATGAATTATACGGACACCCTTAACTATTTATTTACCCGGCTGCCTATGTTTAGCCGTACCGGTTCGGCAGCAGTCCGCCACAGCCTGCACAATACTAACCGGATCTGTTCTTTTCTGGGCGATCCCCATCACAAAATTAAAACCATCCATATCGCTGGCACAAACGGTAAAGGCTCATGCAGCCACATGCTGGCTGCCATATTTCAGCGTTGCGGATATAAAACAGGATTATATACTTCTCCCCATTTAAAAGATTTCAGGGAAAGAATAAAAATAAACGGCGGGATGATCAGTCAGCAATTCGTTGTTGACTTTACAGAAAAAATAAAACCCGTTATCGACGAACTCGACCCTTCTTTTTTTGAAATCACCGTGGGCCTGGCCTTTGATTATTTTGCGAATGAAAAAGTAGATATCGCGATAATAGAAACAGGATTGGGAGGGCGCCTCGACAGCACAAACGTCATTATCCCCGAATTATCCATTATCACCAATATCGGCATGGATCACATGAACCTGCTGGGAGATACATTAGAATTGATCGCTAAAGAAAAAGCAGGCATTATCAAGGCCGGCGTACCGGTTGTGATCGGTGAATATGCCGAAGAAACGGCGCCCGTATTCACAATGGCCGCTACTGAAAAAAAATCCCTGTTTTCTTTCGCCGATAAATTGAGATATGCCGCTGAATGGAAACAGGAAAAAGGATATTTATTCACCGACATTGTTGAAGCGCACGACGGTAGCCGGACAGGTTATCAGCTCGATCTTCCGGGATATTACCAGCTGAAAAATCTCATTACGGTAATTGAAGCAGTCCACCAGTTGAGGTCCGGAGGCTGGAATTTACCTGCCGAAAATATCAGTAAAGCATTAAAGCAGGCAAAAAAACTAACGGGCCTCCATGGCCGCTGGGAAATCGTGCATACGCATCCGACCGTTGTGCTGGAGGTGGCCCATAATATCGACGGCATGGAGCAGGTGCTGAAACAAATTGAATTGTCCGATCATCACAACCTATATATTATTATAGGCATGGTAAAGGATAAAGACATCGATCGTGTGCTGGAAATACTTCCCAAAGACGCGCAGTATTCTTTTACCAATGCACATATTCCGCGCGCCCTGCCGGCAGAGCAGTTAAAGGAAAAAGCTAAGCTATTCAACCTGGCCGGCGACTCGTTCGACGATGTAAATGCCGCGCTTAAATCCACCCTCAGCAAGGCTTCTGCAAACGATTTGATTATTATCTGCGGAAGCGTGTTTGTAGTGGGTGAGGTGGAAATTGTTTGAATTTATTATTCCAAAAATACCTCATATTCATGTGGAATATGGAGAGTTTAAAGCAGCTGTTGAAATACCAACCGGCATTTTGCTGGCAGGCAGCTTGCCTAAAGAAAAAATTAAACTAATTTTGGCATGGATCGAAATACATAATGATGAACTGCTGGCCAATTGGAAATTAGCAACTGAAGGGGTAAGCCCATTTAAAATTGAAGGATTAAAATGAGAACCATAACAAGTGTAACACCTTTAAAAAATTACCGGATTGAATGCCTGTTTGATGATGGAAGTAAATTGGTCGCAGATATTACGCCATACCTTGAAAAAGATACGTTCAAACCCCTGTTAAACCCGGCAATATTTTCTTCGGCACTCCAAAACCGCGGATATTTTATTGAATGGAAGAACTGTGGAATCGACCTGAGTGCAGACACGCTCTGGCATATCGCTGAAAAAGAATAGATTAAAAAGATTCGTTCAATTTATTCAGCCCGTACATAATCGTACAGCAATGAAGCGCCTGAACAATCCGGTTCTCGTTTAATAACTTCTCCACTTCGCCAATTTCCATTAACAGCACGTCTATCTCTTCATTATGATCAAGTTGCTGCTCTGCAACCCGGACGCCCCCGGTAGCCAGGAACATATGCATCCAGTTGTTATTCGTTGACGGATTGGGAGAAACTTTTCCGAGATAATCATAACGGTTAAATTGAAACCCCGTCTCCTCCATCAGTTCCCGGGCAATAGCTTCTTCAAAATTTTTATCCGATGCATCCACACATCCGCCGGGTACTTCCAGTATCGTTTCTTCGATACCATGACGGTATTGTTTTACCATCACCACTTTATTATCCGAGGTAATAGCCAGTGCAGACACCCATGTCGGAAATTCATACACATAATAAGGGTTCACAATCTTGCCCTCCGGCGTTTCGCAGATGTCTTTTCTTACCGTGAACCAGGTTTCTTTATAAAGATATTCAGATGCTAACGTTTTCCATTTCATCAACACAGATTTAGTTCCATCCGTAATTTTCCCGCGCAACAGTAATATGCGCAGTATGATGTCGCCCGTGCCATACATACATGCCTAATAAAAACCAAAGCGTAAGCTGTTTCTCATGTTCAGGATGAAATACTGTTCTCTCCCACTGTTCCGGGGTAATATTTTTCAACGTTTCATACAACCTGGAATGTACAGCATGCAACAGGGTAACAGAAACATTTGCCGGAAGCACCCTGCTATCGTTCAGCTTCGCCCATTCATCCTGCCGGTAAGGTTTAATGGCAGGGCTGTCTTCCGTCAGTCCCAGCCGGAAACGGATATATGCATTCATGTGGCTGTCGGCCACATGATGCACCAGTTGTTTTATTGTCCAGCCACCTTCACGGTAAGGAGTATCATACTGATGTTCATCAAGATCCTGAACAGCGCTTTCGATTATCGACGGAAGAAATTTGATGTCGTTCAGCCATTCGTTAAATTGCTTTTCGGAATATGGCTGCGGCTCATATTTTCCGATAGGAAACCTGGGATCTTTAACTGCTGCACTCATAAAGTTAATTTTAGTCTTCTTTCACTTCGTGGCCGGTGAGATGAATAAATACATCTTCGAGATTCGCTTTTTTTACTTCTTTGGGCCTTTCAAAACCGGTTTCCACCAGTTTGTCTATCAGCCGGTCGGGCGTGTCCAGTGAAATTATTTTTCCGGCTTCCATAATAGCCACGCGATCGCACAACACTTCCGCTTCGTCCATATAGTGCGTGGTAAGGATAACGGTAGTGCCTTTTTGACGTATCTCTTTAATCAGTTGCCAAAGGTTCCGTCTTGCCTGCGGATCGAGGCCCGTTGTAGGCTCATCGAGGAAGATGATAAGCGGCTCGTTGATCAATGTAGTAGCAATGGAGAAACGTTGTTTCTGCCCACCGCTCAGTTCCTTGAATTTATTCTTCGCCTTATCTTCCAGGTTCACGAGTTTCAGGAAATCCATCGGGTTCACTTTGCGATTGTACAGGCCCGCGAATAATTCTATCAGTTCCACCAGCTTGAGGTTAGGATAAAATCCTGAGGTCTGCAGTTGTACGCCAATGATCTTTTTTATTTCATTGGGTGACTCATCGAGATTAAAACCATTTACCATCACCTCTCCCGAAGTTTTTTCGCGAAGCGTTTCAATGATTTCAAGCGTAGTGGATTTCCCCGCGCCATTCTGCCCCAGTAATCCGAATATTTCTCCTTTATACACGTCAAAACTAATCCCTTTTACGGCCTCAAAGCTGCCATAATTCCTGACCAGGTTCTTTATCGAAATAATTTTCTCCATCTGTTTTATTTCATACAGGCTTCCAGTTCTTCCATCATTCCTTTGCTTCCGATGAACAGGGCGGAACGCTGGTGCAACTCGGCAGGCTCTATTTCCAGGGTCCGTTGCTTTCCGTTAGTAGCTTTGCCGCCGGCCACCTCCACGATAAATGCGAATGGATTACATTCATATAACAGGCGGAGCTTGCCTTTCGGCTTATCAATGGTGGAAGGATACATAAATATACCACCTTTAATAAGGTTGCGGTGCACATCGGCTACCATACTTCCGATATATCGCTGAGTATATGGTCCGCCGGTCGAAGTAGTCTTTTTCTGACAGATGTCTATATATTCCCTTACCCCATCATTGTACTGGAAGAAATTTCCGTGATTAACGGAGTAGATCCTGCCGAATTCCGGGCATTTAATATCAGGGTGGCTCATGCAGAACTCACCGATAGAGGGATCGAGCGTAAAGCCATTCACCCCCCTGCGCGTGGCATACACCAGCATAGTAGAGGAACCATAAACAATATAGCCGGCAGCGACCTGTTTTACGCCCGGCTGGAGAAAATCTTCACGGGTAACAGTCGTTCCGATAGGTGTCACGCGCCGGTATACACTGAATATCGTTCCGATAGAAACATTTACATCGATATTACCGCTGCCATCCAGCGGATCGAACAGGCAAACATATTTTGAGTTGCGGCTCACTTCGTCATCAAAAGCAATAAAATCGTCCAGCTCCTCACTGGCAATGCCCGCACAGCTGATGCCATGTTTCAGGACGCCCATGAACTGGTTATTGGCAAATACGTCCAGCTTCTTCACGTCTTCACCCTGCACGTTCACCGTATTCGCATCGCCGAGAATGTCCACAAGCCCGGCTTTATTAACTTCAACATTCACTCTTTTTGCGGCAAGGCCCATGTCACGCAGCAGTCCGCTCAATTCCCCGGTGGCCAGTGGAAAATCTCTCAACTGCTGAATCGTAAACTCATCCAGCGTTAAAACTTTTCGGTTAATTGTACTCATAAACGAGGTAAGAATTTAAATGAAAAATTGCGACAAATGTAAGCGTTTAATTAATTTTATCGGTTAAATGAAAGTATTCAAATTCGGGGGCGCCAGTGTTAGTTCAATCGAACGGATCAGCAAGGTAAGCGGTATACTTAACGGTCATCCCGGAGAAAAGATTCTCGTGGTGATCTCTGCAATGGGCAAAACGACCAATGCGCTCGAAAAAGTGGCGGAGGCTTTTTACGAAAAAAGAAAAGAAGAAGCGCTTGCGCTGTTTGAAGCGATCAAACAACAGCATCTCGATGTAGCGCGGCAATTATTGAAAAATAATTACGACGAAACTTACCGCTCGCTACTGGATGTTTTCACCGAAGTGGAATGGCTGCTGCACGACAAACCCGTACGGGAATACGATTACTACTACGACCAGATAGTATGCGCCGGCGAGCTTCTTTCGACGGCTATTATGAGCGCTTATCTCAACACGGCAGGAATAGATAATACCTGGATAGACGTGCGTGACGTCTTCCGGACGGACAATACTTTCCGTGATGCGGTCATCAACTGGAACTTCACCCAGAAGAAAATATCGGATCTCATTCTTCCCTTGTTTAAGGAAAAAAATATCGTCGTCACGCAGGGATTTATCGGCGCCACAGAAGAAAATGAAAGCACCACACTCGGCAGGGAAGGAAGTGATTATACAGCGGCCGTGTTTGCCAACATGCTCAATGCCGAAAGCCTGACAATATGGAAAGACGTGGAGGGAGTGATGAATGCCGATCCGAAATCGTTCAGCAATGCAGTCTATCTCCGCCATCTGAATTATGAGGAAGTAATTGAAATGGCCTACTATGGCGCCCAGGTGATCCACCCCAAAACCATCAAGCCGCTGCAGAATAAAAAAATCCCGCTATGGGTGAAATGTTTTCTTGATAAAGACCTGCCCGGTACAATAATCAGCGATCAGCCAGTGACCGATCTTCCCCCTATCATCGTGGTGAAACAAAACCAGGTGCTGATGCATTTTCATACGAGAGATTTTTCTTTTGCGGGTGAAAAACCTGTTTCGGAATTATACAAACTGCTTGCGGATCTTCATATACAGGCCAATCTTTTACAAACAGGAGCCGTACGAATAGATATCTGTATAGATGAAAAGGCAGACAGAATCGAGAAACTCGCGCTGTCTGCCTCGGCATTATTTGACGTCCAGGTGGAAAAAAATCTGACACTCTTAACGATCAGGCATTACCGGGAGGATGTCATGCAAAAACTTTCGCATGGAAAACGCATCCGGCTGAAACAGCAATCGCCTGAAACCGTTCAGCTGGTAATGAGCGATTAGCTTACTTCACTTCTTCAAACTCCGCATCGGTCACATTCTCGCCTCCACCCTGCTGGCCCTCCTGTTGATTGCCTGCAAAGCCTTGATTGGCGCCGGGCTGCTGGGCTCCGGCCTGTGCCTTATATATCTCTTCAGAAGCTGCCGTCCATGCAGTATTCATTTCCGCTACCGCAGTTTCAATTGCAGCAAGATCCTGCGATTTATGCGCTTCCTTTAATTTGGTCAAGGCCGATTCGATGGGGGCCTTTTTATCAGCCGAAATCTTATCACCGAACTCCTTCAGTTGCTTTTCAGTCTGGAAAATAAGACTATCAGCCTGGTTGACTTTTTCTACTTTCTCACGGGCTTCCTTATCCGAAGATTCATTGGCCTTTGCTTCTGCCTTCATCTTTTCAATTTCATCCTTTGTCAAACCACTGCCTGCCTCAATCCTGATCTTCTGTTCTTTTCCGGTTCCTTTGTCCTTGGCAGTTACGTGAAGAATTCCATTCGCATCGATATCGAATATCACTTCGATCTGTGGCACGCCTCTGGGCGCCGGCGGAATCCCGTCGAGGTTAAACATACCAAGGCTCTTATTCTGTGAAGCCATAGGTCTTTCACCCTGCAACACATGAATCTGAACGCCCGGCTGGTTATCACTGGCCGTAGAGAATGTTTCTGATTTCTTGGTAGGAATGGTAGTGTTCGCATCGATCAGCCGGGTCATAACGCCACCCATGGTTTCAATACCCAGTGACAATGGAGTTACGTCGAGCAACAACACATCTTTCACTTCGCCGGTCAGCACCGCACCCTGTATCGCTGCGCCGATCGCTACCACTTCATCGGGGTTCACGCTCTTGTTGGGCTTGCGGCCAAAGAATTTTTCAACGATCTCCTGAACCTTGGGAATACGGGTGCTGCCTCCTACGAGGATCACCTCATTGATGTCGGAAGATTGTAATCCGGCATCCTTCAGCGCCTGTTCGCAGGGCTTGAGGCATCTTTCAAACAGGGGATCTGCAAGCTGTTCGAATTTGGCCCGGGTTAATTTTTTCACGAGGTGCTTGGGAACACCGTCTACAGCGGTAATATAAGGAAGGTTAATTTCTGTTTCGCTGGAAGAAGACAATTCGATCTTCGCTTTTTCAGATGCTTCCTTCAGGCGTTGAAGCGCCATCGGGTCCTTGCGGAGATCAACTGATTCTTCCGACTTGAATTCGTTTGCCAGCCAGTCCATGATCACCTTATCGAAGTCATCGCCACCGAGGTGGGTGTCTCCGTTGGTGCTTTTTACTTCAAACACGCCGTCGCCGAGCTCAAGGATAGAAATATCGAATGTACCTCCGCCGAGATCAAACACGGCAATTTTCATGTCGTGATGCTTCTTATCCAGGCCATAGGCAAGAGCCGCAGCTGTGGGCTCATTCACGATACGGCGAACCGTCAGGCCTGCGATCTCACCAGCTTCTTTGGTAGCCTGGCGCTGCGCGTCGTTAAAATAAGCGGGTACCGTAATAACGGCCTCCTTTACTTCCTGCCCCAGATAATCTTCAGCGGTCTTCTTCATCTTCTGAAGCACCATTGCCGATATTTCCTGTGGCGTATATAAACGCCCGTCTATGTCAATACGTACGGTATTATTGTCACCCTTTACCACTTTGTAGCTCCAGTGGCTGATCTCTTCCGTCACTTCATCGAAGCGGCGCCCCATGAATCTTTTTACGGAAGAAATCGTGTTCTGAGGATTGGTGATGGCCTGTCTTTTCGCAGGATCACCCACTTTACGCTCGCCATTTTTAAGGAACGCCACCACAGAGGGTGTTGTGCGACGTCCCTCGTCATTTGGTATTACAACCGGCTCGTTGCCTTCCATTACCGCAACACAGCTGTTGGTGGTTCCCAGGTCTATTCCTATTATTTTTGCCATGAATTAATAAATTTAATGTTCACAGTTGATTAACAATGATTATGCCGTCTGCTGTTCCGTGCAAAATTGTCATATCTGGCCGCCGGGTTCGGCCCTGAATGTAAAATTCTTCTGCGTGACATAGCTGAATGACACTACCAGTACCGTCGTAAGAACCTTGGCTGCCGTAGGATAGAAATGCAGGTAGTCCACGAACAGGATCATGAAAATATAATTCAGCAGGATGCACACCAGCACTAATATAAAATACCGGAACAGCTGCACTCTTCTTTTAAGGGTCGAGCCCGAAAAAACGATCAGGCTGTTTAACATATAGCCCGTTGGAAAGCTAAAGCAAAATGCCGTTGCCAGCGCAGCTATATGCGCCTTCAGCGGGCCGATCAGGGTGTATACAAGAAGCACGGGCCCCCTCGGCGTATCTACAAGATGTTTGGTCAGCAGGAAATGATAAGAGATATAATACATGAAAATGTCCCACACAGTATTGCCACCACCGCACACAGCATACCTGAACGTCTGCAGGGGCATGATCCGGCGGAAAGGCTTATAAAAAAAATCAATCGCTGCGAGGATCCATTTTCTCAGCATGGGCGCAAAATTAAGAAACGCCATGCATGATTTTGGTCAATTAAAAATTAAGTCGAAATTTTATATATAAAATAACTACATATTTGTTGAAGATTACCCCCTCAACCAGTAAAGAGCTGCGCATAATATGTGCGGCTTTTTCATTTCTGCCAATCGCTTACTTTTGCGCTTCAAATCACGTTATGGGAATCGTTTTCCTCATCCAGCAGGCTATTGCAGCACAGATCAGCGATCGGTATCAACTGAATATCGACCCTTCCGACATCCAGGTAACCGAAACCAAACCGGAATTTGAAGGAGAATATACCGTGGTGATTTTCGGCTTCACTCGGCAACTGAAAAAATCGCCTGAGGCGCTTGGAAAAGAATTAGGCGACGGTGTAAAAATTACACATCCGCACCTTATTTCCGGTTATAATGTCATTAAAGGCTTTTTGAACCTCGTAATAAATGATGCCTTTCTCATCGAATTTCTTTCCCTGCATTTTGGTGATGCCACGTATGGCAAACGGCCACCATCCGGCAGGTCGGTAATGGTCGAATATTCCTCTCCCAACACCAACAAGCCGCTGCACCTGGGACACTTAAGGAATAATTTCCTGGGCTGGAGCATAGCCGAAATCTTTAAAAGCAATGGTTATCTCGTAGTTAAAAGTTCCATCGCCAACGATCGCGGCATCCATATCTGCAAAAGTATGGTGGGCTGGTTGCATTTTGGAAACGGCAGCACACCCGAATCAACCGGCATTAAAGGAGACCATCTGGTAGGTGATTATTATGTAAAATTCGGCGACGAACACAAACGACAGATTAAAGAACTGATGGACGCAAGCATGCAGGAGGAGGAGGCCACGCGCGAGGCGCCGATCATGAAAGAAGCACAGCAGATGCTGGTAGACTGGGAAGCCGGAAAACCGGAAGTAATCGCATTATGGAAGCGAATGAATGACTGGGTGCTCAAAGGCTGGGAAGAAACCTACCAGATAATCGGAAGTGATTTCGATAAAACCTACTTCGAAAGTAATGTGTACCTGTTAGGCAAGCAAATGGTGGAAGAGGGTTTAAGAAAAGGAGTGTTTTTTAAAAAAGACGATGGCAGCGTCTGGATAGATCTCACTGCCGACGGGCTGGATGAAAAGATCGTTCAGCGCAAAGACGGCACGGCCGTCTACATCACGCAGGACATCGGCCTGGTGGAAGAAAAGCAGAAAGAATTCAAAACCGATCTCAGCATTTACGTGGTAGGTAACGAACAGGATTATCACTTCAGGGTTTTAAAGCTGATCGCAAAGAAATTGGGCATTGAGGGCGCAGATGGGATTCATCACTTAAGCTACGGCATGGTGGAACTGCCATCGGGACGAATGAAGACGAGAGAGGGCACTGTGGTAGACGCCGATGATATCGTTACCGAAATGATAAACATTTCTGCACAGCATACCCGGGAGCTCGGCAAAGTGAAGGATTTTACTGAAGATGAATTGAAAGAACTGTATAAAACAATCGGGCTCGGCGCTTTGAAATTCTTTTTACTGCGCGTGGATCCCAAAAAGAAAATGCTGTTCAATCCCGAGGAGTCAATCGATTTTCACGGGTTTACAGGCCCCTTCGTGCAATATACGTATGCGCGTACGAAATCAATTCTTCGCCGCGCCATGCCTGCCAGCAATTACCCCGGCGACACTTTACTGCCATCTGAAAAGAAGATGATCATTGAACTCGAAAAATATCCCCTTATCATTGACCAGGCGGCAGCAGAAATGAACCCGTCCGTAATTACCGGCTATATTTTCCGGCTTGCGCAAAGCTTCAATTCTTTTCTTACCGAATTAAAAGTGCTTACGGCAGAGAGCGAGAAAAAAAAGGAATTGCGTTTGCAGATTGCGTGCTTCACCGCCAATAATATTAAATCGGCAATGGGATTACTGGGAATTATGGTTCCGGAAAGAATGTAATAGTTATTTGATAACTATTTGCCTGTCTACATAACGTATGGCCGTAAAGATTCCCTGACCACCCTTTATATTCGTTTTTACCGAAGCGGGTTGCACAAAAGGATTATAGGTGGAGACCCGCGCATTGTCGAATGACTGCAAATAATCGTAATGCTCTTTCAGCAGGGTGTAAAGACGCACGGTAATGGTGTCACCTTTTTGATAGGCCGTTTCCGATGTCACGCTGAACCGTTGTCCGCTGAACGTAGCGTCGGAAAATATTTTGTCGGTACTGCTGGCTTTATAATTATTAATTCCTTTTCCTATAATAGCCCGGTAATAATTTTCGGTGTTCGAAGGATCCTTAAATGAAAAAGTGGCGCTGTATCTGCCGCTGGCATCGGGCCGGGAGTAAATGAGGCTATCGATTTTCACGGCTTCCGGAGGAACTTTTGTAGTGGCGGTTACCGTTCTGCCGGCGCTGTCAACAATTTTAAGCGAATATGTTTTTGTATCCTCTCCCCTGAATTTTTTTCTGCAGCCGTAATTATATAACCTGCCCGATTCATATTCATAAATTTCGGCTGTATACAGCGTGTCGGTTTCTGTTCCATCTGAAAAAATAATTTTTGCATGGGCGACTTTTTTAGAGATCGTATCACTCGAATAGGGAAGCGATTCCGTCAGCAGGCATTTTAAAGTCGTATTATCTTCCAGATACATTTCCACCGCAAGCTCCGAGTCATAGCCAGGCAATTTCACCGCGATATTTTTATTGCAGGAAAAAGAAAGTAGCACAACCATAATTGCCGCGGCTCTTTTCATCTATCAGAATTTGAAATTATAGGTAATACCCGGAAGCACGGGGAACAGCGATACAATCTTGGGAAGAATAGAAGTGACATAGCCGGGCTTCTCCCCTCTTTCTTCGTATTCTATGTAAAAAGGATTGCGCCGGTTATACACATTATACAGGCTGAACGTGATATCCTGCTGTCTTCCTTTTTTCGATTTAAGATTCGCCACCAGCCCCAGGTCGAGCCGGTGCACGGGAGGCAATTGATAATTATTCCGGTCCTTGTATACCGGCACGATGCTTCTCGGCGTAACGCCCGATTCATTCTGGAACACATATCTTCCGACCGGAAGAGTGGTATAGGCGCCGGTGCCGTATACCCAGCTGAAACTCAGCGTAAACGTGTTATTGATTTTGTGCGTTACCACTACCGACACATCGTGCCTTCTGTCGTATCGCGGCCTGAAAGGCCGTCCGTCATTGATATCTGCGAAAGTTCGTGAAACCCACGAAAGGGTATAGCCTACCCAGCCTTTTGTTTTTCCTGTCTTTTTTTCGAGGCAGGCTTCCAGCCCGTAGGCATTCGCCTTGCCGAAAACAAATTGATCCTCAATTTTTGGATTGCCGATAAGCGAAGCGCCATCCGCAAATTCCACCTGGTTATTCATCCATTTATAATAACCTTCGGTATTAAAGAAAAATGCCCGGGATATCGAACGCGAATAGCCAATGCTCAACTGGTCTGCATACTCGGGCTTTGTTTTTTGAGTGGTGGGATACCAGATATCAACAGGCAGCGACACAGAGCTCAGCGAAGCAAGGTGAAGATATTGATACATGCGGGTATAGCTCCATTTAAGCGCCGAATTTTCATTGATATCATACTTCGCGCTGATGCGTGGCTCAGGATTTACGTATGATTTATCTTTTGCAACAAAGCCCGATAAGCGAATACCGGCCGCTACCGACAACTTCCTGTTATCATCCCATTCGGTGCCGGCAAATGCGGCCCACTCGGTTCCACCTATTCGCTCACCACTCTGATTATTACTCAGTGCAGTGGTATATGAATAATTTCCGATTGTCATGGCATGGCGCATGATCGTAACGCCGGCCTGCGTTCTGAATGCATTCTTGATATTACTGGCAACGATATTCAGGCCGGTGGTCTTTATTCCGGACTGCACTTCGGCCCCATCAAATTCAAATCCGTTGCTCAGGCTGTAGTTATAGCCTGAATAAAAGCCCGTGGTAACGATATTCGTGCCGGGATTAATTATCGATTTCCAGTTTACGGAAGCGCCCGTATTTCCCCATTTGAATTTTGCGGGATAGCTTTTGTCGTGAGAATTAAAATTGTCTGTCCCTGCGTAAGCGGTTGCCCATAGAGAATTATTTTTATTTATTTTAAAATCAGAGCGCAGGTTGAATTCCGAGAAAAAATAGCCGGGAATAGGTTTATAATCGGCTTCACTTTTATGCCTGCTGTTAATGAAATTCGTAAGCAGGTCAACATAGGTTCGCCTGGCGGAGATAAGGATAGACGATTTTCCTTTCTTTATAGGTGACTCAATAAAAGCTCTTGAAGAAAGAAGTCCCACTCCGCCGCCTGCATTAAAGGAATCCAGCGAAGCCTTCCTGGAAGTTACGTCCAGCACCGACGATAACCGTCCGCCATATAGGGGTGAATAACCGGATTTATACAGTTTTGCATCGCTGATGGCGTCGTTATTAAAAATGCTGAACAGGCCCAGGAGATGGTTGGCGTTGTAAATCGGAAAACCGTCAAGCCTTACCAGGTTTTGGTCTGCGCCCCCTCCTCTTACATAAAAGCCGGCCATTCCTTCGCCACCGTTTTTGACGCCTGGTTTTAACTGCATCACTTTAATAATATCCACTTCACCGAGGATGGCCGGTAAATTTTTTGCTTCGCTGGCAGTTACGAATTCCTCACCCATTTGCACGGTGTGCAAACGGCTTTTGACAACGGTCACCTGTTCCAGCACTGATTCCTTTGATTCCAGAATAATTTCCCTGGCGGGTATATCCGAAGGTGTAAATGCGAGCGGCGCGTAGCCTACCATGCTGGCGTATAGTTTTTCATTCTTTCTGATGATGGTGCGGGGAATGTTTATTCTTCCTGTGCTGTCGGAAATTAAATGAACAGCGCCATTGCCGGTCGACACAACGCTTGTCCCTTCCAATGGAAGGCCGGAAGTTCTGTCTTTAACAACAACCGAATATTGCGCATACGCTTTTCCTCCGAAGATGACGAAAGCGGCAAGCACCACTAAAAATCTTACAATCAGCTTTTGCACGTGAATAAAGCAGCTCGTTTAATAAGAATAATTGCGGCTCTTAAAGGTTATGGATGTGGGGAGGATGTTGGAGAAAGGTATAGAATAACAAGTACGGAAAAAAAAGCGGCTTTTGCAAACCGAAATTGACCTGCGCAGGTTCATAAACCAGTTGAAACGATCCTGGCTCCAAGTGAGATCAGGCTGGAAATCACTATAGAGCTATAAAATATAGCTGATAATCAATACCTTATAAAATAAGGGTCAAAACAGACGGACGCAACGGAGGAGAAAGCGATTTTGCTTACAATACGATTAATACCGTTTTATCATGAATTAATATCAGGGTTCGGTTCTGGGTTCTTCGTTACCTCTGTGGCAGGTATAGCAGGTTACGCTCGGTTTATCTTCGTGTTTAAAATATTTTTTATTGATCCGCATCACCATGCGCATCATGTCACGGGCAATAAGTTTGTGTTCTTTCTCGTCGCTGGCAAAGTCTAGTTTCCCCGGCTCTGTCTGGCTGGCCGCATGACAAAAATCACATTTCACGCCGAGGGCGGTTTTAAAGCCTTTCATCACCGTTTCCAGTTCTTCGTGGCTGATATTTTTACTAAGCACCTTCAGATTTTTGGGCTTTGGTTTTTCGGGCAGCGCCAGCGAACAGAATACGATGCCCAATACCAATACGAGGAGTGTTGTCAGTTTACCAGGCATATGAATCGTTTTAGTAACCGAATGTAAGGATTTATTGGTTTGTTCAGAAAATTTAAGTGTTCGGAGGTTTACAATTTGGTAGACCGGACTTCTCTCTTTACGTGGATAGCGACAGGCACGGCATTACCCATAACTTCCATAGAGCCGTTTAAATCCAGGGCAACAGTGGAATTATTCAGAATTCCAAATCGTGTGTCGATAACATACATTCCTTTTTGTTTGCCACAGCCCGCTTAACCGGGTAACTAAAGTAAAATCGTCGGGCACATCCTGGGCAGCAGCAGCCGGTAACTCCGCCTTGTATGATATTAACGATGCCACTGATAATGTGAGAATCTGGAGGATCGGGTACAATACAGGTGATATTCCAGTTGACCAGGGCGCCTACCCGATCAACACTTTATTCAAGACAGTATTTACCGATGAAAAGGGAAAGAAAACAATTGAATATAGGAATACACTTGGCCAACTGGTATTAAAGAAAATCCAGCTGGCCGATAATCCGGCGAACGCCTACGATGGATGGATCTGTACCTATAGTGTTTTTGATGATTTTGGTTTATTGCGCTATCGCCTGCAGCCCGAAGCCGTAAAATACCTCAGCGCAAATGGATGGTCATTTGCTGGCACTAACGGTCAGCAGGTCTTAAATGAGCTCTGCTTCAGATATGAATATGATGAAAAACAAAGAAACATTCTCAAAAAGGCGCCGGGTGCAAAAGAGCTGAATATGCTTTATGATCAGCGGGATCGGCTGGTGTTTATGCAGGATGGAAATCAAAAAGCCAAAACCACTCCCGAATGGACGGTTAATTTATATGATGAACTGGACAGGCCAACGCTTACAACATTGTACGCCACCACTAAAACTATCGCTACCCTGAAAAGTGATATTGCAGCGGCTGTTGCTGTAAGCACGGTCACCACTACCAATCCCTCAACTGCAATAAACAACCTGGTTGTCAGCGAACGGAAAACGGGTATCAGTACTTACCAGGCACAAACCAGCGTAGAAATTATCAGTGATTTTGAAAGCGCTCCCACTGATGATTTTACCGTTGAAATTAATGCTTCTGCAACAGAGCCGGCGGTGTCGGTAGCAACAGCCACCTATAACAACCCGATTAGCAGCACCGATTTAAACAATGCTTCCGTCTGTACTATCGTTAAATATTACTTTTATGACAGCTATAGCTATGCGAAAGCCAAATCTTTTAAAACTAATTTTGACAATGAATTAGCCTATACCACCGGCGACCCCATCACTCCCACTGCCAGAACAACCAATATGACTACCGGCACAAGAGTAAGAGTTGGGCACAAACACCTTTCTCACTACTTCATTGTATTACGATGAAAAAGGGAGAGCCATCCAGTCGGTTGAGGATAATATCAAGAGTGGTGAAGATGTCACCACCCTGCAATACCAGTTCGATGGCCGGTTGCTCAGCAGCAACACGAAGCATTCAGCCGGTGGCACGGATTATTCCGCATTCAGCACGGTTACCAAAAATATATTCGACAAAATCGGACGCGTAACCAGCGTACAGAAAAAATTCGGCGCAAATGATTTCAAATCCATTGCCGAATATGCTTTTGACGACATGGGCCGGTTAAAAAACAAACGCCTCGACCCCGGCTATACCGGCTCCGGCAAATCGGAACTGGAATCATTGGCCTTCAGCTATAATATCCACAATGAGATCACCGGCATCAATAAAGACTATGCGCTCAAAACGCCGGGCAAGTACAGCAAGTGGGGCAATTTCTTTGGCCTCTACCTGGGCTACGACAATAGAGATAATGTTTTTGCTTCCAGCAACCTGACAGGCCAGGTAACCGGTACGCTGTGGACCACTATGGGCGATGATGCGCAACGCAAATATGATTTCACCTATGATAATGCCGGCAGATTAATCAATGCCCTGTTCAACGAGCGGCAGACAACAGGCGATGCGTGGAGCAATACCAAAATGAATTTTTCTGTCAGCGGAACCAATGGAAAAATCGAATACGATCTCAATGGAAATCTATTATACATGCTCCAAAAAGGCATGCTGCCGGGAACAGCGACGCCTGTCAATGTCGACGACCTGCAATACACCTATGCCAGCCTGAGCAACAAATTGTTGAAAGTGACCGACAATACCACTACCGGCACTTCCAATGGCAAGCTGGGTGATTTTGCCGACGGCAGCAATGGCAGCGCCAACGATTACGTGTACGACGATAACGGCAACGTGGTCATCGATCTGAATAAAAATGCCAAAGAGCTCAGCGGTGTAGCCGGCGCTAACGGTATCCGATACAACTTCCTCGATAAGCCCGAAGAGATACACCTCACCGGCAAAGGCACCATCAATATCGTTTACGATGCCGATGGTAACAAGGTGCAGAAAAAATACACACCCGACGGCGGCTCCGCCGTGGTCACCACCTACATCAATGAATACATATACAAAGGCGACGAGCTGCAATACATCAACTTCGAGGAAGGAAGAATACGCATCATGCAGGCCGTCAGCCAGGGCAACGGCTATGACGCCCTGGCCATCGACGGCAATATGGACCTGCCAGGAGCCAAGCGCGGCGCTTATGATTACTTCATCCGCGACTACCAGGAAAATGTGCGCATGATCCTGACCGAAGAAACGCACACGGGCAGTAATGTGTGCACCATGGAAACGGCCCGCGCCGCCAATGAGGAGCGGGTGTTCGGTAAAGTGGATGCCAACGGCAACCCGGCCTCCGGCAACGAGGTGCAGGCGCGCTTTGCGGTCAGCAGCATCCCCGGACAGGGCAGCGGCGGCGGATGGACCAACAGCGCCATCGGCAATTACGTGAGCCGCATCGGTAACCTGGCCGGCAGCAAAATGGGGCCCAACAGTTTGCTCAAAGTGATGGCCGGCGACCAGATCAGCGCCACGACAATTTATTATTACCAGAACCCGGTCACCAACACCAGCGGCAGCACCACCCTGCTGACGAATTTACTGGCTTCCCTCACCCAAGCCATTGCCGGCAGTCCGTCGACTTCGGCGCTGATGCACGGGGCGGCGGGTAACATCACGACGGCTTTGAACGGCAGTGCACCCTTCACCGGGCTGATTTGCTCCCGATCAGGGTAATGCCTCCGGCACCAACCCCAAGGCCTACCTGTCGATTATCATTTTTGACGAGCGATTCAATGTGGTCACCGAGGGCAGTACGGCCCTGCGCGTGTCGCAGTCAGGTAACGGCGCCCCGGCCCTGGTACTGACCAACATCAAAGCGCCGAAGAATGGTTATGCTTACGTATATGTGAGCAACGAAAGCGATGAAATGGTCTATTTCGATAACTTGCAGGTGTCTGATGTGCATGGCAGGATCATCGAAGAGAATCACTATTATGCATACGGGTTGAGGATAGCGGGGATCAGCAGCAAAAAGCTGGCCGATGCCAACGAGGGGCAGGTAGGTAATTTCAACCTGTACAACGACAAAGAGCTCATTGAAGAGGCCGACCTCGAATGGTATGATTACGGATTCCGGAGCTACGATGCCCAGATCGGAAGGTTCATGCAATTGGATCCGTTGACCGATGACTATCCATTCTACGCACCTTACCAGTTTGCAGGGTGTGAGCCGATTGGGAATGTGGACGTAGATGGATTAGAGCCGGCCAATGTGACCAGTTTTGCCAAAAATATTGATGGCGCATACATCTCGGCATTGAAAAATGGAGGATGGGCCGTGTCCTGGAATACGCTGGGTGAAGGGCGCGCGATGCTCTTTAAGGCCACAGCAAAGGCTGCATCAGCAACGGTTTCAGTAGCGAGTATCGCCACCAAAACACTGGATGTGGCCACAAACTTTGTCCCCATTGTCAGCGGGGCCAAAGATATTTACCAGGGAGTGAGAGATGGCAACTATTGGCAGGTGGGCATTGGCGTGGTCAGCCTTGGCCTGGATTTCCTGACGCTGGGTAGTAGCAGTGTGATAAAGGGAGCAATTAAAACAGCGGTCGTCGAAAGTGCTGAAATAATCGCTAAAGACGCCGCAGAAAAACTCGTGCAAAAGGAACTGCTACAGGCTACCGAAAAATCCCTGGTGAAGGCCGGCAAGGAAGGAAGTCAATTGTTACTGAAACCAGGTGCAGCCAATTTAACACAAGAAGGCTTAGACCATATCGTGGCACGTCACTGGTTCTCGAGTGAAGCAAAGGGTGCCGGAAAATTTTTAAAAGGCACCACTGGAAGTGGGCTGAAAAATATGATTAATACCACTACAACACAAGGTGTTTTCCGGGCTAATACAATGGGGCGTGCAGGAACAATAGCAGAATACAATTTTGGCAGAGTGATTGGCACAACTTCAAGTGGCGCATCTGCATCGAGGTTGAGGACTGTTATTGGAACAAACGGAAATATCATCACAGCATTTCCATTTTAAAATAGCATTATAATGCTTAGAGTTGAATACAAAATAATAACCGATCGATTCAGAGAAATTGAGTATATCTCAGACGAAAAAATTCGATATGATTTTTTATTGGGCAATATATCTTTGCTTTCGTTTAATGCAAAGATTGAAATGGAATGGGAGTGGATTCCATTGTTAGATTTTGCATATTGTTTGCAAATGATCGCTGGCAATCTAAAAGAAAATGATATCGGCAAGGAATATTTTGAATTTACAGAAAATGCTGAAACCCTAAATTTTTCAAGACAAGGAAAACAGTTGAAAATAATTGCTTCTTTTTCATCGATAGTTATAGAAACGACATTTGAAGATTTTGAAAAAGCGGCATATGATTTTCACTTTATTATCAGCGAATATATACGAAAGAGCACATTGGGTGATCCGCCAACCATCTTACAGAAATACCTTTCTGGCAAATAGCATCAACCAAATAAAAAATGTTTAAATTCGCATCTGATAAATAATCAGGAAACAATATCCGTATTATGAATATTATTAAAAGAAATATTTACAATGATATTTTGGAAATATCTGACATTGGGAAACAAAAGGAATATTGGTTTGGAAAAAACGAACAACACATATCTTCTTTCGTAGAAGTAATGAATCGATTATTTGATGACAATTCTTTTGATTTGTTTGTCGATATAAAGGCTAGAGAAAAAGGATTTTCAGAACATCTTATCAGTCTCCTGGAGATATTTCTGGATGAATTAAACAACTATCAGGAGAAGGAAAGCGATGAAGAAATTATCAAGGACCCTAAATGGCAATCAATTTCAATGCTTGCAAAAAAAATCATTGATAAATGGAATGAATTTGATCCGAAAATCAAGGGATCATCACAGCAGAAAAATTAAAAATAGAACTAATATTGTTTAAAAAATACTAACATGGTTATCCTGAACGGGTCTGTAAAACCAACAGATAGCCTCCCGTCATATACACCCTTCGACCCATCAAAATATCATTTAAATTTTTTAACCCATTGTAAGTTTCACGCGATTTCATGCTTTGTCAGCAAACTTCACAGAATCATAAATTCCTGGGCTGAAGCCATTAGTAATTACTCGGATATTTCTGAATTAGATGTTTTAAGAATAGCACCACTACTTGCTATTACTTCAAATTATTCACCAGCTTCTCCAACCCGTCCGTCATTTCATCATTTTCCCTGAGCTGCATTTACCGTTGTATCTTCATCGATTTTCACATACATTTCAATCGCTCCATCCGAAGCAATAGCTCCATAATAGAACTTTAATGTATCGTTCCGCAATTCAAACGATTCGGAAGGTTCATTATTAAAAATAAACCGGTCAATTTTTCTCCCGGTATTTAAATCAGTTCCATTATCATTACGAATAGAATACATCCCACTGCGATATACGGAATCGTCATAAATCCTTGCAAAATCCGTTTGTGTAAATAACCACAAACTGCCGTTTCCCGGCTTATAATTATCCGCATTGTAAGGCACCATGCCGCCGGATACGGCACGTAATTCCCATACCCCAGACAGTACTCTCCCATTAACCTGTTGCGGCCGGGCATCTTTGTTACATGAACAGATAACAATAGCGCTTAACAAAATAAAAAAGAGCTGCGAAGGTTTCATAACCAGGTTTATCCACATGAGCAGCCAATCGCCTCAAACGTTGCATGACCGCCAGTGCCCCGGCGCATTGCCTGCAGCAGTGCAAACGGCCTTTGATGCCGATAACCCGCAGGCGTCAATCTGGTATAGAATCTATCCCGGGCCCTGGCCCCATCAATGCATATTCGGGCGCATTTTCATTAAAGGATTGAAGCGGTTAAGTGCTTCGCTGCATTCCTGTATTTCAACGAATATAATCAGTGCTTTTGCGGATGGACAATTACTGCACCACTACAGAAAATAATATTGTATTTAAGTTGGAGGCAACCGTATACCCGTTCGCATCATCGAGCGTTAAAGCAAGCATATACTTTTCAGCACTACTCAATTTATCCGGATATACCGTAATAGGAATATACGCCTGCAGCGAACCTTTCGGGATCGTTACATCCAAAGATGTAGAATCAAAAGCCTCGTTTGGCAGAACTATATACGCCTGGCCACTAGACGGCGTTGCAGGTCCCCCTGGAAGCGGTGGGCCCCCGGGAAGTGGCGGACCACCTGGCAATGGCGGGCCACCCGGTCCGCCCGGATCAGCAGGAATGGGATCCGCGCTCAGATCCCATTTCGTATTATAATCTGCTACCAATCCATCATTTTTACGAAACTTGATTAGCAGGTCATTGGATAACGGCGCAGTGAAAGAAAATTTTGCATACAATTTCAGTTGTGCAGAAGAGGCAGCCGCATCAAATGCACTGTCAGTAATCTGGCTGGCGCTGGCTGGCCAGTTCGAGTTGGGGATTAACACCACAGGCTGTACAGCAGTGTAATCCGTATATACATGATTCTTCAGGCAACCTGTAACACAGGTTAACATTAAAAGAATAATGTATCGGCATATTGTATTTTTAATTGCCATCATTTTTATTTACATGTTTTGGTTCGATAATAAAGATTGTTTTAAGGCATCCACCAGATCTTGCTCGTGAAGATGTCGATATCGCCCTCGGCATTCGTATTGCCTGCATTGAACTTGTATTCATATACCGGATAGGGAAGTCTCACCGGCATGACAGAAGAGGTTCTGGCCGGATGCGCAGAAAGCGGAATATCGGGATAGGCTCCATTTCTCCGGTAATCGGCCCATACCTCCCGCGCATTTATTCCGTTGAGCGCAAGATATTTTTGAAACATCAGCAGCTTGTATTTATCCGGGCTCGCCTCCCAACTTACATTCACATTTGAAGCTGCAACTTCTGAATCATACCAGTTTATGAACATGTTGTCTGATAATGCCGGATTATTTTTATCTCCCCCGGTATTGAGCCAGCGGAACGATTCGCGCACGGCATCGAGATAGGCCTGCTTTGCATCTCCGCTCAGCCAACCCCGCTGTATCGCTTCTGCCTGCAGAAACAAACTCTCCACACTGGTCAGCATCCATACATCCATATCATACCCTTTCATAATTCCTGAAGAGGAAGCAGTAGCAGGGCCATGCGACGTCCTGCCTCCAATATATGAGATGTAAGGGCCCGACTGGTAGGGAAATATTCCCGGATCGAATTGCAATCCAAATTCATTTCCACGATATTCGGCAGGCTCACCCTGCGCCACAGGTTCCAAGGCGCCAGGCGGCAGGGATAACACAGGCAGCGTATAAAAGAAACCCAGACGTGGATCATGATTCTCTTTTAAGAAATTCATGGCAATGATATTCGCCGCAACGCTGCTCCGTGCAAAGGCTTCAAAACCTCCTGCCCAAAAACCAAACAGCGAATACAACGGGTTGGGCTTTACTTCTGTAAAGCCAGGATTAACAGCAGCATCTTCCCCACTGCCCAGAAAGCCTGAGCCTTCGGCTACAATTTTGTTTATCTCAGCTCTAATGTAGTCGGCCCTCTCCAAACGATTGGCCTGGTGAATCAACAGGCGCAACTTCAGCGTATTGGCAAATTTGACCCATTTATTTGGGTTGCCATGAAACATCACATCCGCTAAAGTGATACGCACATTATCCTCTATCGAGCCGGTTTTGAAGAGCCGTATCGCCGTATCCAACACGTTGATCAGATCCTCATAAATAAATTTCCCATCATTATATTTCGGATAAGGATAAGCAAGAGGATTTCCCGCCTGGGTGTAAGGAATGTTATTATATTTATCAACGTCTTCGGCAAAGACTTTCGCTTTCATTGTTTTGGCAATTGCAGTGTATAATGTCTGGCCGGTGGCC
>JBGAJL010000058.1:0-27529 GCA_044224935.1 Flavitalea sp.
CCACCGATCTCAGGCACAACGGACACGCGCAGGTGCTCATTTCCGAGGATCAATGCGTCCACACCGTTGATATCCTTTTGTATAATATTCATAATGAATTCATTGCCCGGTAAAATACAATACTGCCAAAAATCAGGTTTTATAAAGAAATAAAATTATTGTTATTGATCTGATTCGTGTACTTTTTTATCTTTCGGCTCCCGAATAAGTTTGAATTCAAACCAATAAATCGTATCTTTATAGGGTTATCACCCGTGTGAAATGCTGTAATTATCATTAAATTTCAGTGGTATGGCTACTGAGAACTTAGCAGAGCTTTCGCTCGAACTGGGCAGGCTGATGACCGAAATGAAATATCACCTGCGACAGCAACTGCAATCGAAACTGAAAGAGCATTCGCTGGATATTTCTTTCGAATTGCTGGAGGTGATGTCTTTCCTGTGGAAAAAAGATGGTATGAACCAGCAGGAGCTTGCCGATATGGCTGTCAGGGATAAATCGAGCATGACCTATCTTATCGACAATCTTGTAAAAAGAAATTTAGTGGAGCGGATGGAAGATGAAACCGACCGGCGGAGCAAACGGGTCCTGCTGACGAAGGAGGGAAAATTACTGCAGAAGAAACTTCATCCATGGGTGATAGAAGCTTATACCCAGGCCTCTGCGGGGCTTGCCAGGGCCGATATCCAGAAAGCCATCAGCCTCGTGAAAAACATGACAGCCAATATAAAGAAACAAGTTACCATTCAATAACAGCATGTGATATGAAAACGATGCTTATACCTGTAGACTTCACCGACACTTCGAACAATGCAGTGGATTTTGCGGCTCACTGGAGCCAAAAATACCAGTATACCCGGATTATTCTGCTGAAAACATTTTATGATTCGATGTTCGAGAACATGATGATTGCAGCGGAATATTCGCGGGTGAATGACGATTTTGGAGCCGAACAGTGTGAAGAAGCTCATGAGCAAATGAATATCCTGAAACAGGATCTTATTGCAAAGACCGGCAGCGGCATAGAAGTAGAAACCCTGTTCAGCGAGTTGCCACTTCTCAGGGCCATCATACAGGTAATAGAAGAAGAAAATGCAGAGCTGGTGGTTTTGGGCAGCGATAACAAAAATTATTCAAGCGGAAGCTTTATCGCCGGCAACCTGATCGATATTGCAAAAGCCAGCCCCGTAAGGGTTTTGATTGTCCCCGCAGAATGCAGGTATCACCCGGTGCATAATGCCCTGATACCATTCGATTTCACTTTAGCCAGCACTCTGAATACATTGAGCCACCTGAAAAAAATGGCGCAATGGAAAGACATCAGGCTTATGGTGCTCAACATAGATCCCAAACAACGATACCTGCAACCCGATGAAAAATTTTCAGAGACAGAGGCGGTGCTGCACAAAGAGCTTGAAGACTTTCCACATGAATTATATTATGACAATGATAAAAACATTATCAACGGCATTATGAATTTTGCCCGGAACAATCCTGTGGACCTGATCATCGCCATGCCGGGCAACAGGAGCTTTCTGTACTACCTGACGCATAAAAGCATTTCACAGGCCATTTACCAGAATGCCAGGCAACCAGTGCTGATTTTAAAATAGGCCTCCACTGTATTTCCACAGCACCCCTAGCGGTGCAGAATAGCTATTTTGCAGCGACGGCCGCCGGTTCCGGCCGCGGTTTCACATATTCTGAATGCAACGTTATCTTTGAGAAACATGTCACCCTCAAAATACCCTTAGCATACGTATGAAAAAATTATTATTATCCGCCTCATTGCTTTTTTCGGTTTGTTTTTCACAAGCCCAGTCTGCCCAGTCTATTTTTGTCGAATTAGGTGGCCCGGGCCTTGCCTCCATCAATTTTGATTCGAGATTCAATGGAAGGGAAGACGGCATTGGAGGCCGCATCGGCTTTGGCGGCTTCACAGTCGATGGCGAGACGGCGCTATTCTTCCCGCTGGAAGTCAATTATCTTCTCGGTAAAGACAGGAAGAATTATTTTGAAATAGGAGCCGGAGCCACTCCGACCACTATTTCCGGCGGTGGGCTTGATGATCCCTTTACCGGCACTTTCGGGCATCTTTATTTTGGCTACCGTTTACAACCGGCAAATGGGGGCTTTTTATTTAAAGCGGGCATTGTTCCGATCTTCGGTCACGGCTATTTTATTCCTTATTACTTCGGGATCGGGTTCGGATATAAATTCGACAGGAGGAAATAATCTTTAAAGTATATAAATCGACAACGCCCGGCTATCGGAATAGTTTCCTGAAAGCCGGGCGTTTAATTTTTTGCCCGATAAGCCGCGGATTGAGCCTAAAGATTTTTCTTCAATGCGGCATCGATATCGGCTTCATTGCCGGAATAAACGAGGATCTTTCCTTCCTTATCCAGTAACACATAAAACGGAATAAAAGTGGTCATATAGAGTGATCCTACACGTGCAGGTTCATTTTTTACAGGAAACTCATCGCAAACCTGCGTCCAGGGCATTTTCTCAACATCCATCGCTTTTTTCCAGTCGGCCCAGCGGGCATCGTCTGATACGCTTACGATTTCAAGTCCTTTGGGATGATATTCGGCATACACTTTTTTCCAGTGCGGAATAGCCTGGCGACAGGGGTGACACCAGCTTGCCCAGAAATCGATCATTACATATTTTCCGCGCAGCGATGACAAGGTAAACGGTGTGCTGTCTCTTTTCAACAAAGTGAAATCAGGTGCCACCTGTCCCGGGGAAACAGCTTTGCGCTTTGCCAGGTTGTCCGCAACAAACTTGTAATAGGGTGATGATACGGCTTCTCCGGAATAATTGTGCAGGATGGAATCCGTCTGGCCAACGCTGATATTGCTCTGAAAGAACGTGTACAGGTTGCTGAACATATAAACCCCTGCGACAGAGGATGGATTAGCCTTCGCAAAATTGTCGATCCATTTGATCTTTTCTTTCATCTGCAGATCTCTCACCGAATCAGCTTTGTCGCGGTAGCTGTATTCTGCATCTTTATCCTTTTGCTGTGTTGATAACTGGTAAAAGTTATTGATCACCGAATCGTAGCCTTTTATCGTGGGGTCCCCTTCGAATTTCTTCCACTCGTCCTGGCTTTGAGAACCCGTAATGGTAACATTTTTCAATACCGCCCATTTCGATCCGCCATATTTTGTCTGGTCATAATATTCAGAACCGGTGGTGTCGCCATTTATCGTGATATCCGCATTCTCAGCAAATACATCAAAGCTCCATCCGCCGGGCTCTGTCAACACCGACAGCATTTCCGGATGGTCGAGCTTTCCTGAAAATGTAAATGAGCCATCTTTAACAGGCACACTGTCTACCAGCTCCTGGCTCCGGTAATCGGGTGATCTGTATCTCAACGTCGCACTTCCGTCAGCGATGTTTTTAATGTTCACTTTAATAAGGAAGCTGTCCCTTTTATTATCGGCGGAAGCATTTTCCTGGTGGTCATTACAGCTAACGATGCCCAGCACCGATAAGCAGAAAATAAATAATACGGGTGATCTCATGTTATGGTATTTATAATTAACTATTTTTCCTGGTATATTCTATCATTGCCGACAGCTCTTCCACAGTTGCATCATCACCATCATCAAACCCTTCCACATTAAATCGTATATTTCCTTTTGCGTCGATAACATATTTCTGGGGAATCCCTTTGATTCCAAACAGGGAAACGGCTTTATTGTTGTTGCCCGACGAATCTTTAGGATCTAAATAAAGATCAAAAGTATAATTATGGCTGTCGAGAAATTCCTTTGCATTTTGCAATGGCGTCTCTGTTCGCTCCCAGGTATCTATAAAAAGAAATTTGACGTCGGGAGCATTTCTGTATTTATTTACTACGCGCTGCATCGCCGGGAATGATTTTTTACAGGGACCGCACCAGGTGGCCCAGAAATCAAGAACGATCGTTTTTCCTTTAAAATCGGCCAGCGAAACATTATTCCCTTTTTCGTCCTGCACAACAAAGGCGGGCGACGGATCATTCATCACATGTTTAAGCGATTCTTCGCGTATGCGCCGGATAACTTCCTGATCGATGGCAGATACATATGCCGCTGCATCCTTACCGGGATTCAACCTGGCATAAGCCGTTTCGAGCTGCTTTTTTATCTCCGCATTTCCCTTGCCATCCTTAACCAGTTTATCGAGTATCGGGAATGCCTGCTCATATTTATTCAGTTTTGATAATAGCTGCGCATATTTCGCAGACAATTCCGGGTCCCTGTCTGAAAAAAATCCATCGTATGCTTTTTGCAGGTACGGCAGAGCTTCCTTATCCTTTCCTTTCTTAATCAGGATCCCGCCATATTCGTACAGCATCCGGTAATAAGCGAATTTATTCTGTTCGGACAATGAATCCTTACCCGGATTTTCAATATACTTAAACCGGTTGATTTCTTTTTTTAAGAAGGGCGCCGCGAACCCGGGATCCAGCTGCGCGATATTAGCGCCGGTATGAAAATCCGACATCAGCCGCATATATTTTCCCCTGATCATCCGGGTATATTTCACCGCCTCTTTTTCGTGTTCTTTTTCTTTAGCAAGCGTATAGGTCATCGCAAAATATGCATAGTCGGGATTCTCTTTGGGAAACTCCTTTTTAAACTGTGCAAGCAGCGCTTCCTTTTTCGCCAGGGCTTTTTCAGCGAACAGTTGATTAACAATTTTCATCGCATTAGAATCCGATGGCTGTTGCGCTCCTGTATGCAATGCAATGACCATGCATAAAAAAGAAAATATTTTTTTCATACCGATAAATACTGCTTAATAACGGAGGTCGAATGTTTTTTCCAGGGGAGGAAGGCACTGACGCAAATTACAGGTTTGATAATATAAACCCGTGTTAATTATACCTCCCGCCGGTGTGCCCGGCGCTTTTACGGCTTTCTGCACCAGCACCGCTTCGTTTTCATAGATCAGAACGCCCCGGTCATTGGCAGAAGCGGTAGGCCGGGTTTTCATCCAGTCGCCTGCTTTCTTAACAGTGGCAGGCAGCTTTAAAACAGGATCCATCTGGATATACGGCAGCGTGGAGGGCACATAGGCATAGATATGCCATCCGGGAGCCATAACCGCTTTTACGATTACGGCTATACTGTCTTTTTCAGTAACCAGGACCGCGTTTAATGATACAGGATTTCTTTCATCCGGCGCATCGCATTTCAATTGCCCTGATGCTTCGGCGATCTTTGCATCGAAAGAGGACTGGCCATGGGCACAGAACACCGGGAATAAAAAAATGAAGAATAGTATTTTCATCAATTAATTATAGGTGTTCACCATGAACTTATAACCATCCGTTTCACAGAAAAACAGCTTTTTCCTGTTTTTCGAAAGCCATTTGCTCCATTCTTTTGCCGTGGTAAAATTTTCCGAGGTGTACTTCTTGAGTACGGTCAGGGCAAGCGCAGGCCGGTCGTTACGTTTGAGCATGTCAACACACGCATCAAGCATTTTAACGCTGTGGTTGGAAACGCCGATTTTCTGCGCGTCCTCATCAATGGAATAATCAAAAAAAGCGTTGGGATCGCAGTACAGGTAATCGAAATTATCGTTCATGTATTTTCTGAATGCTTCTGCATCCGTTCCGAATTTTGCAGCATACCCCCTCATTTGTCCCTTGATAAAATCTTCCCATACCGGAAGCGGCTGGTCATGGCCCAGGTAGTTCAGCGATTCTTCTTCGGATGAAGTCAATGCCTGTCCCGCAGCTTTTTTCTCATCAATGCGTTTCTTTTCTTTCGCATTGTTTTCATTGAATTGTTTTATCTCCTCGCGGTACTCTTCAAATTTTTCTTTGGTGGTGTTGGCAATCACTTCGCGCACATCATCGGTGGTGGCCATTTTTTCGTTGTATTTCCGGGCAATAGGGGTTTTACCGCTGAACTGTTTCATATACGCCACCACGTTCACGAAAACTTTCTTCGCTTCTTCGGTCATCTGGGCGGGTGACGCACCAAATCCCCAGAGAAAAAAGTTCCCGTGCCGGCCGAGTGCCACTGCGCCGACATCTTTCTGACACACGCCACTGGAGATCACTTCCGCATCAGGGCCTTCCAGGAACCTGTTGCCACGGGATACGAGCCCGATCCTGCAGTCATTTTTTTCCAGGTAGCCCACCGTCTGTACTTTCCACATGGGTATTTGTTTAGGCACGGTGCTGCCCGTTGTGTAATGATACACGCCATCGGGCGTGTTTTTCATTTCCATCGTAGGCACCACCTTCTCCACCGGGCCATTAAAAATAGCATGCTGCGTGTTGACATGATGTGCATCGGCATCCAGGCAGAGACAAAGCCAGTCGAGCTTTAAACCAATGGCAGCGCCCATATCGGAAGCCGTGCTGGAAATAAAAACCGAAGGCTTTGAATAATTATCCGGAAGATATTTCGCCGGCCTGTAGTCTGAATAATTCTTCTCCGGAGTGCCGGGATTTCCCGGGTCGATGGCCGTTGTCCGGAAATCGAACACCGTCACATCATACGGATCGGAATCGCCCGGCTTCCAGTCGCGGCAGTCCATCGTCTGCACCTCGGTAAAATAAGTACCGAGTAATTCCTTAAAAGAAGACATGCGAAGGGGAAGCTCAGCCGTAAACGCTTCCTTGCTCATCATTCCCGGGTAAAATCTTTTCCCTTCGGGCATTGGCTTTGCCGGGTCATAGCCCACAAACAACACCTTCAGCCGATATTTCTGCGCCGGTTGTGCATTCGTATTTATAGAAAAAACAATTACACCCAGCAGCAGCAGAAACTGCATGCATTTATTTTTCATATCGCAATCGTTTACAACGATTAATTTAATAATTCAGCCAGCTTCTTGTGCAATCCTTCCCCGCGAAGGTCCTTGGCAAGGATCTTTCCGGAAGGGTCCACCAGTAAATTGCTGGGAATGCCCTGGATGCCATAATAAGTGGACACCTCATTCTTCCATCCTTTCAGATCTGACACCTGTGCCCACGGCATTTTATCTTCGCGGATCGCCTTTTTCCAATTGTCGCCCTTATCGTCGAGGGAAACACCCACCACTGTAAAATTCTTATCCTTATAAGCATCGTATGCTTTCAGCACATTGGGATTCTCACCTCTGCAGGGACCGCACCAGCTGGCCCAGAAATCAACCAGCACATATTTGCCTTTGAAATCAGCAAAATGAACAGGTGTTCCCGTGGTATCATTCTGCGTGAAATCGATCATGTCTGCGCCGATCGCACTTCTTTTCAGCACATCCAGGCGTTCGGTAAGCGCTTTGCCGGCGGCTGTCTGCCTGGCTTTTTCATCCAGCAGGTCATATATTTTCTTTACCTGGGCATAATCGTTTCCATACGCTGCACGGCTCGCCACCAGACTGATGCTGTAATAGCTGGACGGATGGGCCTTGATGTACGCATCGGCTCTTTTTCTTTTTTCTTCCCGGATCTTATCGAGCTTTTCTTCCAGTGCGCTCTGCTCTTCCTTCGTGCCCTTACCATATTGCTGGTATAACGGCATTTCCTGGTCGGTGAGGTCCTTAATTGATTTATCATATGCCACCGATTCATCCTGGATCTTCGAACCTTTCACCACGTACGATTCGGTAGAGTCCGAAATACCGGTGATGCTGATCTTTCCACTCTGCGCAAAAAAGGAATAATACCGGTTGGGCAGCATCATATACATTTCCTGCGGTTCGGACAGATTGCCTTTCCAGGTGAATTTGCCGTCAACCAGCTTTACAGTATCGGTCTTATGCTCCTTCCCTGCGGAATACATAATTTTAACGTCATCGGCTTTAAGGCCCTTGAGGTTCCCGGTAATCGTCGTGTTCTGGGCCAGGGCACTAAAACCCAGCAGGCTAAGAACAGCAAACGCAAAAGTCTTTTTTGTTTTCATGATTGCTAATTGGTGTTTGAATAGTATGATAGAACGATTTTATATACCAATTTAAACTAAAACTTCTGATAGCCCGGATTCTGATCACCGAATAAAGAATTATACTTAAACTCTAAACCAGGAACCGGTAGAATATACTGTATCTTGTCAGTAATAGTCGGCCGGAGTGCCTGAACGGTTGCTTCAGGTAAGCGCAGCAGCATCATCCAGTCCTGACCGTCTTCGCCCACCAGGCTGCGCACCGTTTCCTTGAAAAGCTCTACTAAAAGCTGATCGGAATCAGAAGCATCGTCTACACTTGAAAAATCAGTGACTCCTGCCCTGCTCATAATATCCTTAATGATAGTTTTCGCATCACCCAGGCTTCCTCCCGATCTGACGATCGCTTCGGCTTTCAATAAATAAACTTCTGTTAGCCGGAATGCATAAGCGGTTTCAGATATCTGCGTTGGACTGGCACCTTCTGCGATATATTTTAAAAAGTAGCTGACCTCCGGAAAATAATCTGTCGGGCTGCCGATCAGCCAGGATTTCCGGGGATCGCCGTTTAACAGGTCGATCAGCGCCTGCTTGGCAGCATACAATGAAGAAGCGCCGGGATAGTACTGGTGACTGAGATTATAATAATATGACTCCTGGTTTTGCTGTGGCGCTATTCCCAGGATCACTTCCTTGCTGGTAAGTGCCTTTAAATAAAAAATATCCTTGGGAGAAGCTTCCAGGGTATAATTGCCACTGCCGGTGATCTGGTCGGCCAATGTCATTACCTCGGTATAATCTGCGGGCTGGCCGTGACATAATAAAACACGCATCTTCAGCGCCATCGCAGCATACTTGGTTGCATATACATTCTGCCCGGTAGCCGGAGCATTGGCAATTGCGAAATCCAGGTCTTTAAAAATGAAATCATAACTTTCTGCAACGGTGCTTCTTGCCTTTGGCGCATTTTTCAGATCCACCAGTTCTTCGCGAAGCAGAACGCCGTACTTGCTGCTCAGGTCAAACCACTGGCTGTAATATACCAGTAATTTAGCCGTGGCATATGCCCTGAGAAATTTCGCCTGTCCAAGAATCTCATTTTTTCCGTCGCCGGTGAAAAAATTATCCGGCAGCGCTTCCACGCGGGTAATAACACCGTTGGCAGCATTAATAATATCATAAGAGTATTGCCAGAAATAGTCACTTCCACCTGAATAAATATTACGTTCTTCATCCATTTCCCCATATCCATAGCCCAGGTAGCCCGAAAACATTTCGGGATATACTTCCATAGGCATCGCTCTGGTAACATTATTGTCGCTCTGAACGTTCGCAAAACGATAGTATACGCCATTCAGGGCAATGCGTGCCGTTTTTTCGTCTATTATAGTGTTGCCATCCACTTTTGCATTTTCCGGTAGCTTACTGAGTTCTTTATTACAGGCCGCCAATGAGCAGGCCGATATGATGATGATAAGAAATTTCTTCACGATGTTTGATTTAAAATTGATTAAAGAGACACTCTTATACCTGCACTGTATTGTTTTACCTGCGGATACGTTGAATTATCTGTGTTTCCGTTAATCAGGCTATATGGGTTGTTACTCACCTCAGGATCCAGCCCGGGATATTTCGTTATTTTAAACAGGTTGGTTCCCGAAACGAAAATCATTGCCTGCTGCATCTTAAGCTTTTTCAAAGTGGCAGCAGGTAGATTATACGACAGTGAAACGGATTTCAGCTTAACGTACGATCCATCATACACCTGGGAGCTGCTTGTGTAAATATATCCATTCTGGCCCAGGATAAGCCTTGGACGGTCGGTGTTGGTATGCTCGGGTGTCCACCTGCCGAGTATACGCTTGTCCTTATTCGTATAAGTAGTAATATATAAATTATCGATATCTCTTTCGTAAAGGATCTTGCCTCCAAAAGAAAACGATAAAAGAGTAACGAGGCTGAAATTTTTGAAAGTGAATGTATTCGTGAATCCACCAAATAATTTAGGCATCGACTGACCTATTACTTCCTGTGCGGGGAAACCTGTACTATCCAGTTCATACATCGGGTCTCCGATATTCAGGTATGGATCGAAATAGATCGAATAAAGATAGGCGGCCTTATAATCGTCCAACTGCTTTTGCGTTTGAATGATTCCTTTAAACACCTTGCCATAAAAGAGTCCGATAGGCTCTCCGTTTCTTACAATAGAATTTCCCAGGTAATACTGTGCAGTAGCAGGATCACTATTAGGATCAGTGAAATCACCATTAATACCCAATACTTTTGAACGGTTGGAGGATGCATTGAAAGCTGCTATCCAGCCGAAATTTTTATGCCTGATAATTTCGGAACGCAGATCAATTTCAAGACCCCTGTTGCGAATGCGGGCAATATTGGCGATCACCGTGCTGTAGGAAGTGCTCGGCGCCACGCTCGATGTTAACAGGAGATCGCGGGTATCCTTTTCATAGTACCCGATCGTTCCTGAAATCCGCGAAGAAAACAGCGCGAAATCAAGGCCTGCGTCTTTTTGCAAAGTCGTTTCCCATTTAATATCAGAATTTCCTAACTGGGTGGGTACAAGCGCGCTGGTCCTGTTATATGAATAGGGAGAATACAAGGTATAAAACAGGTTATCATCGATATTCTGGGTACCGGTATATCCAGCGCTGGCCCGCAACTTCAGGTCGGATAACCAGGAAATACCGCTCATGAATTTTTCTTCAGACACTCTCCAGGCCACACCTCCGGAAGGGAAATATCCCACGCGGTTATCCTTCGGAAATTTGGAAGAGGCATCCGATCTGCCGGTAAATGTGAATATATAGCGATCCTTCAACACGTAATTCGCACGCATGTAAAAACTGAGCAGCGTGTTCTGACCATATGTACCTGTCGGCATAAGTGAAATGGCAGCAGAGGAAAGATTGTTCAGGAACTTATCATCCGGAAAACCCTGGCCACTGGCCGAGAAGGAGTTGAAGCGGTATTTCTGCCAGGATGTTCCACCCACTACATTAATACGGTTATTGCTATTGAATTGTTTGTCCCATGTAAGGGTATTTTCAAAAAAGGTATTCACCTTTTCCGTTTGGGCCTGGCCGCCTGTACCGCCATTGGAAGGATCTACTCCACTGGGGCTTGCAATTACAGCAATACTGGGTACATAGTTGACCTGGTTGTAGTTGGCATAATTGACGGCGAATGAGCTCTTGTAACGCAAATTTTTAGCCACGTCATATTCTGCCGTCAGTGAACCGATTAAAAGAACCGATTTGGCCCGGTTGATTCCTTCCAGCAAAGCCAATGGGTTTTGCAGACCGGTATAATCATATCCTCCAACATTCGAAGCCAGAAATTGATAAACGCTTCCGTCAGGATTACGCGCGGGCAGGGTCGGCGGAGCAAACAATGCCTGGCTATAGATACCATTGGTAATATTATTTTTGGTAAAGCCGTAATCCAGGTTAGTATTCAGGCGGAATCGTTTGGTAATCTCATTGTCAAGACTCACTTTACCGGCAATTCTGCTGAAGTCTGTACCCTGCACCACACCTTTTTGATTGTCGTACGACAGGGATGTGTAATACCTTGAACCCGCACCACCACCTCTGACGGAAACCGTGGCATTCTGCGTAGATGCATTTCTCAATACAAGGCCCAGCCAGTCAGTGTTTGCTGTACCCAGAAAAGTAGGATCATTGATTATTTTGGTGGCTGCCGCGTTAGGTGCCTGGCCCGCCAGGGCTCTCGCAGCATTGAGGTTGGTAGCCGCTTCCTTCATAACCATCCTGTATTCATCTACGTTCAGCAGGTTTTCCCTTAAGGCTTTCGCAACACCGGTATAGTAATTCGCTTCCAGGAGCGGTTTTTGATTTTGCTTTCCTTTTTTCGTGGTAATAATTACCACGCCATTAGCAGCGCGCGAACCATAAATAGCAGTAGCCGACGCATCTTTTAAGATGTCGATACTTTCGATATCATTAATATTTAAACCAGCAAGGCTGTTGAGGCCACGGGAAAATGATCCGGACACGCTGGAATTGGGATCATCAGATCCCAGGCGGTCGATCGGGTTCACGGCCTCTGCCTGGTTGGATACATAAGGATTCTGTATTTGTAATTGAACGCCATCGATAACATACAAAGGATCGTTGCCTCCCATCAGAGAAGTACCTCCGCGAATTCTGATCTTGGCCACACCACCGGGCGAACCGTCGGCCTGTGTAACCTGTACGCCTGCAGCCTTTCCGGCAAGCGCCTGGTCGAAAGTAGCAAAAGGAATATTTCTCACTTCTTCTACATTTACAGAGGCAACAGAGCCCGTGAGGTCTTTCCTTTTTTGTGTACCATAACCGACCACAACCAGGTCCGACATTTCCTGGGCCTGGATATGCATAACGATTGAAAGATTTATTCCTGCGTTGGTCAGTTTAATTATCTGGGTGGCGTAACCAACTGAAGAGCACTCGATATTATCATTAGCTACTGCTTCAATCGAAAACCGGCCCTCTGCATCAGTAGTCGTGAGCTTACCCGTACGCCTGTTTTTCACAGTAACAGCCGCCAACGGATGACCCGCCGCATCAGTGATCGTTCCATGGACTATTGCCTGGGGTTCGGCGATAGCATACCTGATCGTTATTACCGGCTCCATACGTTTGATCACTACGGTGCGGTCAACAATATTATAAACAAGATCCTGCCCTTTAAGGCAGAGATCAAGCACTTCGTTTAGTGAACCATCCTTAACCGATACATCTACCGATTTTGATTTAGCAAGAAGGTTTGTTTTATACCAGAAGGAATACCCGGTCTGCCGCTCGATAGATTTAAAAAGCTTTTCCAGGGTTATATTTTTCTCTTCCAACGTTATCTTTTGGGAAAGACCGGAAGCAGAAACCTGCAAACAACCGACTGTTAGTAAAAAGACAGTCAATCTCATAATCAGTAGACCTTTAGTAATAGGTACAGCCGACCGATGGCCATACTTGGAAAATGTTTCCGAATGCATACCTTTGTTCAGTTTTGGTTATTCAATAAATGTTTATACGTTTCTTAGCCAATGACAAGGCCGTTCCGGCCGTAATCCGGAGCGGCTACTTTAGCTATACACTATCTATTTGATAATAACTTCATTGTTTTTTATAATTTCAAATTTGACGTCTGAGTATTCCAGCACCTTAAATAATTCCGATAATTTGGAATTGCGTGAAAACTTAGCATGGAAGGTTTCGTTTTCAACTTCTTTGTTTTCAAAAACAAAATGCACATTGTACCACCTGGATACTTCCTGCGCTATTGTTTTCAGCGTAGCGGATTCAAACTGAAAATAGCCGTTTTTCCAGGCTACCACTTCTTCTGTATTAACAGGTTTTATTTTCCATCCGGCAACCGAATCGCAAACACATTGCTCGCCCGCCTTAGGTAAGGCAGATTTAGCTCCTTCACTCACTTTTATGCCCCCTGTCAACAGGGTAATGAATGAAGCGCCTTCTTCAGGGTAAGATTTAATATTGAAAGAAGTGCCCAGCACTTCCGTACTCGTTTCCCCCGTGATCACTTTAAATTTACGGAGCGCATCAGCTGCAACCTCAAAATAGGCCTCGCCCTGCAATTCAACCGTCCGTTCGCGACCCGAAAACTGAACCGGATATTTCAATGAAGATTCCGAATTCAAATACACACGGGTTCCATCAGCAAGGATGATAGTAGCAATGCGTCCCCCTTTCGGTACGGAAAGCGTGTTGTATTCTATAGCTGCCGCCGCCGCAGAACCGGTTGCCTCATATACGATTTCACCATTATCTCCATGACTGATCTGTAACCCCTGCTGGGTGGCAATCGAGCCGTTTGAAGAATCATTCAAATACAAATTCCGGCCGCTGGCAAGCGTAAGAACAGCCTGGCCATAAGCGGGGGGCGCCACATCTGCATGGGCGACTGGTTTTTCAGAAACGGTTTTCGGTGAACGCTGCTGTAGAAAAAAATAGGCCGCCGTTCCGAAAACGATCAGCACGGCAACCGCATAACGAAGCCACGATTTTGACATAAAGCGAACGCGGCCCGGCGATACAACCTCTTTTTCCGGAGGATATCCCTCCAAAATCCGGGCAGCGACATGATGAAGCTGCTCATCATCCGGTAACTCAAACGCATTCTTTTCGCTATTCCAAACCGCTTTCATTGCGGGGGCCAACGAATCGAAACTGCCTGGCGCTTTCATTAAATCATAAAGCTCCAAAACTTCACTATCTGTTGCGGTGCCGGCTATCCAGGACTCGTAAAGGTGTCTGATTCGCTCCATCTAAGGAATATGAATGGTTTCTTTATTGTTTGACGGCACAAACTGTAAAATGGGGCTACCGGATTTTAACTTTTTTTTGTCTTTACCAATTTTGTGAAAGTTTCCGAAGCAGAAAGACGTGGATTTTAAATTAATAGTCTGTGAGTCAATAAACTAAATATTTTTTTTGAGAAAGCATTGAGGCAGGCGGAGGCAGCAAAATGGTTGTCAATGCTTAAACAGCGCAGTAAGCATCAATAGCGGCAACGGCATCCTGCTTGTTACAAATTTTGCCACGGAAGCAGTTGCATACCCCAGGTATTTTTTCACCGTTTCCCGTGAAAGATTCATGCGGTTGGCTATCTCCGATTGCTTCAGGCCGTCGCGGCGCGCGAGTTCCCATACTTTTTTTTGCTGGGAAGGAAGTTCCTGAACGGCCAGGTTTATCAAATCGATCTGCATACTCACAGGATCAGGCTCATGGTATAAATCGGGTTCCTGATGTGAGTGGGCTTCCCGGGATAAGCTGGCTGTGAAGTATTGCAACTGATTTCTTTGCACTTTCAACTCTTTGCGCAAGGCATCATAAACAAGATTGCGCGACAATATGTATAGAAAGCCATCTACGTTTTTGATGCCCGCCAGGCACTCCCTTATGATCCATAATCGCGTGAAAATATCCTGCACGATATCTTCTGCCAAATCGTGGGAACGGCAGTGCTTCCGGACAAACGCATACACTTTCTTTCCATACCGGCACACCAACTGATCAAAGGCACGGGCATCGCCGGAGGCTACATTTTCTATTAAAGACTGTTCATCTTGTAATTGAACCGGGTTCACACCGCAAACTAACAAATATTACTGAATCCGGTATAATACATCTGCGATAATAGTTGTCTGTGAACTATAGTCAACTCAATTATTTTTCCATTGTTCTATTCGATAAATTCATGAGTTCCGCAATGCAGTACATTATATATTATTTATGACGATATTTTATTTTTTAACACTATCCGCGAAAAAAAATTATTTCTGCAAGCGTTGTTATCCAGCTCAAAACAATTTCTTCACCAGTAAAAAAAACCGGCAGTTTCCGGCAGGCCTTTTAAATAACTATCGAAAAATTACGCCAGATCAAACCGGTCAAGGTTCATCACTTTATTCCACGCCGCCACGAAATCTTTTACAAACTTAGCCTGTGCATCTGCACCTGCATATACTTCTGCAATAGCTCTCAATTCTGCATTGGCGCCGAAAACCAGGTCAACGCGGGTAGCTGTCCATACCGGCTGGCCAGTCGCCCGGTCATATCCTTCATACAGTTCCCTGTCTTCCGAAACAGGCTTCCACGCAGTGCGCATGTCCAGCAGGTTTACAAAGAAATCATTGGTCAGCTTTCCGGGCTGTTTCGTAAACACGCCATGTGCAGACCCGTCAAAATTGGCGTTCAGCACACGCATGCCACCAACCAGCACCGTCAGTTCGGGTGCAGTGAGGTTGAGCAACTGCGCCCTGTCGATTAATAAGGCTTCGGGTGATACTGAAAATTTCTTCCGCTGATAATTGCGGAAACCATCAGCAGGCAACTCGAGCAACCCGATCGATTCCACATCTGTATTTTCCTTCGATGCATCCATGCGGCCCGCGGTAAAAGGAACTTCAATATCATGCCCGGCATCTTTTGCCGCTTTTTCAACGGCCGCACAACCTGCCAACACAATGATGTCGGCAATGGAAACCTTCCTGCCGCCTTTCTGTGCTGCATTGAATTCCTTTTGAATACCTTCTAATACATCAAGCACCTTACTCAATTGTGCAGGATTATTCACGTGCCAGTATTTCTGCGGAGCGAGACGAATACGGGCTCCGTTTGCGCCGCCGCGTTTGTCGGAACCACGGAAACTGGCGGCCGAGCCCCATGCAACAGAAACGAGCTGCGAAATGCTCAATCCCGAATTAAGGATTTTTGTTTTCAGTGCAGCAATATCGTCTGCATCAATTAATTCATGATCCAGTTCGGGAATCGGATCCTGCCAGAGCAGGTCCTCCTTTGGCGCTTCAGGGCCCAGGTAACGGGAACGGGGGCCCATATCACGATGCGTTAATTTAAACCAGGCACGGGCAAATGCGTCCGCAAATGCATCGGGATTTTCCAGGAAATGCCGGGATATTTTTTCATACACCGGGTCTACCCGCAGCGAAATATCGGTGGTAAGCATAGTGGGCTTTTGCTTTTTACCCGCTTCAAATGCATCCGGAATAATATCATCTGCATTTTTTGCTACCCATTGTTGTGCGCCTGCCGGGCTCTTGGTGAGTTCCCATTCAAAGCCAAATAAATTTTCAAAAAAGTTATTGCTCCATTGGGTAGGCGTTTTTGTCCAGGTTACTTCGAGGCCGCTGGTAATAGTATCTGCACCTTTACCGGATTTATAACCGTTCTGCCAGCCGAGGCCCTGCATTTCGATGGCCGCCGCTTCCGGTTCTTTTCCTACAAAAGTGGTAGCAGCCGCGCCATGAGTTTTTCCGAAGCTGTGCCCACCTGCAATCAACGCTACCGTTTCCTCATCATTCATCGCCATACGTCCGAACGTGTCACGGATATCCCTGGCGGCAGCGATCGGATCGGGATTACCATCGGGCCCTTCAGGATTTACATAGATAAGTCCCATCTGAGAAGCCGCAAGTGGTCTTTCCAGATTACGCGAGTGAATGTCTCCATCCGCATTATCATCTGCAGATAATACTCCACCCGATTTTTCCACGCCTTCCGAACCATGCGCATAGCGCACATCACCACCCAGCCAGGTTGTTTCTGCGCCCCAATACACATCTTCCTGCGCTTCCCACTGGTCGGCACGGCCACCGGCAAATCCAAATGTTTTAAAGCCCATCGATTCGAGCGCCACATTCCCGGCAAGAATCAGCAGATCCGCCCAGGAAATTTTTCGGCCATATTTCTGTTTCACCGGCCAGAGCAACCGGCGTGCCTTGTCGAGGCTGGCATTGTCCGGCCAACTGTTTAATGGCGCAAAACGCTGCTGTCCCCCTCCTGCTCCGCCGCGTCCATCACCGGTGCGGTATGTGCCTGCACTATGCCAGGCCATGCGAACGAACAGCGGACCGTAGTGCCCGAAATCGGCTGGCCACCAGGGCTGCGAATCGGTCATCAGCACAGTCAGATCTTTTTTAACTGCATCCAGGTCGAGTGTTTTAAATTCTTCCGCGTAATTAAAATCCCCGCCCATCGGGTTAGACAGTTCGGAGTGCTGGCGAAGAATATTCAATCTTAGCTGGTTGGGCCACCAGTCGCGGTTCCGGGTGCCGCCACCACCCACATTTTGCTTCAACGAACTGTGAAAGGGGCATTTGCTTATGTCTTGTGATTCCATTTTTTAAAATTTAAGAATGAACGGGTTTTGTTAAAGTGCATTTATGAAAAACCTTCCCACCAGATGCAGGCATTTTCCATCCCGACAAATGTAGAGTATTGCCCAGATAATAAATATCAATTAATTTTATACTTCAATAGTTTTAAACTATAATGACTTTAGTACAACTGGAATATATCGTGGCCCTGGATAATCTAAAACATTTCGCAAAGGCGGCGGCGGAATGCCATGTTACCCAGCCATCACTGAGCATGCAGGTACAAAAGCTGGAAGCGGAACTGGGTGTGCAGATATTCATCCGTACGCATCCCTTAACTACAACGGAAACCGGCCAGATCATAATTAATCAGGCAAAAAAAATCCTGGCCGAAGCGGGCATGATGACCCAGCTGATCGACCAGGAGAAAAGTATCGTGGGAGGAAGCCTGAAAATCGGTGTGATCCCAACGCTGGCGCCCTATCTCCTTCCGTTGTTCATCCAGGATTTCACACAGTCTTACCCGCTGGTTCGCCTGGTCGTAAATGAACTGACCACCGAAAATGTGGTGCGCGGGCTAAAAAACGGATCGCTGGATGCAGGTATTATGGCAACGCCGTTGAATATACCTGAATTAAAAGAAGAGTTTTTATTTAATGAAGAATTCATCGCATACGTATCGCGAAAAGAAAAGATTTTCAACAAGAAATATTTATTACCGGCTGATATCAATGTAAATCGCATGTGGTTATTGGAAGAGGGACATTGCCTGCGCAGCCAGGTAATGAACCTTTGCGAATTGCAGAAAGATGCCTCGATAGAAAAACATTTCGACTATGCAGCCGGCAGTATTGAAACGCTCAAACGTTTTGTGGATAAAAACGGTGGCATTACCCTGCTGCCCGAGCTGGCCACCTACGACATGAATAATTCTCAAAAAAACATGTTGCGGTATTTCAAAAATCCCGCACCGGCGCGCGAGATAAGCCTTATCACGCTAAAAACATTCAGCAAAACGAGGCTTATCCATATTTTAAAGCAAAGAATTATCGAAAATCTTCCCCCTGTGCTGAGACGAAAAAAGAAAATCGAACTTATCCCTGTGCGGCAAGCTGAATCATCGCCTCCATTTCGTTGATCAGTTGGGTATCGGAAGTGAAGCCTATCGATAAAAATCGCTGTTTGCCTTTGGAATCGATTATCACTTTGGCAGGAATACCCTGGGGCTTATACGCAGAAAGCGCTTTAAATAACTGCGGATTGTTTTCCGAAGGTTCGTCCATCAACACATGAAAAGGATACTGCTTTTCGGCAATATATTTTTTAACCCTTTCCAATGCACCTTCCTGCTTCTCCTGTGTGGCGATGAATAAGAATACAATTTCCGGATGCCGCTTCATGAATTTATTCATGGCGGGAAATGAAGCCTTGCAGGGCGCACACCAGGTGGCCCAGAAATCGAGCACAACTGTTTTGCCACGGAAATCGGCCAGCGAAATATTGTTTCCATCCAGGTCCTTCAACGTAAAGCCCGGAGCTTCCACGTTCATCATCTTTTTACCGAGCTCTTCTTTCAGCGAAACGATAATATTGTTCTGCAGGCTGTCAAAGAACACATCGAAATCACCTGCATCTTTATTTCTTTTAGTGTATAGTTCCCTGAGCAGGTTATTCATCGCTGCGCTCGATTTACCTGTTTTGGCCATTTGCAACAGGAGCGAATATGCTTTTTCTTCCTGGTTATTATTGTTCAGCAGCACTGCATATCGCTCAACGGCGGAAGGCAAAGCATCTTCAGGCGGGCCATCAAAGGATTTTTCCTGGTACACTAGTGCTTCTTTGTCTTTTCCCAATGCATGCAGCACCATCGCGTAGGTATCGCAATAGGGATAATATGCAAAATTCATAAAGCGTTTCCAGTCTTCTTCGGGCATATCGGCGGGCCTGGCCTTAGGATCATCCTTATAGGAATTATATAAGTCCAGTGTTTGTTTTGCCAGTTTCTCAGCCACCTGCAGATCTTTTTTCTGCTCAGCCAGGTCGGTGGCAGCCATATTTAAATAAGAGGTCTGGTTAAACTTACTGTGCATCGAAGAAATACATTTTTCAAATTCCTTGTATTTGCCTGCATGTATATAATCCATGGCCACTTCTCCCTTCATCATGTCTATCGTTTCCCCGTCTTTATCCTCTTTTAAATTATTTTCTTTTATAATTTTTTTCATCAGGGAGACGCTCTTTGCAGGATCCGTTTCACTGCGCATCTCTTTTATCTGCTGCATGAGGTTTTTTGTGTCTTGCGCTTTGGACAATACAGAAAGGCAAATGGCCATCAGCAACAGGGTGCTTTTCAATTTATTCATACTAATATTTTTTTAAATGTGGTTTCAGCAGGTCATTATGAGTTTATGGGTTGTCTTCCATTCCGGGGTTTTCATTAAGGATCTTCGGAGGGATTTTGAGCACGATCCGGTCGGCAGGCATTGTTATATTTTGCTGTGAACCATCCTCTGCGTAAATGCTGTGCACAAAACCGGAAGCTTCAAACAGCGGGTCCACGGTAAGCCTTCGCATATCGAGCCAGCGGTAGCCCTGGCTTGCGAATTCACGGGTACGTTCCTGCAGGATATATTCCACCAGTGATTTTTGTCCGGCAGCGGCTTCTGCAGGCACGGGCACATCAGACGCGGGCATCCGGTTGCTGCGGAGCGTTTCCACGTCTTCAACGGCACCCGGCAAATCGTTCAGTCTTGCCCTGCACTCTGCCCTTAACAGGATCAGATCGGGAAGCATAACACCATAGCCTGTTGTCAGCGGGCCCATTCTTCTTAACAATCCGTTTTGATAAGGCGGGCCGGCAGGGAACGGACCATCCGAGAAAAAGTTCAATCGCAGATCAGACGGTTTGAAAAGTGAAACTGTTGCAGGGGAGATGACGAGCTCGGACGAGAGGATCCAGAAATTTGAAAACTGTCTTGCATAAATAGCTTCCGGGTTGTCATTGATCACAGGAGTTGAAGGGCCAAAAAAGTCAATAGGCATGAATTCGCCATCTGGAGCAAAAGCCGCATTATAATCGGTTAAATGAATGGGAATGGAAGAAAGCTGGAGATCAGTGAGTGCATCGTTCAGCAACGGCAGCGCGTCACTGAATTTATTCATGAACATATACACTTTACCCAGCAGAGCTTCTCCTGCCGGCCTGGACATGCGTATGCGGTAAGTTGTTTTTGCCGGCAGATCGGGGATAGCGGAAGTAAGGTCTGCAACAATAAAATCATATACCTCCTGTACACTTGCCCTTGTGAATTTAACGGCAGTCACATCTGCAGCTTTTATAATGGCGAAGCCCGGATCTGCTGAAGCGGTGGCAGCGCTGTAAGGTTTTCCAAAATAATTGATAAGCTGGAAATATATCCATGCGCGGTTGGCCATTGCCTCTGCACGAACCGACTTTCTCAATGATTCATCATTGCCGGAAGCGTTCTCTATTTCATTGATGATCTTATTGTAAGTGTATAATTGCTGCAAAAGAGATTCCGTTTCAGGCGCATTTTCGCCAGGTTCATACACTGTGGGCTCCCACTTGAACAGGCGTTGTGTTCTCGGCTCGCTCGCATCAAAATAAGGTTCGGCAACAGCCATTTCATCACCCATATACACCTGTGCATTAGCGCCGCCTGTATTCAGCAGGTCTATGCTGTTTAAGAGAAGGGAATAATCGGATATTGTTTTGGCAATCAGTTTTCCTTTCGGCTCTGTCTCAAGAAAACTTTTTTTACAGGAAATCATTGCCTGTGAAAAAAACAATGCCAATAATAGATTTATATAGTTATTATATTTCAGTTTCATTGAAATGAAGTTTAAAAGTTAACATGAGCGCCAAACGTCAATGTATGCTGCTGCGTCCTCAGCCCTCTTTTCCCGGTAAATGCATCCTGGAATTCCGGGTCGATGCCGGAATGGTTAGCTTTCCATAGCATAATATTTCCCACCTGCAGCCTGAAATCTATAAACTGTGCCCGCAGTTTATTACTGATTTTACCCGGAAGGGTGTACGACAAAGTGATGTCGCGCAGCTTGATGAATGAAGCATTTTCAATGTTAATATCTGCATACTGGTAATAAGTCACGTCCCTGCGGGTATCGCTGGTGGCAGGATTCACCACATACGAAGGAATATCTGTGATTTTTTCGTCTCCCGGCTGTTTCCACCGGTTCAGGAATTCGGAATTAAGATTACCTGTCGTAAATCCGCCGGTGGCCATGTTATTATGCTTCAGCCTTCCGCTGTAAAAAAGGTTCACATCACGCCGCATTACATCACCGAGATTGAAAACCGTGTTGAGAATAAGATTGAAACTGTGATAATTGAACCGGTTAGTGAAACCTCCGCTCCATACGGGCTGATAGGTGCCCATGAAAATTATATCCTGCGGTGTTGTTACATTTCTCGAAGAGGTTATGGTTTTATCATGCAGATAGATTTGCGGATCGCCTTTATCATTCAAGCCTGCATAGTTATAGGCGAACAATGTAAACGCGCTGTACCCGGCCACATATTGCTGCTGCACCTGCTGCGCACCCGTTGTGAGTTGAATTAAATTATTCAGCTTCACCACCCTGTTGTGGTTGTAAGCCATATTTAATTGCATAGTCCAGTTAAAACTGTTTTTGTGCACTGCAAGCGCTGTAAGCATAATTTCAACGCCTTTATTTTCCAGTACGCCCAGGTTTCCGACAATGCTTGAGTAGCCGGTAAGGCTGTTGGTAGGCACTTCTCCCAACAGGTTATCGGTCCTTTTTTTATACACGTCTATTGCTCCTTCTATCCTGTTGTTCAGTACTGCAAAGTCGATCCCGATATTCAAGGTTTTCGTGCTTTCCCAGGTCAGCTTGGGATTTGCAGCGGTGGCCACTACAAGTCCCCTCTGATCCGGCAACGACGATCCGCTCACAGCACTTAAAATATCGTATGATGCAGCCGTACCTGGGTTGGGTGCATTACCGGTTATTCCGTAAGTCACTCTCAATGCCAGGTTGTTGAGCCATTCGGTTGAATAAAGAAATTTCTCGCCGCTCATCAGCCATTTACCGCCCACACTCCAGACTGGTTTATTCTGTGCGGATTTGTCAATGCCGAATAAATTGCTTCCATCCAGTCTCCAACTGCTGTTGATGGAATATTTATCATTAAAAGTGTAAGCGCCATTGGCATAATAAGACCTGAAGCGTACCTGCGTTTCATTAGCCAGAAAGACATCGTTCGCCAGCACGCTTTTGCTTCCGCTGTTAGGCATCACGGTACCGGAAACACCGGGTGAATTCAGTGTTTTGTAATCTACCGCTCCGAAAGTCTGCAATACCGGGTCATATCCCCTGACGGTGCTGCTGTTAAACGCCATCAGTTGTTCCTGGCTTTCCTGCCCGGCTAAAAGTGTAATCTGGTGCATCCTGTTATTCCATTCTTTATCAAAAACCAACTGGTTTCTCACGGTCCAGTTGCGCTGTGTTTGCTGCGCAACCGTATATCTCCCGCCCATACCTGGCAGGATGTATTGCGGCGTTGATTCAGGCGTAGGTGCAATGGTGAACTGCAATAACTCACTGCGCACGAGATAACTTTGGGCATCGTCGAAACTGGTGGTTTTTTTACTGCCTTTTATGTATCCGTATGTGCCTTCAAATTTCAACCCCCTGAAGAGCTTTATCGATGCGCCCCCCACAATACGGTTCAGCAATGCATCGCTTTTGGTATTTCCCAATCCCACTTCATCTAACGGATTATAATCGAGATTGATGCGGCTTCTCGACTGAAAAACCTGTCGTACGGAATCACTGAGATAGCGCATATAAGAAACGGGAAGGTTATTTCCGTTTGCATCCCTGAACAACTGGTAGGGATAAAATCCATAATCCACTGCTATGTTCCGCTGATTTTTGACGATAGAATTGGAAAGATCGGTGATGAGATAAAACTGGATGCGATCGTTGAATTTAAAATCCTGCCGGAAATTCAGCTTAAAATAATCATCACGGTCTTTGGGGCGATTACTCGTGGTGTTGGTATATGTCAATGAACCATAAAATGAATGAACCTTTCCCCCGCCTGAAACCGAGAGGGTGTGGCTGGACAATAATGCATTCCTGTACCAGAGGTCTTTAATCTGTTGCCTGTTGCTTAACGAAGACAGGCTGTCGAGCGCTGCATCCACCTGCTGGCCGGATAATTTTCCGAGGAAACCTGCGTATAAGATCGCTTCGTGCGGGGCAACGCCGGTGTTCGCAATTGACTGGTAAGCGGAGATCGAGTTCCAGGGAAACACTTCGGCATAATATTTCGGATTATCCGCATCTTTCAGGTTGAATATTTCTTTTGCAGAATTAATGAACTGCCGGCTATTCAGCACAGGTATATAATCAAGGTCCGGCCGTCCCTGGAAATTCACAAATCCGTCGTATTGCACAGTGAGCTTATCATTATAAGCGCCTTTTCTGGTGACTATCACAATGACGCCGTTCGATGCGCGGGCGCCCCAGATAGACGCGGCTGTAGCGTCTTTAAGAACGGTGATGTCTGATACATCATTGGGATTTATAGTGGTAATATCATCCATCGGGATACCGTCAACAACATATAAGGGGTTGCGGTTTGTGCCCGTTAGCACTTTAGCGTTTTGAGGATCAGGAATGCCGATAGTGGAAAGCCCCCTGATTAAAAACGGGTTTTGAGAAGCGCTGGGTGAATTGTTAACAGTCAGACCGGCCACGAGCCCATCGAGGCGCTGCAGTATATTTAAGCTGCCGGGCCGTTCCGCAATAATATCCATATCGGGCTTTGCGAATGAGCCCGCACTTCTTTCTTTCGAAATGGTTTGATAACCCGTATTAACAACCACTTCCTGCTGTATCTCCGAAACCGGTTGCATGATTATTTCAATATCCAGCGTGGAATTTCCGAGGTAAATCTTTTTTTCCTGTTTTAAAAAACTTACGAGAGATAATTCCAGCGTATAAAATCCCACCGGGATATTTTTAAAAACGAATTGCCCTTTCTGATCCGTGGTCGTGCCTTTATTGAGCGGCTGCAGCACCACCGACACTGCAGAAAGCGGGTTGCCTTTGGGATCTTTTATCACACCGCTTACAGACCCGTCGAGAAAGCTGACACCCGGTATATCGTTCGATTGCCTGCCAGGCGGCGCCGCCGCAGATCCGGGATAAACAAGAATATTCTTTCCTTTGATATCGAATGCCAATGGCTGCGATTTGAAAACTTCCTGCAGGAATTTTTCTAGGGAAATATTTTCGGCGTTAATGGTAACGGGATGGGAAGATTTAAGCGCGTCCTCTTTATAAATAAAAATAAAGCCTGTCTGTTTTTCAACCTGTTGAAAAAGTGTTTCCAAACGCACATCCTTTCCGGAAAAGCTGACGTTTTGAGAAACGACCTTCGCGGAAGCATTTAAAAGGCCACACAGTAATAATACAGTTGTCAGCTTCATCGCCAGTAATAGATTTTTGGTGTTGGCGGCAGGGGCAATGTACGGGTGCCTCAGCCAGGCCGGCCACGAACAAATGAGTGTTTTTAGCATACTTTTGCAGTGTTTGGGTCAGCCGCCGCTAATGCTTCGGCCAACGCGGTGATAAATAGCAGTCTTGAGCGACCAGTTGTTTATCTGACCCATACTCCAGGCCAGCGATATTCCAGATCGTTGGCTTTTTTATGGGTGAGATGATCAGATTATGTCATTACAATAAGTGTTTTACCTTCTATCCTGAATTTGACCCCGCTTATTTTCTGTAAAATGTCCAGCACATCGGACAATTTCACATTGCGGTAAATTTTTCCTCTGAAAATTCCGCCATCAACAGTTCCCTGGTATTGAACTTTAATATCATACCATCTTTCCAATTGCCGCATTACTGCTTTCAGATCCAGGCCGTTGAAATCGAACAGGCCGTTTTTCCAGGCCAGCGCCTGTTCCACATTCGCATCGGATCGTACAATAATGCCGGAAGCGTTTTGCGATCCCTGCGCAGCTGGCCCGGCAATTATTGCCTGCTGGCCCGGTTTCAGGATCGCATTCCGATCCGCTTTAACCACGTTTATACTTCCATCCAGAAGCGTGGTTATAACAGATCCCTCATTTATATATGAATTGATATTAAAACGGGTACCCAGCACCTGCACCGTCGAATTTCCGTCTACATCTACCGTAAACGGCTGTTTACGGTTGGCAGTCACTTCAAAATAGGCTTCCCCGCGAACCGTCACCTGCCGTTTGCCGCCCGTGAAAGCAGTTGGAAATGTGATGGAGCTGGATGCATTAAGCCAGACTTTCGTTCCGTCGGGAAGCACCACCTGGTATTGGCCGCCTGCAGGCGTGCTCATGGTATTCCACATCACCTGTTCACTGCTCAAATCCCGCACCTTGTAGACAACCTGCCCGTTATCGAGCTTGATCACCTGCGCCCCGCCCTGGCTGGCGAGATTTCCGCTGGCTGCATTGTCAAGAATGATCTTTGATCCGTCGGCAAGGGTTAAAACAGCTTTATCGCCACCGGGCAACACATCCTGCCTGTTGCTGCTGATAACCGGAGCATGTGGTTCTTTCCTTGAGGTATAAAGATAAATGGCTATACCTGCGCAGATCAAAACAACAGCGGCAGCATATTTCAGCCAGGCTGCCCGGAGCACGCTGCCGGAATGTATCTGCACCGGCTGAGCCTCCCGGGCAAACTGTTCAATTGCAGCGCCGGTGCTATTCATGAACCTGTCATATTTTTTAAGCAGCTCAGCGGTCGTTTCTTCGCCGTTCAATTGCGCGAACCAGTTTTTAAAATCAGTATGGGTTTGAAGAAGGTTCTCCAGTTCAGCCTGCGCGTCAGCAGACAGCAGACCCTGCCGGTAAGCTGCGGTGAGTTCTGCCCATCGTTCAATGGTTTCCAGTTGTTGTTTGGATATTTCGTCCGGGAGAATCATTTTATGCATCGGCATGAGTTCATTTTACAAGACAATCATGCTGAAAAAAATACACTTCCTCCCAAATATATTTTTACAAATAATTTGTACAGGGCTTAATTACAATTGAAAATACTGTACAGGATAAACCCGGCAATAGCGGGGATCTTAAACTTCAAAAGGCGGACCGCACGGGCTTTCTGGTTGCTGACCGCTGCAGGAGTGATCTGCAACTGCCTGGCAATTTCGCCGGTTGAAAGACCCTGGAGGCTCAGCATGGCCACCTGCCTGCACTCCGATGGCAATTCATCCACGGCCTTATACAGTAAACGGATGGTTTCCGCTTCGTAAATAGGCTGATCAATAGCAAGCTGTTCGCCGGCAAGCCACGATTGCTGCAGTTGAAGCTCATGTTTCCTGAGCATATGGCTGTGCCTGAGATAATTCAACGATCTGTATCTGGCAGCCACGTAGAGATAGGCGGAAACATCTTTCACATCGGAAAGCTTTCCACGTTCGTTCCAGAGTGTGAGGAACAGATCTGAAACAATATCTTTCGCCGCTTCTTCATTGTCAATATAGCGGTCTGCAAAAACACATAACCGCGCGTACAACTGGTGAAACAGTTGATCGAATGCGGCGGACCCCTGTTCTTTAATCCGGACCAGCAATTCAGGACCGGTTATATGAAAACGAGGTTCCGTCAAAATATTTTGAATGAATGCATGGGCACTTCGATAAAATTCTTTGCAATAATAATCGCTTCAACTGAAAGAAGCGTACAATCTTTTATGCATCCGGGGCAACCCATCCTCCTGCGGATGCAACTTCCCGGATTGATTGCGGATTCAAAATAATTTGAACGACGGGAACCACCCCTACCCCTCCGGAGGAGGGGACGTAAATTCCCGAATTAATTGCATCTTCAAAACAGTCGGAGCGCCTGCATTCCTTCCTCCGGAAGGGTGGCGCTCAGCGATGGTTCCGATCTTTCGTGAGCCGGGAAGCGCCGGGGTA